>CAVCKM010000093.1:0-57913 GCA_963602765.1 Alistipes putredinis | reverse complement strand
GTATTCGACTGGGTAAAGAAGGTGCTGATGAACTTCGTACACGAAGTAGCTCTCGAAAACTGGGACACCTACAACTCGCCAAAGAACCTGAAGGCAAAGATACAGGCGTTCCTCAACGACTACAAAGGCTACGGCAACCTCTTCCAGAACTACGAAATCAAGGAACCGTCACAGGATCCTGTTACAAAGCGCATCACCTGCGACATCAGCCTCACTCCGTTCTACTCTGCAAAGAACTTCATCATCAAGGTTTCTGCGGACAAGAAGGACAAAGAAGCACAGATGGGCTAATCGCTCACAGAGCGACAACTCCTTTATTATACAACAAGAAGTCCCGACACCCGAAGAAAGGAGTCGGGACTTCTTGTTGTAAGCCTAAATAGACAAAAGTGTAAAAAAACACCATGTTCTTTTTTAAATATTGTATTTTTATTTTGTCGTTTGAAATTATCGGCGTACATTTGCAGTACAAAAACAAATAGAATACTAACCCTTTTAAAAAAAAGACTATGGCAACGTTTATTGGAGAGCTCAAATTGGAATCGAGCCAAAAAAAGTACAAAATTGTGAGGTGCCAAACGCACTTCATGCGACACTACAACGTGCATTTTCCTGATGCCAACCCTATCTGTGACAAAATCAAGCTAACAATTACGGTCAACGACACTCAGGACATGTCGATACAGGACTGGTACATCAATCAAGTCTTCCAGTCTTGTGAAATATACTACGATGTCGTATCAGAGAAAGAAGACCTGGACTACCAAAGATGCTTGAACATCAAGGATGCCCAATGCTATTCTATGCAAGAAGTTTACGATAAGGACATGTCAACACACGAGCTTAACATAGAAATTGTGCCAGCATCATTAAAGATTTACGCTATTTTCGACGGTTGCATCAAGGAAGAGTTATCCAACGAAGAGATAGCACGACTGCATCTTCCTAGTAAGCGAGGACTAAAAGCGGTACATGTAAAACATGTCAAAAAGAAGGCAAATGGAGAAGTAGAGTTTATTCATCCATAATAAGAATAACTAAAGTATAAAGGAGACCCAAAATATGAGCAGCTTTAATTCATACTTACATCTGAGCAAAAGCAAGGATGACATTGACAACTTAAAAAGTAAGGACCTGTTCTTCATTCAACATTTCGAGACCAACTGCAACAGGGCAAGAAACGAAGTAGGCAATCCATACGGTGACACAAAGTCCGCCCTACTCTCTGTCACCATTAAGGATGTCGTATGTATTGACGAGTTCTACAAGCAGATGAAAGAGCAGGAGGCGTTCAACTATTACATCGTCACCAACGCTACCTTCAACAACGGTCAGCTCAACAGCAACCAGTGTAACATACTGAAAGTAAGAGGATACGTCGTTGATATAATAGAGGACTATGTATACTCACCCAACAAAGTGGAGAGGTCTGAATTAGCCTCAGCAACGATACAGATTCTGATTGCTTCCATGTCCTACAAATACTACAACGGACACGAGAAGACCCTCGTCATCACCCAATAAGACACCACAACGACCTACACCCCACAGACGCAAAGCATGACACACCTGCATAAAATAGTCCGCACCGCAATAGCAATTCTTTGCCTGACAGCCTTGACTTCCGCACATGCCACAGGGACAAACGCACCAAAGGAAAAGGAAGAGGCACCGAAGAAGCAATGGGTGGTTTTCTACATTAAACCGGAAAACGCCATCCTGCACGTTGACACCATGACATACATGGTGCACGACGGGAAGAAGATGCTTCAACTGCCCGTGAAGGAATACCCCGTGACGGTGGAATCGCCATTCTTCAAAGAGTGGAAAGACACCATAACACTGCAAGAGTCGGAACGCAGCAACGTCAACGTGGAGCTACAGCCAATATATTCGTACGTCACCGTAACGACACCGCTGGAGGAAGCCATCATACTCGTTGACGGAGACTCCATCGGGCAGAAGACGGCCACCTCGCACCGCATCGTAGCCGGCAGGCACAAGGTAATCGTCTCGGTCAACGGAGTATGCTATTACGAAGGCGACTTCGACATAGGCACGGCAGAAAAGAAAGTCGTCAACGTAAAGAAGGAAGACCTGCACCCTATCGTCACCTTCGGAACACTCAACGTGGGATGCAACGAACCTGATGCAGATGTCTTGGTAAACAATGCCTTTATGGGCAAAACCCCACTGACACTCAGCACTCTACGCATTGACTACAACTACAGTGTAACGGTACGGAAGGAAGGGTTCAAGGACGACACCAAACATATTAGACTACAACGCGGCAAGACGGCAGAACTGTTATTCGAACTCAAAAACAAATAACAGCACACACATCAAATAACATCTAAACACATTAACTATGGCAAAATATGTATGTATGGGAGCACAACTGAAGTGCTCATTCGGAAACGCTCCGACACCGCTGACCATCATAGACCCCATGCGTCCGATGATTGACAACAAGCCCATGGCAAACATCATGGACAACAAGCCTATGGTGAACATAGCACCGTTCGGCATGTGCCAGTCGCTTGCCAACCCCACTGTCGCCTCAGCAACAGCAGCAGCAATGGGTGCACTGACTCCTATGCCGTGCGTACCAGCCCTTACAGCACCGTGGACACCAGGAGGACAGGAGAAAGTCAGCATGATGCCCGCCCTGATGGACAACTGCAAACTGATGTGCATGTGGGGCGGCTGCATTGAAGTGCAGAATCCGGGACAAACTTCCGGAGTCGAAGGAAAATAACCGAAAAATTTATAATTTCGCGGTTCTTAGTAGTATCATTCAAGAAAATGTTGTAACTTTGCAACGTAGGAGGAATATGTACTATGGACTATAAGGACCAAATACCACAGATAAGTGCAGAAATGTACCTTGAACGCTTGTATCCAGAGCTAAGAAAGCTATGGACAACAAGGGCTCAGGGTACATTTTTTCGTAACTACTCGCAAGACATCATAGACCTTGACATAGAGACTAAACAGGTAACACTGTCAAGAGACGGATACCTAAAATTGCTCCCACAAGGACTCGTCACTCCGGAAATCGGAAGTCATGAAAAAAAGGAAAGTCCAGAAAAGCTAAAGAAAAGAGTAGAGATACTCAGCGAAGCCTTCGTTCCTTTCGACACCTTCCTGTTCAGAAGACGACTGAACCTCGAGAGGCATACCTCCGCACTGCTTGAGAAAAAACTGCAATACGTTCTCAAGACCTACTTCCTTTTCGACATCCAGAAGGAAGAGAACGAATACGTTAGGGAGACCGCTGTCCTGCTGCCGTTCATCAGCAAGCTAAGGTCAAACATACCGTTCGTAACAAGTCTGCTGAAAGCCCTCTTCCATTGCGACGTCAACGTCATCAAAACACGATACAGCGAAATTGATGACACGAAATGCTGGATTCCGTATCTGCGCTTCGAACTGCTCATCAGCAATCTTAACAACCAACAGTACAAGGAAAAGACACAGGCAATAAAACCACTGGCTGACTTTATAAATGAATGGTTCCTGCCATACGACGTCAAATGCGACATCAGCATAAAGCAACACGAAGTGCCACTGACGCCCCAAAACGAACCTACTCTCGAATACAACACCTACCTGCACTCAGAAAACAAATGATAGACATCAACTCAAAAATAGACTGGCAACCAGGAATGGAGCTGACGGCAGAAACGTTCAAACAACTTTGCGACAGCCTCAACTACCAACAGCAGATGATGACCTGCCTAGCGCACAACAACCGCATCGGCAGGGTAGCCAACGCACCGTTCAACTGCCAAGGCACATTCGTCAACAATATCTTTGAAATTGAACGTCTGCAGTGTACGGCACTGATAAAATCAGGAAGAATAGTGCAGGCGGACGAAGCGGTAAACATCAAAGTACCAATACTGTACGGTGACTTCTACTACCTCTGCATAGGATTCAGCGAGGAGTCTTTGTCATACAACAAGGAGATGGTGCCCTTCGTACGTCCTAAGTACACATACGATATTCTCCCCCTTGACGAAGTAAAGCAGAAAGACCGCTTCCCACTGATGCGCTTCAGCTGCAAAGACGGACGCTTCCGCATCGACACGCAGTACATTGCACCCTGCCTATTAATCAAAGAGGACGAGCGCATCGGCACGTACATAGAGAAATTTGCCGAACAGCTGGAGAGCATCGGCGCACACGCCAACTTCGAAGAGGGCGACGGCAAGCGATCCATACTACACTACGCCTTCCGACTGAAAGACTACGACAACAATGAAACGACAAGCGACACCATAGCACTGCTACAGGAGATAGCACATGCCGTAAGCTTCTTCATCATGAAGCCAAACACCGAGACCCAACCCTCTCTGGCAACGTACGAAGAGTATGACATGGAGAAATGGTTCACGTGGTTTGCCGAATACCTAAACGGGGCAAGCAGCGTACTGGACGGTGTCGTGCTGGAAGACCACAGCATCGACCTGGAAAAGATGAAGGCAGAGATAAAAGCCGAACTGCACGAGCAGATATTCCCCGACCTCTACGAGAAGCTGCAAAAGGAGCTGAAAGAAAAAGTGCTCCCCGAGATGGAGACTGCCATCAAGGAGAGCATCACAAAATACATCAACGAAGAAATGCGTCCACAACTCTACGACGAGTTGCTCGCAAAGCTCGACCCACAGCTCTACGACCGTCTCTATCAGGCTCTATACGATGCACTCTACAACGCACTGTATGTCCCCGTGGAAGACAATGAGGAAGAATTCATGCCGCAGATATAACGAAGAATACAACACCTCTTTACTATTATGTATATCGGTATACCACTTGCCATAGAAAATGGAAGTCTGAAGAAGGAGGACAAGCTGAAGCTGTCCATCGACACCTTCCTGGACATGCTCCTGCGCACTCCGCAACACAGTGCAGTGGCAGACAGCGACTTCGGATACATCTTCAACAACCTGAGGTTTGAAATCTTTGACGAATACGAAGGCGTCGTCTACGACTCCAGTCCCTATGCGGCACACAATGGCAGCGACCCCAACGACATCTACAACAAAAAAGTGTCGGGAACTTCCAAGAACATCAATACATTCGCCTCAGAATTGCAAGCCGTCATAACAAAGTACGAAACAAGGCTTACGAATGTCTCCGTATCAATGAAGTATTTCCAAACGATACACAACATTGAAGTATCAATAAATGGTATCATCGCTGGGACACAACAGGAATACAACTATCAAACGTCAATAAAAATCTGGAACTAACGCCTCCATATAACACAATGAAACAAACTACATTCGAAATACGTCAACAGGCAGAAAAGATGCTCAAGCAAGCTATCGCCATCTGGCGACAGAGCGAGCACAGCGACTACCTCGAGAACGTAGAGAATGACCCCGTTTTCTCATTGCTGCTCACTACCCTCGCCTACCAGCTCAACGATATCGACTACGACATCGAAGACATCAAAAGCGAAGTGCTCAATGACTATACAGACTTACTGAAGCCGTACGAGCTTATGCATGCCATACCTGCCACTGCCGTTATATACACCCAGCCGCAGGCAGGCATGGGGGCTGTCATGCTTAATGACAATTCCGTATTCCGTATGTCCAACACGGAACGTTCGTTCGTGCCCTTGCTACAAACCAATGTACTGGAGACCAACATAACCTCAGTCGTCCGTCTGGACGGACGAAGATGGAAAGTGAAACTGAGCTTCCCAACACCCGTCACTGACATCTCATATTTCGCTTTCGCCATAAGGAACAAAGCGTTCAAAAACGTCAAGGTGACACTGGGAAACAAAATATTGAGATTGGTAAAGCCATGGCATTTCGACGACCTGCCACTGAACGACTGCTTCGCACTTGACGCCAGTCTATACAATCAGGCGAGCACTCTCAGCGCAACATCTATCTGGCTCGACCTCTTTGCCATGCACAACACCCGCATCTTCTGCATAAAGAAAAGCCCGGCATGCATTCTGCCAGAAGAAACAGAGAGCATCGAACTCATATTTGAATTCTACGGTACGGACGAGAACTTCCACTTCTCCAATGAAGAAATAACCCCTAACCCCGTCGTACTCATCAATGCCGAGAAACACATTACAAACATCACGGCAAGCACACCGATAGTACGCGTCACAGGGTACGACAACGGTCGCAACGAAGAGCAGTTCCTGCACATGCTGCGCCCCTCGCAGGACCAGATATTCTACGACACACACGTAGACGTGCGCACCGTGGCAGGCGACCGTTACAACCAAGCAAGGTTGCTAAAGCTCATCAACAGCATTCTCAACAAGTTCGATACAGACTTCTACGCCTTCCTGGAACTTAAAAAGCAATACCACGACACCGTCATACTACAAATAAAAGACGGACTTATGCAACTGAAGAAGGCATGTCTCGAAACACCAGAGACCAACGTCACCGGAACGTACCTCGTGCTTCCGCAAAGCGAAGTTGCACAAAAAGGGGCGGTAGACCTACAGGTAACATACCTAACAACGTCCGGCGCTTTCATCAATAATGCCCTAAGTGAAAACTGTAGCTTCAATGTGCCACCTGGACTGGATACAACAGTTACAGGTCTGCTGCAGCGACCCATCCCTGGACGAAACGAGATAACTGACGAGAAGCAGCAGGCGGCGTACACACGATACAACATCATGACGGGCAACCGCATCGTCACACCTGCAGACATCAAAGCTTTCTGCCGTGCCGAACTGCTCTCACGGTTCAGCATCACGGAGGGACTCATCGACAGCATCAACGTCAGACAGCAGCTTGTCGAAAGCAACCATGGTTTCGGATACGAAATATGGATTGAGATCTTCATACAGAACACTCCGTACATCACTAAACACTTCACTGAAAAAATTCCCCAAGCGGAACTGTTTTTGGAGAAGCTCATCTCCGTACGTACGGCAAGCATTTTCCCACTGAAGGTGAACATCCTAATTGGAGAAGAAAACAACATATAACCGTAACGCTCTAAACTCTACAACAAGTAACACACAATATGGACGACTTCTTTCTATACATAACATACAAAGATAAAGAGGTGAAGTTTCGAGTCACAAATCCTGAGTCGACGCTCGGACAACTCATGCAAAACCTGAAGCACTCCATCGGTCAAGACGGACGACTCATCTTTGACTTCCCCTCCATCGACTCCACAGGAGCACCGCTGGACTATTTCTTCGGCAAGGAGGACCCGGAGATTCACGAAATGCGCATCATGCGACCACGCATAGGCACCGTCGACCAGACGCTGGAAGACTACGGTGTCAAGAACGGCGACCGACTATTCCTCGTCCCAGACCCATTCCCAGGCTGATGACACCAAGCGAGACATTACAGGGCAAAAAGCTGACAGGACGCAACAGACGCCTCTTCTACGAATGGGACAAGCTGTACACCGTATGCCAAAGGCATCAGGAGATTTCCCTTAACGTAGAGCACACCAACGCTTTAGGGTTACCTACAACGTACCTCGTAGAATACAACATACGCAGTATCTGCGGCGTGCAGGCCATCGACCGGCTCGGGGAAGTGGGAGTTGAAAACACTCCAGTTTTCGCCACGGGATACACACTATCGATAGAGCTACCGGACGCATATCCCTGCATCGACGCGCAACCGGTGTTCCAGTTCCTCACGAAGGACAAAGACGGAAACACCATACCGCATCCATGGCACCCCAACATACGCTACTTCGGAGACCTCGCAGGCAGAGTGTGCCTCAATATGCTTGACACCAGCGCCGATCTGGCTTGGGGCGTAGAACGCATCGCCGATTACCTCGCATACAACCTGTACAACGCCATGCCGGAACCGCCATACCCCGAGGACCTGCGCGTGGCAGAATGGGTAAGACATCAAGGCGAACCGAACAATTGGATATTCTTCAACCAACAAGACTAATGAACATCATTCATCATAAAGCCAAACACGTCATCACGATGATACTGCTCGTCTTCGTGTGCAGCACGCTGCATGCAGAGACGATAAAGGAAATCACCGTCAGCAACGACAACCCATACACCGACCACATCTCCCTGCGTGAAGACACGAAGGATATGGACCTCATGGCAAAGTTCGTCTTCAACGAAAATACCAACACGCTGACACTGACGCTCGTATCATACAGAAGTCTCTTCGTCTTCCAGACTGACACGAAATACAAGCAGGCATTCAAGGGATTTCTCTTCCTGCCCAGCCGCTCGCTAAAGCCCGACAAACTGCCTTTCGTCGTCACTGCGGAAAAGGGCGTGAAGTACGTCATCAGCAAGGAGTACCACAAGTCGCTGCCAAAGTCGCGACGCAACTACACCTTCCACACATGGATGCAGTGCTCACAGGAACTGCAACCCGTACCGGCAAACTTCAAGATGGTCAACGAGTTCATCAAACAAGACTTCGCCATCGACGGTCAGGCTGAGTTCGTCACTGTCACCCTGCGCGACATAATGATGCTCGACCCTGCGAGCACTAAAAAGAACGTCACAAACAAATACCTGATACGCTGGGGAAAGGACATCAACACCGTCTACCACATCAACATACAGCGTGACCCTTGCTTCGGCAAAGACCAGGAAATAGCAGCTTCTGCCAATGCACTCAAGAGCATCAAGACCGGCTACGAGAACTTCAAGAAGAACTTCCCTAACACCGTCTTTGACGACAAGGACACCTTCGAGAACTTCAAACAGATGAAGATGCTGCTCGCCACGCAGTTCCAGGCAGTAAAAGACTCCAGCAAGTGTACACAAATCTGCGCCAACTACAACGAATACAACCTCTACGTAGATTCCATCAACAACTACCGAGGCGTGTTGCGTCAAATAAAAGTTGATATCCCAAAGCAGACACAGGGGGGGAGCGGACTGGCAGTAGACTCTGACGGCAAAGCCGACAAGGCGACATTTATACAGACACAGGCACGCCGCATCGACTACGCTGTATCGCAATGGCTATACACCAAAGACCCTGCCGAACGCGCTGGACTGAAAAACGATTGTGAAAATATCATCAGCATCGTAAAACGCTCCCTTGCGGCAGGCGGAGGAGGAGACAGACTCAAACGCGCTGTAGCAATCTTCAATCAAGCTGTCGGTTACTATAGGAAAACGTGCAAATGAAAAAACGACTATACATATCACTCTTACTCCTCGGCATCAGTATCACTGTACTGAATGCCGAGAAGTACATATATCATCTAGTACAGAAAGGAGAAGCGGTATCCTCTATCGCACATAAATATAAGGTAAGCACGGAGGATATTTACAAGTTGAACCCTGGATGCGAAAAAGTACTATGGGCTGGCGCTACGCTGTGTATACCTTCCAGTTCGCAGACAAATGGGCTTGTGGGCATAACAGACGACACACTACACATAGAAGTGAAAATACATGAGTTTCTCGAAAATATCGACAAACTCAGTGCATCTGATGTCAATAGTCTGCAAGATATTGAAGTGGTAAAGAAGAAGTTGTCGCAGCTACAAACACGCTGGACTACATATTATCAGGCAAAACAAGCCATCATTGCAGACAACGACAGCCTCCTAAATCTCGTCACCGAGTACCAGCAAAAACAGCAGGGACTCAGCGACTCACTGAACATGTACAAAACAGAGACGGAAAAGGTCGTACAGTTCAATAAAGATGTCAACTTCATAAAAGGCAAAGAGAAAGAGTACGACATCATGGCTTCGACAGCCGAAAAACTGGCTCTCGTTGAGAAAAGCGCGCCACTGCTTGACAAACTGAAAAACAAGGAGCAGGTGCTCATAGCTGAGATTGACCAAAGATATCAGGCTGCAAGCGAAACTGCGCAAAACAATCCCACTCTCAAGAAGAGCATGGAGGAACTGACGAATGTATATCTGGAGATCAAGTCCAACTCCGAGAAAATACAGGCGGCAGAGTTCAAACCCTTCTTCGAGCGCATAAAGGACTACCTGCTTGGCTTCGCCGCCGTTGCCATCATTTTGATGTTCTTCAACGTAGTGCAGTCAAAAATAGGAGCTGTCAAGAAGCTGCGCGAACAGCAAAAGAAGATGAAGGACCTCTTCCCACAAAACAACGACCCAAATACACCAACTATATAAGCATGTACAAATACCTCCACATAGCGATAGCCCTACTCTGTCTGAGCATTCTCTCTGCATGCACAGAAGATAAAGAGGAAGAGCTTGACACCAATGACCTGACCCTTACTGAGGTTAACTTCGACAAGGACTTCAAAAAGTTCTATGTCAAGGCTCGCGTGTCTGACTCGCTCTCGTACATCTCACTTACCTCCAATCCCGAAATAAGAATTGAAGGGGAGGAGTACGTCTGCGACAGCATCACTCTCAATCGCAATGTACAGCCACGTCTCACGAAAGTTGTCAACGTTCGCGGCGAGGAACTGGCGCGTACTGGATACAAATTGCTCCTCTTGGCGGACTTGAATCTCCCCGATGAAGAATTCAAAAAACAGCGTCAGCTCATCGAAGAGACAAGAAGGTGGTTTGCACCAAACAACCTGTACATCGCATTCATGTCGGACGGAGTGGTTTCGACATCATATCAAGTGACAGATTACGTGATGAGCCACTATCTCAGCGCCCCTTCGTCCAAAAGTAAGATAAGGCTCTACAGGTCTATACTAACAAAATACCAGGAGATACAGTCTTCATTCTCCAACGCAGGACTGCTTGTCATCTCAAATGGCGACGTATATGGCGAAGACAATATGCCGGTAGACCCTGAACATTTCCAACTGCAGGAGCAACTGCTCAACACACGAAGCAAAGGGACAATGGTCTACTACGCCAACTGTAGTGAAGACTCCATCGACAGCGAATCCAACGAGGTGAAGGGCGTCATCGACCGCTTCTGTAGCAGCACTGGCGGAAAATACTACGACAAATTCGACGGCAAGAGTCTACTGGAGGAGATGACAAACAACGTCAACCCCAATGCCGCTGACTATGTCTTCGTCTTTACCAACCCGGACAATAAGGTGTACAACGGCAAACGCATGGCGGTGCATATCGACGTGTATAAAAACGACAAGCTGCTCACTCACGACACCAAGCAATATGTCTATGGCAACGAACTGAATCCTATCATCGTCAACGGAGCACCCACAAGGGTCATCATCCTGCAAGGTATCATCTTCGTTATACTCTTCGGCATCATAGCGTACCTTACACTACAGTTCGTCATTCCGTACATCGACTACCGCATCTTCCTGCGCAAATACGTCATTGCCTTCACCAAGCCCAGCATCATCTACCGCGGCATACAGGTGGGCGACAGTTGCTATTACTGCAAAGCTCCTTTCATCTACGGCGAGAAGATTGTGGTAAAATGCAAACACGTCATGCACAAGGACTGCTGGGACGAAAACGGATACCACTGCCCAGAACATGGACGCCACTGTCCGGAGGGTTCGCACTACTACAACAGTATTAACCTTATAGACAAACGCAACTCTCCTTTCTACACCATCTGGGTGTTTCTGGCAATACCTACAGCACTCATCTGTTGGATGTGGTTCCTCCTAAAGGCACCTAATTCATCAAGTTCATTACTTCTTGACCTCATCTATTCGATAAGGGATATAAACCCCAATACTGACGACAAAAGGCAAATGTATGAGAACTTTGCCAACAACCTGTATTGTGCGTCAATTCTGGGATACACCTTCAATGCCACTCTTGCATTCATCTTCTCATACCTTGCCCACAATACACATCCGCTAAAGGAACGACTGAAACTGGCATTCGGCAAAGCGGTGGTAGCAGGTATTGCTGGCTATATTATCTATCTCATGGGCAGCATTGTCTGCATAATCTTAAACATGGGGATTGATACCATGATACTCGACTGGATACCGTCCGTCGTCAACATCATGGCACTGGTCTACATCATCAGCTACAAGACTCGCATTGTCATCAGACGCAACTTCATCATAGCTGCCGTTGTCATTAGTATTGCCAGCACTATAATTGGCACTCAAATGACCAGCACTACCTATGTTGACATGCGATTGGCTCTGCTTATCCATCAACTTATCAACGCCATCTGCATAGCTCTCAGCTTGGCCATCATGGCACCACGAGCCGAAAAGATGTTCCTGCATGTAGAAGGGGCAATAAAGTCCATGGACATAGCACTCTACAAATGGCTACGGACATCTGCTCACAGCAGAGTTACCATAGGGCGTTCAGTGGACTGCAACCTCCAGCTCACTTGGGATATGAAAAGCAACATCGCTCCCATACAGGCTGAGATATGCTATAAAAACGGCAGACTGTGCCTGCACACCATAGAGGAGGGCGTCACCGTCAACAACAAACCACTAAAGTCGGACTCATACTACCGTCTGGTACATGGTAAGAAGTTTGCTATCGGTGAGACGTTCTTCACTTACGAGGAGAAAGACATCTAAGGGCTATAAACGTTATGGCACCGTTAAGCATCAGAAGTTCGTACCCGAACTTATAACCCAGACAACGTTGAGCCATATCGTCAAGAATATAGCAGACCACCGGCGAAGCAACAGCCACGTAAGGCACAAAACGGTCGTTCACCGCTCTGCGAGTGAAGAGTCCGAAAGCAAACAGTCCCAACAACGGTCCGTACGTATAAGAACACAAAATATAAACAGCATCTATCACGCTCGTTGAGTTCACCAAGTCAAAACCAAGGATGAACATGACGAACATAACAATCACCCAAACATGAGCCTGCCTGCGAAACCTCTCGTCGGCAGGCTTATTGCATATATCCACACACAGACTCGTGGTCAGAGCTGTCAATGCGGAGTCGGCACTGGAGAACGAAGCCGCCACGATGCCTATCGTAAACAACACCACGACAAAAGTCCCCAGCACTCCCGTTGCGGCAAACATCGGCAGCAACTCGTCGCCACTGGCTGGCAACGCCACACCCTGCCGCTCCGCCAGCATCACAAGCAGAATGCCGAGCGTCATAAAGAGCAGATTGGCAGGCACAAACATCACGCCGTACGTGCACATATCCTTCTGAGCCTCACGCAGCGTCTTGCACGTCAGGTTCTTCTGCATCATATCCTGGTCCAGACCCGTCATCACGATGGCGATAAAAGCACCGCTAAGAAACTGCTTCCAGAAGTACTGCTTGTCCATCCAGTCGTCCCATACAAACATACGGCTCTCTGTCCTGGCCATCACCGCTCGCACAGCATCGCCAACAGACAGGTCCAACGCTCCTATTACATTATATATAATAAGGAGCAGCGCACCAAACATACACGCCGTCTGAAACGTGTCCGTCCATACCAACGTCTGTATGCCACCCTGCCTGGTGTACAGCCATATAAGAAGTACCATCGCAACCACAGTCACAGGGAACGGAACGCCGACGGAATCCAATACGAAGTGCTGCAGTATGTTGCATACTACATAAAACCGCACTGCGGCACCCGTCATCTTTGAAATGAAGAAGAACCACGCCCCCGTCTTATAAGACCTCTCCCCCAGCCTGTCGCGCAGATAGGTATAAATCGTTGTCAGCCGCTTACTGTAGTAAACTGGCAGAAGCACAAAGGCGATAGCCACGTAGCCAAGGATGAACCCCATACACGTCTGAATATAAGTCATACCCGTACGCATCACCATGCCCGGTACACTGACAAACGTAATGCCCGATATGGAAGCACCAATCATCCCGAATGCTACCATATACCACTTGGACGAACGGTTGGCCATGAAAAACGTCTCGTTGTTTGACTTGCCACCATGGGCAGTCCAACGGCTCAGCAACATCAAGGCTGCAAAATATAACAATACTGTAAGAACTATCAACATCTGATACGAAGAATGTTTTGTATGAAAAAATATTTGGCTTTAAACGAAAAAGGCATTCGGTTGCCTATAAAGCTGGTCGATGATATGAAATGAAAAAAGGGACAAATCCTTTCGGAATTGTCCCTTTTTCTTGGAGGTGCGTGGCGGAGTCGAACCGCCTTGGCTGGTTTTGCAGACCAGAGACTAAACCGTTCATCCAACGCACCGTTTGGCTTGTTTAGTCAAGCATTTCTCAAATGCGCTGCAAAGGTACGGCTTTTTCTTCATTCCTCCAAACGTTTCTGCATTTTTTTCAACAAAATACCCAAAAACTTTCACAAGTCAATATTTTTTACTACCTTTGCACCCGCAAAACGCTCACGGGCTCTTCCGAGAGCGATAAAAAAAATACCGATGCACCTGTGGCGAAATTGGTAGACGCGCCAGACTTAGGATCTGGTGTCTTGCGATGTGCAGGTTCGAGTCCTGTCAGGTGCACCTATACAAAACAAAAATCCCCGACCGATTAACTTGTCATCGGTCGGGGATTTTTGGTTTACGATTAATATGTAACTTTAGCAAATCTAAAAATTAGCAAACCTAAATAAAAAGAGTCCTGCAAACAAAAGCTTGCAAGACTCTTTGCGGAGAGAGAGGGATTCGAACCCCCGGTACCTCTCAGTACGCCGGTTTTCAAGACCGGTGCATTCGACCACTCTGCCATCTCTCCAATACCCGTGGTCTGGGTGCTAAACTCACACCGTAGTAGGCATTTCGTTTTTGCGAGTGCAAAGGTACGCACTTTTTCTGGACCGTGCAAGCTTTTTGCGATTTTTTTTCATTTATTTGCGAAATTACAAGCATTTTAGTACCTTTGCACCGAATTCACACACAAAAACAACATTGATGACCACATTATTCAAAGGCGCAACCGCTGTTGCCCTACTCGCTTTGTCGGCTACTGCTGCATCAGCACAGGACTCTCCGTTCTCTGTAGACGTCGAGGCGCAAGGCTCTTTCAGCAACTCCACCACCCCACTATGGCTTAACGCCAACAAATACGGTCTGAGCAGCCTCAATGCCCAGAACGGCTACGTACGTGCCACCGGAACGTACGAGAAGTTAGTTGCAAAGAATCTTACAGTAAAGGCTGGTGCCGACCTCGTCCTGCCTATAGGATATGTATCGGGTGCAGACACGCACACGCACACGGAACATTTCATACTCCAGCAGGCCTATGCCGAACTCGACTACAAACTCGGCGAGCTCATCATCGGAGCAAAGCAGATGCCCATGGAGCTGAAGAATAACGAGCTGTCGAGCGGCTCGCAGACTCTCGGCATCAACGCACGTCCTGTACCACAGTTACGCATCGGACTGAACGACTACTGGAATATCCCGTTCACAGCCAAATGGGTCTCCTTCAAGGGACATCTGGCTTTCGGCATCATGACAGACGGAAACTGGCAAGAGGATTTCGCGAGAGGTACGGGGGCAAGATACTGCAAAGGAACGTGGTATCATCAAAAGGCAGGCTACCTGCGCATCGGTAACGAAGAGAAGTTCCCGCTGACATTCACTTTTGGACTGGAGATGGCATCTGAGTTTGGTGCCAAAGCATACTTCCCGGACGGCAGCGTCAAAGAGTACTCCAAATCCTTCTCTAACTTCTGGAGCGCCTTCACAGGAAGTGAAAGCGGCAACGTGGACGCTTCGCTAGCAAACGGCGCAGACACCAACCTGCTTGGCAGCTGGGTGGCTCGCCTCAACTGGAAAGCTGACACGTGGGAGGCTGGCATCTACGCCGACCACTTCTTCGAAGACCACTCCGCCATGTTCCTACTCGACTACGACGGCTACGGCACCGGCGAACAGTGGAACAACAAGCTTACGAACCGGTATTTCCGTTATGGTCTAAAGGACATTATGCTTGGAGCTGACATCAAACTGAAGAACTTCAAGTACGTCAACCAGGCCGTCGTGGAATTCATGAACACACGCTACCAAAGCGGTCCTATATACCACGACCACTCTCCGTCAGTAAGTACGCACATCTGCGGTCGCGACGACTACTATAACCACGGTCAGTTCTCTGGCTGGCAGCATTGGGGGCAGGTAATCGGCAACCCGCTGTACCTCTCGCCGCTTTACAACAGCAACGGCTATATCGGAGTACAGTGCAACCGTTTCTACGCATGGCACTTCGGCATTGCCGGCGACCCCATCGAAGGGCTGCATTATCGCATACGCGCCAGCTGGCAGGAGGGACTCGGAACATACAATTCTCCATACTACTATCCACGCCGCAACTTCAGCATGGGATTCGAAGCATCGTACCGCCTGCCCGACACCTCGGTATTCAAAGGATTCACAGTCACCGGAGCATACGGATTTGACAACGGCGAACTGCGCGGCAACAACTCTGGCGTGCAGATTGGCATTAAGTACCACATTCTTTAGTCCACAACAAACAATTCTTTATCGGAATGCGCAACACTATTATATATATATTCGCACTACTGGCAACGGTAGCAGCATCATTGGGCCTCAACAGTTGCAGCACAGAAGGGTCCAACAACGGAGACCTGGACGGCTACTGGTATATGCGGCAGATAGACACCCTGTCGACGGGCAGCCAGACCGACGTACACGAGAAACGCATATTCTGGAGCTACATCGGCACACTGATGCAGACACAAGGCAATGGTAGCCCACAGATTATCTACCGCTTCGACCACACCAACACACAGCTACGTGTGTATGATCCATATAGGAACATCTGGGTGGCAGACCAGAAAGTCACGGAGGAGAACCAGAACATTCTACGCCCAGTAGGCATCAACGCGCTTGACGAGACGTTCACCGTCGAAGTACTGACAAGCGACGAGATGGTACTCCGCAGCAACACACTGCGTCTGCACTTCATAAAGTATTAAGCGCCTAACGCACTTTTTGAGAAAAGAACTTATTTTTTTGAGAGCTACCAGCATTTAACTTATACTATCATTGGAGATTGTGCCTTTTTTCGTATCTTTGCAACAGTTTCCTATAATACTATAAGTTAAATGCTACTAACTAACAAACTGATGATCTCTGCGGCCATTGCCGCACTCTCCGTTTCCGCCAACGCACAGTTCCTCCCCAAGCCAACGCTTGAGGCAAAGCCGGGCGTAAGATGGTGGTGGATGGGTTCTGCCGTCGACAAGGAGAACCTGAAGTGGAATCTTGACGAATATGCCAAGGCTGGCATCGGAGCGGTGGAGATCACCCCGCTCTACGGTGTGCAGGGCAACGACAAGAACGACATACCTTACCTCTCCCCAAAATGGATGGACATGCTCTCTTTCGTACAGAAGGAGAACAAAGCCGTAGGCATAGAGACCGATATGGCGACGGGCACTGGCTGGCCCTTCGGCGGACCATGGGTACCCGTGAGCGAAGCGGCATGCAAAGTGGTGTTCGTCGACACCATTGTAGATGCCAAGCAGAAGGTTGATAAAATACAGTTTGCCGTACCTGCCAAAGAGAAGGCTTTTGCAAAGCTGAAACTCGTAAAGGAATACCCCGTCGACGGTCAGAAGCAGAAGAAGCGTGTCATCGCTCTCTACGAAAGCCGCACACGCCAAAAGGTGAAGCGTGCTGCACCGGGCGGTGAGGGTTACGTCATCGACCATTTCGACTCAACAGCCGTGGCAAATTATCTGGCACACATCGACAGTGCCTTCGTGGCTTCGAAGACTCCCTACCCTCACACGTTCTTCAACGACAGTTACGAGGTGTACGGTGCCAACTGGACTCCTACGCTGCTTGACGAGTTCGCCAAGCGACGCGGCTACAGGCTGGAGGACAAACTGCCGGAGTTCATCGACGGCGACGCCACCGTTGTCAGCGACTACCGCGAGACGCTCGGCGACATGCTACTGCACAACTTTACGGAGCAGTGGACAAAATGGGCGCACGACCGCGGTGCCGTAACGCGCAATCAGGCACACGGCTCACCGGCAAACCTCATCGACTGTTATGCTGCCGTAGACATCCCCGAGATAGAAGGCTTCGGTCTCACGAACTTCGGCATCAAGGGACTGCGACAGGACCCAGGCAAGACACGTCCTAACTTCAGCGACCTCAGCATGCTGAAGTACGCTCCGTCTGCCGCACACATCACTGGCAAGAAGTACACGTCGAGCGAGACATTCACATGGCTCACCGAACACTTCCGCACCTCGCTCAGCCAGATGAAGCCCGACATGGACCTGATGTTCTGCGCCGGCGTGAACCATATGTTCTTCCACGGCACGGCATACTCGCCAAAGAACGACGCATGGCCGGGATGGAAGTTCTACGCTTCCGTGGACATGAGTCCGACGAACAGCATCTGGCGTGACGCACCGGAGTTCATGAAGTACATCACCAACTGCCAGACTTACCTTCAGTGGGGACAGCCGGACAATGACTTCCTCGTCTATCTCCCCGTGCGCGACATGTGGCGCAACGACACGAAGCAGTGGCTCATGCAGTTCGACATACACAGCATGGCGAAGAAGGCTCCGGAGTTCATCAAGGTTATCCTCGACATCGACAAGGCGGGCTACGACTGCGACTATATCAGCGACAACTACCTGCGCACCTGCCACTATGAGAACGGCATGATAGTCACCGCTGCCGGCATACGCTATAAGGGTCTTATCCTCCCCAACAGCAACAACATCATGCCGGAGGACGTGCGACAGCACATCGCTGACCTACAGAAGCAGGGCGCAAAGATTATCGTCGGCGACGACACCAAGGCAATGACAATGGCTGCAAAACCGGAGACCATCAAGTCCGAGCTGGGTCTCAACATGATTCGCCGCACGAACGACAACGGCCACCACTACTTCATCGCCAACCTCACCGACCACGACATATATAATAAGGTGAAACTTGCCACTGGCGAGACGCTGGCTATGTGGTACAACCCTATGACAGACGAATATACTCCTGCCGACGTCTCTGCCGAAGGTCTGCACATCGCACTGCGCAGCGGCGAGAGCAGGGTGCTCATCACGACTGCCGACGGCAAGAAGAAGTTTGAGGTGGAACCAACCAAGTTGAACGTACAGACTGCAAAAGCCGTCACTGACGCTGCTCCAGTCACCTACGACCTTACCTCCAACAAGTGGGCGTTGTCATTCACGGAAGACGCTCCTGCCGTGGGTGAGACATACGAGTTGAACGGACTGAAGACGTGGGAGTCTCTCAGCGAAAAGGCAGGTAAGATGATGGGCACAGGTGTCTACGAGACTACCTTCAAGCTCTCTTCCAAGGACATGAAGAAGCAGTGGACCATAGACCTCGGCGACGTCCGCGAGAGTGCACGTGTCTACATCAATGACAAATACGTCGGTTGCGCTTGGGCTGTACCATACATCCTCGACTGCAAGGACGCTCTGCAGAAGGGCAAGAACACCCTGCGCATCGAAGTGACCAACCTGCCAGCCAACCGCATCGCCGCCCTCGACCGCCAAGGCGTGAAGTGGCGTAAGATGAAGGAGATCAACGTGGTGGACATCAACTACAAGAAGACCACCTACGAAGGCTGGGACCTGGTGCCCAGCGGTCTTAACAGTCACGTGAAACTCGTCGAGAAGTAACTTTAATTGGATTAACAAAACAACTAATCTACGAAATAACTAAACAACGTACCAAATGAAAAAAATCATTCTCTCAGCCCTCTGCCTGCTGTTCGGACTCACCATACAGGCGCAGAACGCAACACAGAAAGAGATTCTTGATGCAGTACGCTGCACCAACGACTACTTCATGCAGAAATACAGCGACCCTACCGTCGATACGTATGTAAAGAAAGTACGCACCAGCAACCTCTGGACGCGTGCCGTCTACTACGAGGGTCTCATGGCTCTCTACGAGATAGACCCGCAGCAGCGCTACCTCGACTACACCGACACGTGGGCTAACTACCACAAGTGGACTGCGCGCAACAGCAACCACGACACGGATGCCGACAACCAGTGCTGCCAGCAGACCTACATCGACCGCTATGTGCAGACAGGCGGCAAGGTGAACCTCGACCAGGTGAAGGAGAACCTTGACCACCAGATGAGCACCGGGCGCGTCAGCTACTGGACATGGATTGACGCCATACAGATGGCAATGCCTGTTTACGCCAAGTACGCCAAGCTGACCGGCGAGCGCAAGTACCTCGACTACGCTATGAACTCGTACAAATGGAGCCGCGACACACTGGCCGGCGGTCTCTTCAACGAGAAAGAAGGACTGTGGTGGCGCGACAAGGACTACGTTCCGCCATACAAGGAGAAGGACGGCAAGAACTGCTATTGGAGCCGCGGCAACGGTTGGGTGTACGCTGCCCTCGTCCGCGTGATGCAGACCCTGCCAAAGAGCGACCCATACTACAAGTATCTGAAGAAGGACTTCATCACCATGAGCAAGGCACTGCTGGCTTGCCAGCGTGAGGACGGCTACTGGAACGTCAGCCTCGTCTCGCCCGTCACATACGGCGGACCGGAGATGACTGGCACGGGGCTCTTCCTCTACGGCATGGCATGGGGCGTGCAGAACGGTCTGCTCGCCAAGAAGACTTACCAGGCTTCCATGGACAAGGCATGGAAGGCTCTCGCCGCCTGCGTTCACACCAACGGCTTCCTCGGTTACAACCAGGGCACGGGCAAGGAACCTTCTGCAGGTCAGCCCGTCACCTTCACCTCTGTTCCTGACTTCGAGGACTATGGCACTGGATGCTTCATCCTCGGCGCAGTGGAGTATTACAAGTTAATGAAGTAACGTACAGTTACAAACAACGATACAACGAAATGAAGAAATACATCTGGATATTGGCATGCATGGTGGCTCTGGCTCCCGTGCATGCCGATGCTGCTAAAAAGCAGACGGCAAAGCCAACAAAACAACTGAAAGCCAAGAAGGCAAAACAAGAGGTCTGGCCTGACGGCACTAAGATGGACGCATGGTTCTCCAACCTCGACAAGGTCAACGTGGACACTCTCGGCAAACGCTACGTCATCACTGACTTCGGTGTCTCCACGGACAGTACTCTAATTCAGACAAAAGCAATACAGGCGGTCATCGACAAAGCAGCCAACGAGGGCGGCGGTGTCGTAGTCGTACCTGCTGGAACGTACCAGAGCGGCGCACTGTTCTTCCGTCCCAAGACTCATCTCTACATCGAGCAGAACGGCAAACTGAAGGGCAGCGACCGCATCGCCAACTTCCCCGTACTGGAGACACGCATCGAAGGCGAGACGTGCAAATACTTCTCTGCCTTCATCAACGCCGACCACTGCGACGGCTTCACCATTGCCGGTCCCGGCACCATCGACGGCAACGGTGCCCACTACTGGGAAGAGTTCTGGATTCGCCGCACGTGGAACCGCCAGTGCACCAACAAGGATGCCCAGCGTCCACGACTGGTCTACATCTCTAACTCCAGCAACGTCACCGTGCAGGACGTACGCATACAGAACAGTCCCTTCTGGACCAACCACATCTACCGCTGCGACCACGTGCGCTACCTCGACTGCTACATCTACGCTCCCACCAAGGGACTGCGCGCACCCAGCAGCGACGCCATCGACATCGATGTCTGCCACGACGTGATAGTAAACGGTTGCTACATGAGTGTCAACGACGATGCTATCGCCGTCAAGGGCGGCAAGGGCACATGGGCTGACAAGGCACCTGAGAACGGTCCCGTCTACAACGTACTCATTCAGAACTGCCACTACGGTCACGTACACGGTTGCCTAACGCTGGGTAGCGAAAGTGTCCAGGACCGCAACATAGTACTGCGCAACATACAGGTGGACGAGGCGCAGCGCGTGCTCTGGCTAAAGATGCGTCCTGACACTCCACAGCATTACGAGTATGTCACGGTGGACAACATACAGGGCAAGACGGGCAGCTTCCTCGTCGTACGTCCTTGGACGCAGTTCTTCAAGCCGGGCGACCGCAAGGACATGCCGCTGAGCCAGTGCAACAACATCACCATCAAGAACATCAAGATGGACTGCGACAACTTCTTCGATGTTGGCACAAGCGACAAGTACAAACTCACAGACTTCACCTTTGAGAACGTCACCGCCACAGACAAGAAGATGGCATTCACCGAATCTCTCATCCAGAATACCATTGCAAAGAACGTCAACATCACCGCACGCGAGAAAAGTAACGGTCTGAAGACAACGGGCGATGCTGACGGTTTGAAGTAAGTAATTAAGACAGTCTATTGACTTTTGCCCTTACAGGGCGCGTAGATACACACAAACATAGCCCAGGGCGTTGCCCTGGGCTATGTAGTATAGGGCCTTCAGCCCGTAGTTGCACAAAACTGCTCAAATTATCTTTGAACATTCCTTTTCTTCCAAACTCTACTTCAAGTACTTTGCCAGTGGGCTCTTCATCTGCTTGAGTCCCTTAGCCACGCACTTGGCGTTGTGCTGTGCACCCTTCAGCGAGGTGTGCGTGTGGTCCTTCTTATAGTACTTCTTCACCTTCTCCTTGCCTATCTTGTCGTAGGAGTCGGCGGCGATGTTGTGGAGGTCAAGGAAGTCTACACCAGTCTCTTCTACCACCTCGCGATACCACTTGCCGTACGTATCGTTGCGGCGCTCCATCTTGCCGTTGGGCCATTCGTTGCGCGGAGTGAGCGAGACGAGTATTGGCGTACCGCCCTTCTCACGTACATCCTGTATGAACTTCTTCAGATACCATCCGAAGGAGTACACCACCTCGTACTGTCCGTTGTCCAGCTTATATACGTGGCAGGTATCCTTGGCGCAAGCGATAGAGCCGCGAGCCTTCTTGTCCACCATAGAGCAGATGTCGTTATGTCCGAACTCGATAAGCACGTAGTCGCCCGGCTGCACACTGTTGTACACCTTCTCCCAACGACCTTCGTTGAGGTACGAACGACTGCTGCGGCCAGCCTTGGCTGCGTTGACGCACGTTATCTTCTTCGTATCGAAGATAGTGGCAGCCTGCGAGCCCCAGCCCCACATGCCGTCCTTCTCCTTGTCTGCATTCTTCACCGTACTGTCGCCAGTGAAGAACACCACCGGCTTACCCTCCTCACGGGTAAAGTCCTCCGTTGGCAGTGTCACATTTATCATCATAGCCTGCAACGGAGCCAGTGCGGGGTCTTTGCTCCCGGCAAGTCCCTCGGCAGCCGAACGGGCGTTCATCATAGCTCCGAAGCGTGAAGTGTGTATGTGGTCGGTGAAGAAGTGGTACTTCTCCTTCCAGTGCCCGTATTTGTCCAATTTGTCGGCAGAGATGGAGTTGAGGTCTACGTAAGGCACACCCTCCTGCTCTGCCACCTGCTTCGCCCATAGTCCGAAGGTCTTGTCCACACGGACTATCTTGTCGTTCTCGTCGTAAGCGTCGCGCGGTGTAAGCGACATGAGTATTGGGTGCGCTCCAAGTGCCTTACAGTCGTTGATGTATTTGCGCATATAACCGCCGTACGTATATACCGTCTCCTTCACTCCCGTCTCCTTGATGGTGACGTTCAGCGTGTCATTGCCGATTCCGGGGATGCTGGCGCGTGCACGACCGCTGTCGTAAGGGCCGTTGTCGTTGTGGCCGATGGAGATGATAACCCAGTCGCCAGCCTTGATACCCTTCTTGATGTCCGGCCAGAGACGGTTGTAGAACGTACGGCTGCTCATGCCGCCCAGAGCCTGGTTCTCCACCGTTATCTTGTTCTCGTCGAAGAACTCGTGCTCGTAGTAACCCCAGCCCCACTGACCGTTGTTGCCGTTGCCCAACGTTCCGTTACGCATGGTGGAATTGCCGATGAGGAACAGCACCGGGTTATTCCCCTTTCGGCTTGTACCAGGCACGATGCGGGCAGTCATCGCCTTGGCAAGACTGTCCGCAGTATTGTCAACTACTTTGTTCACGTCTTCCATAGGCCCTGCCACTTGGGCAAGACTCATGGTAGAGAATGCCGTCAGCGCAACGGCAGTCATTAGTAAATGCTTCATCTTATTGTTGTAGATTACATTATTTGTATTTTCTTTTGGATTGCTGCATTTGCCTTCTCACTTCACTTTCTCCGCATAGTCAGGCAGGTAATATCCAAGGTGCGGCGGCTGGTTGTACGACACATTCTGCCATGCCACTCCCATACGGTAGATGTGGTCGTGCATCAGTGTCGGCACACGGTAGTCAGTCGGGATGTTGGTGGTGAATATATTAAGGTGTGCAGCGTCGCTGCTGTCCCAGAATATCACTTCCTCACGCCAATCGCCGAAGAGGTCTGCCTGCAGGTTTGGCGTCGCCTTGGACCAGTTGCACGTCACGGAGTTGCCCATCTCGTAGAGTTGCTTGCCGTTGCTCAGAGGCAGTCGCTTTACTTCCTTGCCGTTCCATTTCTGTATATACGGAGGGAAGTGCGGCGGTCTGCCGTTGCCTATCAGTTCGTCCTGCAGGTCTCCGTCCCAATAGATGCGGAACGTCGTGCTTGGCCATCCTTTCGTGCTCAGCGCATTGCCCATAATGTCGCGCACGCCTTGCGTGTCCAGACTCCACAGTTCACTGCCGCGGTGGTTGGCATCAATGTCCGCTGCCATGCCGCGTCCCGTATCTTCGTCGCCTGTGGTGCGGAGCAGTATCTCGCCCGTCCGTGCGTCACGCAGGTCGGAGCCATACGGCGGTGCCTCGTGCACCATGAAGTACTCCAGACCGGGGCGGTCGGGGTCGAGGTCACCAAGGTGCTGTGCGTCGCCGTGACCGAGTCCTGTAGAGTACAGCAGACTGCCGTCGTTGTTGATGGCAGCCGAGCCGTACGTTATCTCGTCGCACCCGTCGCCGTCCACGTCAGCCACGGAGATGTTGTGTGCTCCCTGCCCGTATGCCGTTGCGGAGAGTCCGTGCGCTTCCTTTATCACTTTTCCGTCAGCATCTGTCACGGTCCAGTCGTGCTGTGTCGTGGAGGAGTGCAACCAACGTGTTGAGAGTTGCTTGCCGTCGAAGTCCACCGCCCAGAGGAACGACGGGGTGTAGTAACCGCGGCACATCACGGCACTCGGTCGCTCGTTTGCTCCCGCCAGATATGCCACGCACGCAAGGTAACGCTCACCGCGGTTGCCGATGACAGTTTTGTCTTCCCATCCCTTAGAGTACTCCGCCTTGCCGCCTAACGTCATAGCGCGGTTGGGGTTATACCACACGGTATGTATGGCCTTTCCCGTCAGACCGCTGAAGACGGTGAGCAGTTCCTCGCCTTCGAGTATTCTGCCGCGTCCGTTGCGGTAGTCTTTCGTGTTGTCGATAGCCTTTATCTCCTTTTCTGTAGCAGCGAGACTGACGTAGCGTCCCTTTCCGTCGACGGTACCTGGAGCAGTCTTGCATATCAGTTCCGCCTTTCCGTCGCCGTCGAAGTCATATACGAGAAACTGCGTATAGTGTGCGCCGGAACGGATGTTCTTTCCGAGGTCAATGCGCCAGAGCTGCTTGCCGTCGAGCTTGTAGCAGTCGAGATAGTCCACGCCGGTATATCCGTCGTGCGAATTGTCGTGCGAATTGGACGGGGTCCACTTCAGTATCAGTTCGTACTCCCCATCGCCGTCCACGTCGCCCACGCTACAGTCGTTAGGCGAATAGGTATATTCCTGTCCGTCGGGAGTCTTGCCGCCTTTAGGACGGTTCACAGGCATCGACTTGTACAGTTCCGCCCATGGCTTCACTGCCTTTGACACTTCTCTCTTGGCAGCCGCATCCATCTTGGGAGCGTCTTGGTAAGTGATGATGCGGTAACTGTCCTTTGTGCTACCTTTAAGGTCAGTATAGTTTGTCGCCTTGATTTGCGAAGCTATCACCTTTCCGTTTTTCTCCACATCAAAGCATGTGGTAGAAGCGTCGGTGCCCAGCAGTCGCCAGCTAAGGAAGATACCCTTGTCCGTTGCCGGCAAAGCGACAATGCCCCTGTCCAACCGCTCCATCTGGGTGGTCGGTGTCTTCTGTGCCTTCGCACCGCATAATGCCAGCAGGCATGGCATTAAAGTAAAAAAGAATTTGTTTGGTAGTCTCATTTATACAAGTAGGTTTCAGCTTTTCTCCTATATCAGAAAATGCTCGATATTAGTGATATCTATTGTCGTGCAAATTTAATATCTTTATCCCAAACCCACCTACCAATATTGTCCAAAGTACTTTACTTTTTATCCAGCGTATCATATACAATTAGCCCAGAGTGACTCTGTGCCATGTCTCAGTAGGACATGCCAGCATCACTCTGGGCTTTATTATTTTCTGTCCTTTACAGAACTACGCTTTTCTATTATTAGTAACCTGGATTCTGCTGCTCGGAAGCGTTAGGTGTAGTAATAGCGTCGAGGTAGTCTGTCTGTGGGATTGGACGGAGGTTCATGTAGTCTTCGAACTTGCTCTGGCAGCCAGAGCGTCCACAACCATCATTGAATGCTTCCCAACGACCCTTGAGTGCCTTACAACGAGAGAGGTCAATCCAACGCTGCATCTCACCGCATAGCTCACGGGTGCGCTCGTTGAGAATGAAGTTCATCACCTTAGAGAATGTTTCGTCAGAACCAAAGTTGGTCTTGTCGGTAAGAGCATTGTAAATCTTGTTGTCACGCTCAGAATTAAGGATGTCGTCAACACCATTGAGGTGCATCTGCGCCTTGGTTTCTGTAGCGTTTACCTCAGTCTCACGACCTTCGAGATTGTTTGATTCGAAGAACGTATTTGTTGTACAGTATACTGGATATTGTTTTTTACTTTTATTCTTTACTTTACTACCAGCATTGGTCCAATATGGATTGTTAGCGTATGCCTGACCGCCGTCAACATGCTTAGCACGATCCTCACCAGCCTTGTAAGCAGCACGGTCGCGAAGCTTGTTCAGGTATTCTACGGTCTTGGAATAGTTGCCCTGACGAGCGTAAGCCTCAGCGGCAAAGAGAACGTCTTCTGCAGAACGTGCGATTATACCATCACGGGTACCGAACTGAGAATCGTAGCCGATACGATATCCATCGCGATACTTAGAAAGAGCTACATAATGGTTCTTTGTCTTATAGTATCCGCAGTTTCCGTGTTGTTTGGTTTCGTCCTGAGAATACCAATTCTCCTCATTGCCCTTAAAATAGCGTACATAAGTGTAAGGAGCTTGCAGCATACCATCGCGAAGTACAGCTCCATCCAGTTCTGTCTCTTCTACAACCTTCTTGCCATCATCCTTGGTCACTGAATCCCGGACTGTTGCCTGTACGTAACGGGTATCTCCTGCATCATTTACGATATATTTGATACCAATATCACCAAGCTTAAATCTATTGTCCTTATCAGTTTTGTCACCTTGACTACCATTCATTGTAGCAATAGGATAATTTATGCCATCATCAGTCGGGCAATTATAGGTAGTAATAAAAGACTTCCAGAAACGGGAGTCGTTTACACGGTCAAACACGTCAAGGGAATAGTTCGTTGTACGCAAATAACAGAACTCACGACCGCCGGACACGTCACGTCCCATACCTTTCAAGTTCTGGTACTGTGACGGGAAAGCCAAATGCATTTGGTTACCATAACGTCCCCATGTTGACTGGTCATCAGAGAACTGGGCAGCAAGAACCACCTCAGAAACATTTTCGTTATCGCCATCAGCCTTTGTGTAGTTCCACAAATCCACGTAGTCATCGCAAAGTGGATGAGCTGTCAGCACCTCATCCGACTTGGCGATTACGTCTGCCAAATCAGTCTCTTTGTACTTAGCACCCCACGAAGCATTCAACTCAGACTGGCGGAACAGCTTTGACTTTGCAACGAAGTGAGCGGCAGCATACTTTGAGATGCGCCCTGTTGCCTCTACCTTTGCTGGAAGAAGTTCGTAAGCCTTTTCAAAGTCAGCAATAATCTGTGCATAGCAATCTTCTGCCGAGCTACGAGTATAGTCTGTAACGATGTTACCATTAGAAGCCGTAAGTTTCAGAGGCACACCGCCGTACTGCTGCACGAGAGTGAAATAGCAGTAAGCACGGAGGAAGTAAGCCTCGCCCAGACGAGTGTTGTAGGTATTTGAAGTCTGGGCATAGTACTGGGGGATGTTCTCTATGGCAATGTTTGCAGACTCAATACGGTTATACATGTTATTCCATATAATACCTACATATTGATAGGTTGAATTCAACGTATAACCATTACAGAAATTATTTTCATTCGCTGCGTCCGTAAATTCATCCGTACCCATTGGCCAGAAATAGTACGACCATTCTGCATAATTGAACTTAAACTTCAATGCCGAATATGTACCCGTAATGAGTCCATCAAGACCTTCCTGAGTTTTGAACGAATCACTACTTTGCTGATTTATCAAATTCTCCTCCAGGAAACTGTCGGAGCATGATGTCACACCAGCACTCATACAACCTACAGCAAGAGTACTCAATATTATATTCTTAATCTTCATGATTAAAAGTCCTTGTTTTAAGTGTTACATTAGAAACCAACGTTAAGACCAACAACGAAAGCATGTGTCGTTGTGGTAGAACCGAAGGTCTTAGTGTTGTTAGAGTAGTTTATGAGGTCGGTATCAAGCCAATCTGTTGCACGATATATAGAGAATGGGTTCATCAGCTGTGCGTAAATCTTCAGGTTTGACAGACCGGCCCCTCTCAGTTGCTTTGGAGTGAAGGTGTAACCAAGGCTTATATTACGCATCTTGATGTACGAACCGTCCTGATAGTTCTGTGAGGACTGGTATGCATCTGCCGATTCACCATTGATACCCGGAGCATAGTATTCTGCATTCTCATTGTATCCAGCAACGAAATAGTCTATGCTACGCTGCATGAAACGTCCGTCAAGAGTAAGTGCACCAGCCTTCACGTCGAAGCCCCAACGAGAATAGATGAAGAACGAAAGGTCCCACTGTTTGTACTTGAATGCCATGTTAAGACCACCGCTCCAGTCTGGGCGCGACTTACCAACGATAGCACGGTCATTGTCACCGTCTATCTTACCGTCGCCATTGAGGTCAGCCACCTTTATCTGACCGGTCTTACGTTTATATGTAGCAGCCGTAGCCTCTGAGCCGTCAGCAAGTGTAACCTTCTGGTCAGTCTTCCAAATTCCGTCGTAAACGTAATCGTAATAAACACCAATCTGTTCGCCTACGAACCAACCGTTTGTAACGTCCTGTGTCTTACCATTGGAAAGCTCGTCAATGTAAGCACGGTCAGCTGACCACGTGAGACCGACGTTCCACTCGAAGTCCTTTGTCTTGATAGGAGTACCGTTAATCTGGATATCGAAACCATGTCCCTTTGTAGCACCAACGTTAGCATATGTAGAGGTATAACCAGTAAGCGATGGAATTGTCATTGCCATGAGCACGTCAGAAGTCTTGGTGTGGTAGTAGTCGAAGCTACCGTTGAGTCGGCCGTTGAAGAAACCGAAGTCAAGACCTACGTTCCACTGTGCAGTGCGTTCCCAACCGAGGTCGAGGTTAGCCGCCTTAGCAGGAGTCTTTAAAGATGCATCAGAAGGAAGATAACCCAGTTCTACGGTACTGCCCCACTGCTGATAAACAGACTGCAAAGCACCCTTGGTTGCATACGCAGAAATAGCAGAGTTACCTGATACACCGTAACCCAGGCGGAGCTTCAAAGAGCTCAACCAATCCTTGGTGCCTTCCATGAACTTCTCCTGGTCGATACGCCAAGCGACAGAAACTGCAGGGAAGGTAGCCCACTTGTGACCGTCAGCCAGCTGCGAAGCACCGTCATAACGTACAGAAGCACTGACGAGATAACGGTCGTCGTAGTTATATGTACCACGGACCATATAAGAAGCCATCTGGCTCTCAGTAAGACCTGAGCCAAGAGAGTAAGTACCAGAAGAAAGGTTGTACCACAACTCTGTCTGCATGGCAACACCCGTAGAAGATGTAGTCAAGTTGTCGTAGTGGTAGCTTGAAGCACTCTGGAGGAGAGTAAGACCTACGTGGTGCTTCTTGGCAAAGGTGCGGTTCCAAGAGATGATATTATCTAGCACCCATGAGCGATACTGGTACTTGTTCCACTTTGCAATATTATTACCGGCCCCGTTGATACCTTCCTTATCGTTGAACGTACCAGTCTCGTAAAATTTAAACTCCGGTCCGAACTGGATACGGTATGTGAGGCCCTCGAGTGGTTTCCAAATCTTACCGAAATCTAACTGCCCGTAGAAGTTACCGGTAATATTGAAGGTCTTTCGATTGTTGGTGTTATATTGCACCTCGTTGATTGGGTTGATGATATTGTTATCACCGCTTGGATTATAGATATAATTGCCATCCGCATCGAATGGAACAGACCATGGAAGCATGCCCTGCAATGCACCATAGTAGTCACCGGCACCTGTTGTCGACTTTGTGAAGTTATAGCCGTATTCCTGATTACCGTAAGCACCATTGATAGTGGTACCGAGCTTAAGGTAAGGAAGTACCTGTGCATCGAAGCTGGTCTTCATGGTGTAGCGCTCGTAGCTCTGACCAGGCTGGTTACCCTTCTGGTTCAAATAGCCAAAAGAACCATAACCCTGTACCTTTTCCGTACCACCCGAGAAATTGAGGGTATGTTCGTGTGTTACACCTGTACGCTTGCCCTGTCCTTCCCAGTCATAACTTCCAACAAGTGAAGGATCGTAATTTCCATTCACATATGCTTTCTCTATATTCTTCCATGAAGCTTCCACTCCACCCCACAGGCTCTTGTCTTGTGAATATACAGGAATTACCTTACCGTCAGTGCCGATAGAGGACTTATATACACCAGAGTTATACTTCGCCATACGGGCGTAGTCGAGCCATTCGGATGCAGTCATCTGCTCTGCCACGTTGGAGAACCAGTCGAAAGTCACGCTGCCTGAATAGTTGACAGACACCTTGCCTGCCTTACCTTTCTTTGTCGTGACGAGGATAACACCATTGGCACCGCGTGAACCGTAAACGGCTGTTGAGGAGGCATCCTTCAGCACGTCGATGCTCTCGATATCCTGTGGGTTGATATTTTCGATACCGCCGTTCTGCAGTATCATACCGTCTACAACATAAAGAGGACCCTGGTCTGCATTCAGCGAGCGTACGCCACGCACCTGAATCGAGCCGACCTCACCCGGACGCTGCGAGTTCTGAATATCCACACCGGCCGTCTTACCCTGCATACCCTGCAGAGCATCCTTGACAGGCATAGCCGTAAGTTCCTTAGAACCTACACGTGCCGTAGCACCCGTAACGTCAGCCTTACGCTGCACGCCGTAACCAACAACAACGAGTTCGTCAAGTGCCTGGGCATCTTCTTTCATCACGATGCTCAAATCTGTCTGCGAGCCAACTTTAATTGTCTGCTGGTTGTAACCGACATAACTTACCACGATGCTCTGACCGGGCTTGACGTCCTTGATAACAAACTTTCCATCAAGGTCGGTAACGGCTCCTATTCCAGAGCCTTTCACCTGCACGCTGGCACCGATGATAGCTTCTCCTGCCGCATCCTTGACAACGCCGGAAATACCTTCAGCGAATGTCACGACGCTCGTCATTGCCGCCATGAGCAGCAATGCATACTTTTTCTGTGGAAAAAATGCGTTCATCTTTTAGTGTTTAGTTAGTAATTAAAAATGATTTTCCTTTAGGTAGGTGCAAAGGTAGCCTTTACCCCCCCCCCGCACACCTACCAAATTTGACTAACTTACCACAAAAATTGACAACAAACCTTAAAAAACAGACACGCGGCAAAATACTGCCGCGTGTCTAGAATAATTTCATCGACAGTTTCAGGCGATTTATCCCTAAATTATAGTGTTGCTGAATCTAGGATTCTTATAAAAGCTGTTTTAATTGTCGCAGAGCACTAATCACGAACGTTCTTTTGAACATTTGTTCTTTACGTTTGCTCCACTTTTGTATCTCCTGTACCAACATATCGGTCACATCATCTTCGTCGGCTTCTCTCCACCCACTCAACCCTTGCACATTTTCCAACAGGTAATCTACCGTAGACAACAACTCCAATGAATAGTTGGAATAGTTGCCACGTAGGAATGTCATGGTCTTATTGCAGATATTTTCCAGACAATTGTCTTTATAGCCCTCAACAAAGGTTCGTGCCTCTGTCACGGCGTCTTCAGTCAGCCATATATAGTCAAACGGACGGGCTTCCATGCCTCCCATACCTTTCACGTAACTTCCGTTCATGTTATAGAGCACATGCGCCACCTTTCCTCCAGAATACGGTCCGTAATAGTAGGGTGTGAAATCAATACGGAAAAGACTCTTACCCCCAAAGCGCTGCATGAAATATACAAGTTTCTCGGCAGCAAAGACTGAGGCAAACTCCCCCTCGCGATTCATGTCGGCAAACATCAGAAGCAACATGGCACGAGCCGGTGTCAGCTTCACACGCTCTGTCTTCATGCGCTCAACGATTGCATCCGAAGGTTCATAGAGGAAGATGTCACAATCTACATCATTCAAGGCTTGCTCTATCATCTGTTTCACCTTAAGCCAGTCAAGACCACCATTATGCGAACCAAGCGGGGGTATGGCTATAGAGCGGATGCCACGGCGTTCTATCTCTTTTTTCAATGCGGCAAGCCCCTTCTCTATATAGCTGTAGTCTGAGGGCATCTTCCAATGGGTCTTCGTGGGGAAGTTTACGATTGTCTTATGTCCACTCATGAGTGTGTTTTCCTCTGTAACAAGCATCTCGCCTATATGCAGCAGCTTCTTTTTGCACACGTCGCGGTATATACGGTAGTTTTCAGGGAAGGTCTCGCGAAACTGCAAGGCTATCCCTTTTCCCATCACCCCTACGGTGTTTACTGTATTGACCAAAGCTTGCGCTTCACTCTCCAACAGGTTACCTTTTACATAATGTATCATAAGCTAAAAACTTTCAAGGCGTATTCTAAAAATAATATCCGGGTCTGACAGCTATCATGGCAGCTTTCACTCCCATTTCCTCAAGCCGTGCTTTTGCCCTTTCATTATAAACGACAAATCCACGAATATATTGTACCGGCAGGTCTCCGTTTATCAACAACTCAGCTTCTTTTCGCCGTTTCAGGTCAATGTCGCTCTCCACGTTCCATTGCGTGGAATACACATCGTCCCAACTGACATAATCATTAACCTGCGACAGTTTTTGCATATCAAAGAAACTGGACAAGCCGCTCAGCGCATGACCATCGGTGAAGATACCGTCTATGCCATCATGTACCAGGTCTTCTATACGCACCACACAATACACGATTTGTTCAGGCCCCATTCGCTGTACCCCGTTGTATCCGTGTTGGATAACATAGAGCATAGGTGAACGTGGACCGAAATAGAAAGGTACGTAGTCGCTCAGCCGATAACCTTGCACGAGGCGTTCCTCGCGAAGCTGTATCACTTGCCTGTCACCTATGCTCACATAGTTTTCATCCCTTAACGGCGAATTGGCTCTCACCAGTCCACAACGCAGCACATAAGGAATGTTTTCTATATGGGTCAGTCTGAAAGCATATTTTATTGTATTTGCCATCACTGTCTATCCCTTATTTTCATTACACCTTAAATTATCAGACTTAAAACTTTATCAAAATTTAAGGATTTATGTGAATAATGTGTGTGCAAAGGTAATGAAAAGAATCGACACATACAAATTTCGGGACCTATACTCTCAAATCCGACAAGTCGAGCTTGTAGTTGATATCGAGCACAGGTTCTTTCTCCAAGAACATCAGCATGTACATCGGCATGTATACCACCTTGCCGTCCACCTTCACATTGCCATTGCTAAGCACCAAACCAGTCGGGATGGCGTACTCTGCCGACGACATAACGTTCGTCAGGGCATTATGACGCTCATAATCCTTACCGGACTTTACCTCTATGGGCAGGACATTGCCTTGATACTCCACCACGAAATCCAGTTCTCCCAACCGCTTGCTATTACAGTAGTAGAGGTCAAATCCATGGGCCTTCAATTCCTGCGCCACTACATTCTCGTAGACAGAGCCGAAATTGATGGCTTGCGAGTCGTCCAACAAGCGCAACTGGATGCCTCCAGCAAATTGGCTCGTCAATAGTCCGATGTCACTTTGGAACAGTTTGAAAAGATTCCGTGTTTTTGCCAACAACAGGGGCAGCTTTGGCTCTTCCACATTGTATGCTGGCAACGCCACTCCGGCGTCCCTCAACCAAAGGAAGCTATTTTCGTAAGTGGCAAAGCGAGCCTTCTCGTTGAGGTTTTTCAGAATGAAACGCTTGTTCTTCGCGTTCAGTTCGGAAGGAATCAACTTGAAGATATCCTCAATGTAGAGTTTCTGGTTGTTGTCATCCTTCTTATACTTCATTATGTCACGCTGATACTCCAGGAGTATGCTTCTGTGCACGGCAATGACCGCCTGCAGGTTGTTCGTATCGAGATAGGTCTGTACAGCCTGAGGCATCCCTCCCACCACGAGATACAGCCGGAAGGCTTGCATCAGTCGCTGATGTACAAAATCGTCTACTACAGTCTTCTCTTCCCAGCATTTGCGAAGGACGTCAATGACAGACTGTGCCATTCCAACGGCGGACAGGAATTCCTCCAAGTTCAAAGGATACATCTCCTTGACATCCATATATCCTACGGGCTCCGAACGCAGATTGTTGAGTTCTATGCCCAGCAACGACCCGCTCAGCACATAGCGATAGCTGCCCTCGTCCACCAAAAACTTGATGAGGGTGACAACCTCTGGATAAACCTGCACCTCGTCAAAGAAAATCAATGTCTTCCCCTTAACAAGCGGTTTGTCAACAAATGCGGACAGTCTAAACAGCATCTCCCCTACGTCCTTGGCTCCATTGAAAATGCCGACAGCCTCTGGAGAGGTGATGAAGTTTATTTCTATAAAGTTGTCAAAATTACGTTTCGCAGCCTCTCTGACAGAGTAGGTCTTGCCTATCTGTCTGGCTCCCGTAACAAGCAATGCCTTGTTCGTATCACGAAAGAAGTCGTCAAAAAAGTTATCTATCTTCCTGTGTATCATACGCTTTCTGTTAGTCACCTACACTTTTCCAAGGTAAAAACGTCCCTTTTACTACACTTTTCCAAGGCAAAAGTAGACATTTTTTTACACTTTTCCAAGGCAAAAAGCGTCTTTTTTCTACACTTTTCCAAGAAACGGCAAAAAAAGCCGAAATACATTTGACCATATACAGGAGTAAAAAGATAGGCTTTCCAATTTGATGTTGGTACATCAAATTGGAAAGCCTAGTTTAGTTGCCGTCAGGCTTGGTGATGTCTGTTGCGTCTACCGATGGATACCACACGAAAGTCTTGAAGTCGTCTGGCTTTGCCGGGTCGAAGCCCTGCCACTGTGGGCGCAGGTGTTTTGCCAGCGGGCAACCTATCTGCTGCATGCCAGCCACTACCATCTTAGCTACTTCGTACGCCCCGTAGGGGTTGAAGTGGGTGTTGTCTGCCAGCGGTTTCGGTTGGTTGGGATATGTATTGGCAGGATAGTGAACGAGAGCTTTCTTACTGTTCTCATATCCGAGAGTCTCAAAGAAGGTGCGGGTCATGTCGTGCAGTTCGATGACAGGCACTCCCTCGCGTTTTGCCACTGCACGCATAGCGTCAGGATAGTCGCCGTGTGTCTCGATAATCTTACTGTTGGTAGCCTCGTCGAAACGTCTTCTCTGTGTCGGGGTGACGAAGATGATGTTGCCGCCCTTTGCACGCACCTCATCGACGTATTTCTTCAGGTTTGTCGTGAAGTTATACCACGCTCCGCTGCCCGGAGTCTTCTCCTTCTGGTCGTTGTGACCGAACTCACAAATCACGTAGTCACCCTTCTTTATCATCGAGAGAATCTTGTCGAGCCTGTTCTGGGCAAGGAAAGAGCCAGCGGTCAGTCCGCTCTCGGCATGGTTGGACACAACGACGTCGGTGTTGAACCATGTCGGTATCATCTGTCCCCAACTTGCGTACGGCTCGTTGCTCTGGTCTACCACCGTCGAGTTGCCGCAGAGGAATAGCGTCACCGCCGTCGTGTCGCGCTCAATCTTGATGTGCTTGACAGCCGGAGCCTTGCCGAAGAAGTCGATGGTCAGCTTGTCGTCCCAGTTGGACGAGCCTACTTCACGTGGCTTGATGCGGACTCTTTTCTTGTCGTCAATCTTCGGCGACCGTTTGCTCACCATGAACTGCACCGTCTTGAACTGTCCCTTCTTCGTGGCAGTCTCCTCGACCATCAGTCGGCGGGCCTCTGCCCTGACGACAGTGCTGGATGCCTTTTTCTTAGAACCGAGTTCGACGGTCACTTTATAATTACCGTCCGGCACGTCCACCGAATATGTCTTCACATCCTGCGTGCTCAGGTCCACGTCACACACGGTCTGGGCGGAGAGATACAGTGGCATTGCCAGACAAGCCATGCCGACTGCAGAAAATAATGTCTTTCTCATTATATAATACGTTTTAGTTACCACCTTTATATTGGTGTATCTTCAATCAGTCGCAAAGGTAAGTATTAGTCCGGATATCCATTAGGACAATCGTACAAATCTTGGAACTATCATTCAAGTTAGCAACACGGGCGCAAAATTATAAAGTTTCCTATCGTCAGCACTATATATTTTGATACTTTCGCCATACTTCTTGTATAGCAATACAAATTACGATTTACGTATTTTTATATTTTTTTGCATCCCCAAAAGTAGGTAGGTTGCGGAATTTTGAGTACATTTGCAGTCAAAAAGCGAACTTACCATACTCAAACCATGCAAAGCAACAAGTATCTTCTCGCCACAGAAACCGACGCACTATGGGGACTCACCGTCAGCACGGTGGGCATAGAACAGAACGCCCCCTATTCGGCATACCCCACCAACGGACACGCCGACGGCTACTACTTCGACATAAACAAAGGTCGCGTCCTGGACGAATACCAGCTGCTGTACACGGCAGAGGGAGAGGGCACATTCCAGTCAGAACACTGTCCCGAGACCCACGTCAAGCAGGGCGACATCTTCCTGCTCTTCCCCGGCGAATGGCATACGTACCACCCGTCCAAGGAGAAGGGCTGGACCAGCTATTGGATAGGCTTCAAGGGAAAGAACATGGACGACCGCGTCAAGCACGGCTTCCTCTCGCCCGAGAAACCCATCTACCACGTCGGCTACAGCAACGAGATAATACACCTCTTCGACGAAGCACTGCGCACCGCACAGGAGGAGTCCGCCTACATGCAGCAGACACTCGCCGGCATCGTCAATCACCTCATCGGCGTCATGTACTCCCTGGAGCGCAACATCGTTCTGAGCAAGGACTCACACCACGTAGACCTTGTTAACAAGGCGCGCCTGCGCATACGCGAGACGCTGGAAGAGAGCGTCACCATACAGGAGATAGCGCAGGAACTGGGCATCAGCTACTCATCCTTCCGCAAACTGTTCAAGCTGCACACCGGCTTCGCCCCTGCCATGTACCAGCAGAGCCTACGCCTACAACGCGCCAAGGAGCTGCTCGCCACGACGGATGCCAGCATCAAAGTCATTGCCTACCGCCTCAACTTCGAGTCGCCAGACTACTTCTCCGCCAAGTTCAAAAGCCAGACGGGCATGAAGCCATCCGAGTTCCGCGAACAGTACAAATAAGGACGCACCACGCAACCGGAACGAACCTTAAAATCAAATATCAGAGCACGAAAATCAAATATCTGCGGTAGCGTCTGCGGAATAGTGCTATCTTTGCAAAAATTTATTATCCACACATAACCTAAACTAATGGAACAAAAGCACTATTTCTTTGCGGTGGACCTCGGTGCTACCAGCGGCCGCACCATACTTGGCGGTCTCAACAACGGCAAGATAGAACTGGAGGAACTCACCCGCTTCGACAACAATCTTATACAAGTCAACGGACACTTCTACTGGGACATCTACGCCCTCTATTTTGAGATTATCAAGGGACTGAAGGCCGCCAAGCAGAAGGACGTGAAGATAACCAGCATCGGTATAGACACATGGGGTGTCGACTTCGTCTGCGTGGCAGAGGACGGCTCTGTCAGCCAGCCCATTGCCTACCGCGACCCACATACCTTCGACGCCATGAACGACTACCTCGAGAACGTACTGCCGAAGGAGAAGGTGTACGACGTGACGGGCATACAGTTCATGAACTTCAACTCCATCTTCCAGCTCTACGCCATGCGCCGCGCCGGAAATTCCGCCCTTAAGAATGCGCAGAAAATTCTCTTTATCCCCGACGCTCTGAGCTATATGCTCACCGGCAATATGGTATGCGAATACACCATCGCATCTACCGCACAGCTTCTCGACCCACGCACCAAGCAACTCGACCCTACCCTCCTGGCTTCTCTGGGACTGACACAGTCGAAGTTCGGACGCATGGTGAACCCCGGCGACCTCGTCGGCACACTGACAGCCGAAGTGCAGAAGGCAACAGGCTTGGGCGCAATACCTGTCGTAGCCGTTGCCGGCCACGACACTGGTTCTGCCGTTGCTGCCGTACCGGCCAAGAACGAGAAGTTCGCCTACCTCTCCAGCGGCACTTGGTCGCTGATGGGCATCGAGACTCCCGAAGCTATAATAAACAAGGTGTCGTACGACCGTAACTTCACCAACGAGGGCGGCATCGAGGGCACCACCCGTTTCCTGAAAAACATCTGCGGCATGTGGCTCTACGAGCGTTGCCGTCAGGAATGGACGGACGCGCCGAAGTCGCACCCAGAGCTGCAGGCAGAGGCAATGAAACAGCCTGCCTTCCAGAGCCTTATCAACCCTGACGACCCAGCTTTCGCCAATCCCTCGTCAATGGTGGAGGCAATACAGGAGTACTGCCGCAAGTCTGGTCAGCACGTGCCGGAAGGCTACGCCGAGATATGCCGTTGCATATTCGACTCGCTGGCCCTGCGCTACCGTCAGGTGTTCTCTTACCTCTCTGAAATGGCATCCTTCCCCATCGAGGTGCTACACATCATCGGCGGCGGTTCGCTGAACAACTACCTCAACCAATTCACCGCCAACTCATGCGGCGTGGAGGTGCTGGCCGGTCCGCAGGAGGGCACGGCTCTCGGCAACATCATGGTGCAGGCAAAGGCTGCCGGCGACGTGAAGGACCTATGGGATATGCGCCGCGTCATCGCCAACAGTCTGGAACTGAAACGCTTCGTCCCGGAAGATAAGGCCATTTGGGATGAGGCTTACAAGAAGTTCGTCGCCCTGCAGGGGTAAAGAAGACAACTCGGACTAATCGGCAAAGCCGCTTGCCTAAGCAAGAACTAAGACAACTTTTTTGGCGGCTCGGAACATCCTCGCCGAATGGTTGACTGACCACTTAACTGACAACATTGAAATTACAAAATAACTAAACTAAACAACAACGATGAAAACAGAACTCATTTCAAAAGCTTACGAAGTAGCCAAGGAGCGCTACGCTGAAATCGGTGTCGACACAGAGAAGGTGCTCAAGCAGCTTCAGGACTTCCACCTCTCGCTGCACTGCTGGCAGGCTGACGACGTGAAGGGCTTCGAGGTACAGGCTGGCGCTATGTCTGGCGGTATCCAGTCTACAGGCGACTTCCCAGGTGCTGCACGCAACATCGACGAGCTGCGTCAGGACATCCTCAAGGCAAAGAGCCTCATCCCTGGTAATCACCGCCTTAACCTCCACGAAATCTACGGCGACTTCAAGGGCAAGGTCGTTGACCGCGACGAAGTGACTGTAGAATACTTCCAGTCCTGGATCGACTGGGCAAAGGAGAACGACACTCTGCTCGACTTCAACTCCTCTTCATTCTCTCACCCAAAGAGCGGCAGCCTCTCACTGGCAAACCCCGACGAGAGCATCCGCAAGTTCTGGATTGAGCACACCAAGCGCTGCCGCGACATCGCCAACGCTATGGGTGAGGCACAGAACGACCCATGTATCATGAACCTCTGGGTACACGACGGCTGCAAGGACGTTTCCGTCAACCACGCCCTCTACCGCAACCTGCTGAAGCAGTCTCTCGACGAGATCTTCGAGAAGAAGCAGCCAATGATGAAGGACTGCATCGAGGGTAAGGTATTCGGCATCGGTCTGGAGTCGTTCACCGTCGGTTCACACGACTTCTACACAGCATACGCTGCACAGAACGACAAGCTGCTGACCATCGACACCGGTCACTACCACCCAACAGAGTCGCCAGCCGACAAGGTGAGCGCCGTACTGCCTTTCCTCAAGGAACTCATGCTACACGTCTCACGCCCAGTACGTTGGGACTCAGACCACGTTACCATCATGGACGACCCAACACAGGAGCTGTTCTTCGAAATCGTACGTGCCGGCGCACTCGACCGCGTACACTACGGCCTTGACTTCTTCGACGGTTCCATCAACCGTATCGGTGCTTACGTCATCGGTTCACGCGCTGCACAGAAGTGCATGCTGCGCGCCCTGCTCGAGCCAAAAGAGACCATCTCAAAGCTCGAACTGGCTGGCGAAGGCTACAAGGTTCTCGCCCTCATCGAGGAGCAGAAGGCTATGCCATGGCAGGCTGTCTACGACGAGTTCTGCGTACGCAACAACGTGCCTGTAGGTCAGGAGTTCATCGCCGACATCGACAAGTACGTGGCTGACGTTACTTCAAAGCGATAATCGACAACCGTATCAACTCATAACGCAAAATGGAGATGAGAGGCTGGACTCCGTTGTCCCGCCTCTCATTTTTCTTAAGTAACGTTTCAAAAATAACTGGAACTGATTTTAAAACATTACCAAGTAACCACTCTTTGTAACGTTTCAAAAATAACTGGAACTGATTTTAGTGATTGACCGATTTTAGATAGCACTGCGGGCTGAAAGCCCACCACTACATAGCCCAGGGCAACGCCCTGGGTACATCGAGACATCATCCACCGCCCTGTAAGGGCAAAAGTGCATAAACCTAATCGCCAGTCTATGGACTGCTGCCCTTACAGGGCGCACAAGTGCATACAAACAAAAACCCAGGGCGTTGCCCTGGGCTATGAAGTTATCGGGCTTTCAGCCCGCACCTGCATGAATATGCACAAGTTATTTTTTGAAACATTACCAAGTAACTATTCTTTATTACTCATATACACCCAAACAATGGAAATCATTATAGGTCTACTAATCATCGCCATCGGTGCCTTCTGCCAGTCGAGCTGCTACGTTCCTATCAACAAGATAAAGAACTGGAGCTGGGAGTCTTACTGGATAGTGCAGGGCGTCTTCGCATGGCTCATACTGCCATTCCTCGGTGCTCTGCTCGCAGTGCCCGAAGGACACTCATTCTTCGAACTCTTCGCCGGTCGCGGTTTCAACGTCATCATGACGATAGTCTTCGGCGTACTGTGGGGCGTGGGCGGCTTGACGTTCGGTCTCTCCATGCGCTACCTCGGTGTGGCCCTCGGCCAGAGCATAGCCCTCGGCACCTGCGCCGGACTGGGCACCATCATGGGTCCCGTGCTCCTGAACATCTTCTTCCCCGAGATGGACGCACTGTCCTCCCTCACCTTCAGCGTGATACTCGGCGTAGTGGTGACGCTCCTCGGCATCGCCATCATCGGCGTGGCAGGCAGCATGAAGGCTTCCTCACTCTCCGAAGAAGAGAAGAAGGCCGCCGTCAAAGACTTCAACTTCCCCAAGGGCCTTGCCATCGCCCTGCTCGCCGGCTTCATGAGCGGCTGCTTCAACGTGGGTCTCGCCTTCGGTGCCGACATCAACTTCGGCTCCCTCACGCCAGACATGTACAAGACCCTGCCAGCCACCTTCCTCGTCACCCTCGGCGGTTTCGTCACCAACGCCGTCTACTGCTTCTACCAGAACAGCGTCAACAACACATGGGGCGACTACAAGAAAGGCGACGTCCTTGGTAATAACGTACTCTTCTGCGCCCTCGCCGGTGCGCTGTGGTACAGCCAGTTCTTCGGACTGTCGCTTGGCAAGGGTTTCCTCACCGAGTCCCCTACCCTCATGACCCTCTCCTTCTGCATCCTCATGGCCCTCAACGTGGTATTCTCCAACGTATGGGGCATCATCCTGAAGGAATGGAAGGGCTGTTCCCAAAAGACAATAGCAGTACTCATCGTCGGCATCATCGTGCTGATAATCTCAAGTTTCCTGCCGCAACTGATTTAAATCCTCTTATTTTATGAACCGATTTGCTTTTAAGATGTATCTCAAGAAGGGATGCGAAGAAGAATATGCCAAGCGCCACGCCGCTATATGGCCAGAGTTGAAACAAATGATCAAAGACCAGGGAGTCAGCGACTACAGCATCTTCTGGGACAAGGACACCAACATCCTGTTTGCCGTGCAGAAGTGCAACAGCGAGATGGGCAGTCAGGACACCACAAACGTCGACCCTATCACACAGAAGTGGTGGGACATGATGGCGGACATCATGGAGGTGAACCCCGACAACTCCCCAGTCACCATACCCCTGAAAGAACTCTTCCACATGGACTAAACCAACACCAACAAAAAAGCCCGAGGCTCTACAGCCCCGGGCTTTTTTGCGTCCGTTATTATTGTGTCATTTTACCAGCAAAGTGCCCGCGCCTTGGGGACACGATGCCCGCGCCGTGGGAACACGATGCTCACGCCTTGGGAACACGATGCCCACGCCTTGGGGACTTTGGCATTGAAAAACACTTGATTCGTTACTTCTTTGCACCCCACTTTAGGAGACGCTTGTACTCCGCCTTTGTCAGTCGCATGAAGCTACCGTGCTGTGGACACGAAACACCCTCAATATCAATAGGATCGGAGAAGTTGCGCAGGTATTTGTCCGCCTTACAGATGCGGTAGTGCTTCGGGCGGTCGCTGTACTGTATGTACGCCACACGCCATGTGTCGTCGCCGATGAGCTGGAAGGCACTGCTGCCCTCACACTTCTTCTTTCCCTCGAAGCTGACGTAGTCGTTCTCGACAGGCTCGCTCCACCCGTGGGTGAGGTACTTGCTCGTAGCGGTGTAGATGCCCGGCTTGCCGCCCTCCTTCTTTATGAGCATATGGTAGAGGTGGTCGCTCTCGAGGTAGTTGATGTCAGCGTCGATGGTGGCATAGCCCCAGTCGAAGAGCAGTCGCGGCGTGGTAATCTTGGTGAACGACTTGTCGGCATAGCTGTAGTACATACGGTCGTACGCCTCTTCGGCGCGGTTCCACATGGAGTAGTAAATCATGTAGCCGCCCTTGTCGCCATTAGCCCAGACGTAGTTGGGGTCCCAGAATATCTGCGGAGCCCAGACACGGTTGACGGTGCTCCAGTCTTTGTAGGGCGACTTGGCCGTGTCCCCGTCGCAGAAAATCTGCATGCCCTTACGGTAGTCGAAGGTGACGCTCTCCCAGTTGATGAGGTCCTTGCTTCGGAGGAAGTCCATGCCGTAGTTGTCCCATTTCTTGCTCTTCTTGACGCACATATCCGTAGTCACCATGACGTAGCTCTTTCCGTCGTAGGAACGCGTGATATAAGCGTCGCGTGTGCCTCCTTCTATTCGTGCGTGCACAGCGTTGTCAAACACCGGCTGTCCTTCTTTCAGGTCCTGATAATGATAGCCGTCACGCGATATGGCGTAGGCTGTCCATTCGCCACAGTCGCTCATGTGGCAGTATAGATAACCGAAGTCGCCCTTCTGCACGTTCTGTGCCACGACAGGCAGCGATGCCAGCATAGCCAGCGATACAATAATTTTCTTCATCGTCTTTTCTTAAAGTTTTAGCCGCTGCAAAGGTACAAAAAAAAATGGGAAGGAACAATCCGTTCCTTCCCAATTATATTCTCTCTGACCTCCAACTCTTTCCCTAATCATTAATCACTAACTGTATTCACTAAAAAACCTGTTATCCTGAACGATGGTGTTCTATTAAGTCGTGTAAGTTGGTATTCTATTAATAACCTTTATTCTGCGTGTACAGTCCGTCTCGAACCTCTATCTGGCTCTGCGGTATAGGGAAGAGATACATGTCGGCGTTGACACGCGAGGCGTACTGTCTGTACGTACCGTTTACGGTGTCATCGTCGTCGTTGAACATCTGCTTGATGGTAGCGACGTACTCGTTGCGGCGCACAAGGTCAAACCATCTTACGCCCTCTTCCGCCAGTTCGTAGCGGCGCTCGTCCTGCACCGCCTTCTGGAAATCGTCCTCCGCGAGGTCGGCAGCCAGGTCAGGCAGTCCGGCGCGGCGGCGTATCTTGTTTACAGCCTCGCGTCCCTCGGTGGTGTTGCCTACGCACTCGGCGTAAAGTAACATGATGTCCTCGATGCGCAGGAGCTGGAAGTTCTGCGGCCAGTAGGAGCGGTCTACGATGCTAGCGTCCATATCGCTGACACCCAGCTTAGCACGTTTCACCTTGCTCTCGAAGTACTTCACATAGAACGTGTTGCCCTCGCTGGTGGACGTAGTACCGTCTTCGTTGACAGTCTCCTTGAGGTTCATCGTACCGTCCACACGCTGGTCGATGTAATTGCCGTTGGCATCCTTCTCGATGAAGTGGCGCTGCAGTCCGCGTTCGATGTAGACGTGCGTACCCGTCATGAGGTTGTTGCCGCACCAGTCTGTGCCAGGGTTGCTGGGCACGGTGATTGTCACCATCGGGTTGCCCTGTCCTGACTCAGCGATATACTGTATCTCGAAGATGGCGTATTTGTTGTCGTTTTCGTGCAACCAACACTTGTTCCATGTGTCCATGTCCGCCATCCAGTATTTGCCGTTCTGGTCGGCATAGTCCATCACTTCCTTGAACAGCTTCTGTGCTTCCGCCTTCTTGGCGGTATCGTTAATCGGGAATCCGGCCATCGTCATATATACCTTTCCGAGGAAACCCTTTGCCGCCGTCTTCGTCAGTCGCTCGCTGTGCGTCTTGCCCTGATAGTCGGTGGCAGTCTCCGCCAGATTCTCCACTGCATACTGCAGGTCTGGGACGATGATGTTGTTGTAGACATCCACCGCCTCGCTCTGTCCGAGTTGGAACGACTCGTTGGTGGTGAGGATATGCGTCGGTGCAGGCACTCTGCCGAAGAACCTGACGAGGTCGAAATATGCCAGGGCACGTATGCAGCGTGCCTCAGCCTTGTACTGCTTCTTTACCTCTATATCGTCGAAGGTCAGGTCCTCCATCTTGTCCAGCAGCGTGTTGGCGGCAGAGACAATCTTGAAGTAGTCGCTCCAGCAACTGGAGACGGTGCTGGCTGTCAGCATGCCGTTGGCGTTGAAGGTGGCTATGTCGGCGTAGTCGTTCTGCTTGCTGTCGGTGAGCACCCACGTATTGTCCGACCGTATCTCGCTCATGGCGAAGAGATACTTCGGTATGGGCTTCAGCGTACCGTACAGTCCGGTAAGTCCCTGGTCTATCTGCGCTTCCGTCTGGTAGAAGTTGTCGGTAGTCTCCGTATTCTTTGGCGTCACGGTGAGGTAGTCGTTACAAGCCGACAGCCCCAATGCGGCCGCACCTATTATAATATAATGTAACAGTTTCATAATTGCTTGCTGAGAGGGTTTAGAATTGCATGTTTACACCAAAGTTGAAGGTACGTGCCATTGGGTATGCACCGTAGTCGTAGCTGGAGATGCGGCTTGACGAGTTGTTGCTCTCAGGAGAATAACCTCCGTCGTAACCGTCAATCATAAAGACGTTCTCGACGCTTGCGCTGAGGCGTATGGCATCCACGAAACACTTCTTCGGCATTCGCCAGTTGTAGGAGACGGTGATGTTCTTGAGCTTGATGAAGTCGCTGCTGTAGAGCCAACGGCTGTCGTACTCCTCATTGATGCCAGACACCCAAGCGCATGGTGTATGTCCGTCGCCGGGGTCAGATTCGGAGAACCACATATTGCTCCACTTGCTCAGCACGTTGACTGACGTGCCCATGCCCTGACGGTCGAAGGCACGTCCGAGAGCGCCGTATATCTTGCCGCCCGTCTGCGCCGTGATGAGGAAGGAGGCAGTCCAGTTCTTGTACTTGAACGTATTGGTCAGACCATAGGTGCACGACGGCTGGGGATGTCCCATATACACGCGGTCGTCCTCCGTTATCTTGCCGTCGGGCACACCGTTTGGACCGCTCACGTCGCGGTAGCGAACGGAGCCTACCACAGAACCAGTCTGTGTGGGGTAGCGTTTGAGGTCTTCCGCTGTCTCGTACACGCCTTCGGCATAGTAGAGGTAGTACTCGCCGGCAGCGTGTCCCACCTGTATCACCTGTGTAGAGTTGTCGTAGCCGGTGAAGATGGTGGAGTTGGAACCGAGGTCAATGACCTCGTTCTTGTTCCACGAGAACTGGAAGTTGGTGGCCCAGCGCAGCTTGCCCGTAAGGTTCTCCGTCTTCAGTTCCAGTTCTATACCTTTGTTGCGTATGTTGCCCACGTTGGTGTAGCCCTTGGTGTAACCCATGTCGGCAGGCAGGGTAATCTGATAGAGCATGTCGCGGATGTCCTTGACGTAATAGTCGAGGGCCAGAGATATGCGGTTGTTGAAGAAACCGAGGTCAACACCGAAGTTCCACGAGTCGGTCTTCTGCCATCCGAGGTCGTCGTTGGCGGTGCTTGTCGGCACGAAACCCGTTATGAGCGATCCGTCCTGACTGTAGTTGCTGTTGCCCAGCGTGCCGTAGGCTGAGTTGACCGGTATGGAGTTGGAGCCGTTCACACCGTAGCTGATGCGCAGCTTAGCCTGGTTGACAGTCCAGTTGGGGTTCCAGAACTTCTCGTTGCTGGCTCTCCACGCGCCGGAGACGGCAGGGAAGGTGCCCCACTTCTTGTTGGCACCGAAACGGCTGCTGCCGTCGCGACGTATGCTGGCGTTGAAGAGATAGCGGCTGTCGTAGCCGTATTCTGCGCGGCAGAAGTAAGATATCAGTCGGTCCTCTGTGGTGTATACAGCTGCCACGTTCTTCAGAGTGACGGTGGTCATATCGGAGAAACCGCCGTTAAGGGAGTTGTTAGGGTACTGCGTAGCGCCGATGGAATAAGAGCTGCCGTCCGTGGTGGACTCCAGAGACCAACCGCCCACGACGTTGAGGTGGTGCTTGCCGAAGTCCTTGTTGTATGTAGCCGTTGCCTGCAGTAGGAACTTGTGGCTGCGGCTGCCCGTCCACGTGCCGGTGCTGTAATAGCCCTCCGGATAGGAAGCCCAGTATCTGTTCAGCGAGCTCGGCGTGAAGCGGTGACGCTCGGTATTCGAGAACAGCCAGCTGCCCAGCAGTTCTGCTGTCAGTTCGGGGAGAATCTGGTAGCGTGCGAAGGCGGACGTGTTGATGCGCACCTTCTCGTCGCGATAACTTGAATACTCCATCGAAGCAATAGGACTGGTGGTGCTGCCTGCCCATAGGTAACGGTTGTAGGGTTGTGCACCGGTGTATATGCCTGCGTCAGCCTCAGCGACGGGGCAAAGGGTAAGTGCCTGCTGTGCAGCGTTGTCCTTGCCGTCCACGTTGCCACCAGTCGTGACGGTGTACTGCGGTGCTATGTCCACGCCCAGCGTCAGCTTGTCCTTTATGGTGGTCTGTGCGCTCAACTTGAGGTTGATGCGCTGGAAACCCGTGTTGACAACGATACCGTCCTGGTTGACGTAGCCAAGGGAGGCACGGTAGTTGCTCTTCTTGTTGCCTGCAGAGATGGAGACGTTGTAGTTCTGTGCGAAGGACGTCTGGAATATCTCCTTCTGCCAGTCGATGAGTGCCAGTCCGCCGTAGTTGGGCATGTCCCAACGGGGGTCGTTGACGTAGTTGGAGCTGTTGGACCCGATGATGGCAAGTCGCTCGGCGTAGGTATCCGTCTCCTTTGCGCCTTTCGCGCCATACTGGTTGACGTAGCGGACGTTGTTGGATTTCTTTCGCCATTCTATCCACTCCTCGGGAGTCATGATGTCCATGTATCGCTCGGGAGTACTCAGGGAGAAGTCGGCACTGAAGTTGACGCGAATCTTGCCGTCGTCGTTGCCTTTCTTGGATGTGATGATGATGACGCCGTTAGCACCTCGGCTACCGTAGATGGCACTTGAGGAGGCGTCCTTCAGCACCTCGATGCTCTCGATGTCCTGGGCGTTGAGGTTGACGAGGTCGAAGTCTTCGTCCATCGGCACGCCGTCGACGACGATGAGCGGATTGGAGTTGCCGCTCTCGTTGATGGAGGTAGCACCGCGCACGTTAATCTGTATGCCGCTGCCCGGTGCGCCACTGGTGGTACGCACCTCGACACCAGCCAGTTCGCCCTGCAGCGCACTTGCCACGTTGCTGACGGGGCGGTCTTTCAGCTGGTCGCCCTTCACCTTTGCCACGGCATTGGTGATGTCGCCTTTCTTCACAGCACCGTAACCGATGACCACCAGTTCGTCCATCAGCTTGGCATCGTTCTTGAGCACCACGTCCATCTTGTCAGACTTCACCTTGCGCACCTCCGTCTTCATGCCTACGTAGGAGTATTCCACTGTGGCGGCAGAGGTGGGAACCTGTATGGAGTATTTGCCGTCGATGTCAGTGACGACACCCGTCTTGCCTACTTTTACGGTAGCGCCGATGAGCGGTTCGCCGTTTTCGTCCGTGACGGTGCCCTGTATTGTATGTGTGCCTTGTGCCGCCGCATTAAGGGTAGCGCCGGCAAGCATTAGCGAAAATAATATATTCTTCATACTGTCTGTGTATCTATTCTTCTGTTATAGCCTTGCTTTGCTTCCATATCTCATGCTCTTCGTAGAGAGCCTTGGTGCCTGCCGGAACGTAAAGCGTCACATTCTTGGCAAGGTTTGCATCGAAGGCTGCTTCGTCCACTGCTGGTGGTGTAGCAGCCTTGACGTGCAACTTTTTCAGACTGCTGCAGTTGTAGAACGCCAAGCGTCCGATACTGGTGACAGTGGAAGGCAGTGTAAGCTCCGTTACCTTCTTGCACTGTCCGAAACATGCCTTGGGGATGGTGACAACGCCTTCCGGGATGTTGACTGCCGTTAGGGCTACGCAGTTGCAGAATGCGCCCTCGCCGAGGTACTTCACGCTGTCGGGCAGGACGAGGGAGGTAAGCTGGTAGTTGTTGGCGAACGCCATCTCGTCGACACCCGTGATGCAGTATTGCTTGCCACTTTTTGCCTCGATGGTATCGGGAATCACGAGTTGGTCCGTATAGGTAGAGATCTTTGCGGCATTGCTGGAGTTGAGATGCAGCGGATTGCTGTGGTCGTAGGTTATCCAAGCCTCGCCGTCGGCTTTCTCCAGTGCAAAGAGCTTCGTCTCGTCTTCCAACGTACATTCGATGTTGTACGCAGCAGTCTGTGACTGGGTTTCGTCATTGTCGTCGCCGCAGGAGGACAGGGTAAATGCCGCCGTCAGCAGTGCGGTGATGAGAAACAGGTTTCTTTTCATCAGTCTGTTCTTTTTTATGTTGTGTATTATTTATTTCTATATTCGTTCACCGTACGCTGGTATGCGGAGAAATCGTAACCGCAGTCGGTCGGTGTAGTCTGTTGCATGAACTGGAACGTGGGGAGCATGCCCTCACCGTCGCGCGGTTTGAGAAGCTCGGTGGCGTCAAGACTCTTGAAACTCTTGCGGTTGAGGGACGTGTCGTTGTCCCACTTCTTCGTTGTGGCGTTCCAAGTGAAGGTATTGCCGGTAATGGTGCAGTCCTTCGTGTCGCCGTCCACCCACGTAAGGTGTTTTGCGCTCTTTATGGCGTCAGACCCGTAGGAGACGCAGCGTTCTATGATATGACCGTAGCCGTTGACGTTGACACTGCCTTCTGCCGTGCCGTCCTTACGGTTTGTCATGACGTAGTTGCCGCCGCCGTTGCGGTAGGCAGTGCAATGGTCGAAGTGCAGCCCGCCGAGGTGGTGGTTGGCGTAGAAGCCGCCTGCGCGGTTGCACGCCGAGATGCAGTTTTGTGCGAGGTGCATGGGAGCCGTCTCGAACTTGTATCGTGCGTCCTTCTTGCCCATGCCGTAACCGCCGCACTTGAAGCCGTTGCCGTCGGCTATCTTCTTGTCCTGTCCGTCCACGACGGCAAGACCATTCTTGTAGGCGAAGCAGTATAGGAACTTGACGGGTGCCTGTGCGTTGATGAGATCATAGCCGTCGTCGCTGTTGTACCATGCACGGCAACCGATGAAGACGTTCTCTTCGCTGTCCAGAGTGCCTGGGTGGCAACCGAAGCCGTCGCTGTTGCCGCCCTTACCGTTCTCGGAGACGTTGTCGAAGTTGTTGTAGGCATCGCAGTTGATGAAGTAGTTGTGGGCGCACTTCTTGATGAGGTAGAAGCCGATGCCCATACCGTCGTGGGCGGCAATGTTCTCCAGCGTGTTGTGGGAAGCATTGAAGATGCGGAAGTTCTCGCTCTGTGTGTGCGCATCTTGCGTCACCTGCATGCCGACGGTCTCTATATTTTTGATGTGCAGATAGTTGCCAGTCAACAGAAAGCCAGTGATGCGTGCTTTCGGCTTGACGGCAGAGAAGTCGAAGACGGGTCGGTTGCCTGCCGCGTCAGTCTTTCCGATGTAGCTGATGCGCTTGTTTGCGGTACCGCTCTTGTCGAGCAGGAAAGCAACGGCGTATATCTTCTGGTAGTTGGGAGCCATCATCTCGCTCTCCTTCACCTTGTAGGTGCCAGGCAGGATATATACCACGTCACCAGCCTTTACCTTGCCCTGTGCTGTGGCGAGCGAAGCAAATGGTGTGCTCTCGGACGTGCCGTTGTTGTTGTCGTTGCCCGACGGAGAGACATAGTATTCTGTAGCTTGCAGCGAAAGGGCAACAAGCGTCATGGCGAAGGAAAGGAATAAGGACTTCATGGAAAAATTAATTGCTTAGGTTGGTTATTGCATGGGTTGTAAAGCCCAGGCATTTGGATATACCTGGGCTTTACGGAACATTATGGAGTTTAGAAGGCTATTGCGAAGCGGAAGTAGCCTTTGGTGCTATTGCTGTTACGGGTTATGTATTGTTGCTGCTCTGCAGTTAATGTTGTCATCGGAGAAACCCATGCGTATACGTTACTTCTTAAATCACTAGACCAGTAGAACATTTCAGAGTACTTAGTTGCGTCGTCTTTGTCATATACGTAATGTGCGAACTGTTTCAATTCGCCTCCGGCCTTTGTGATGCTTGTAGATATCGCAGAATAGTTATCTTGTATCTGCTTCAACTCTGCGTAAGATGGCAGATACCACTTGGAGCAGTTTCCAGAAACCGTATTGGCTGAACGGAAAGAGGTCAATTTCGTAATGAACTCACTTGCACCAGTATCATCATTATTATAAGCACTTCCAACTTTCTCTATTATTGCGGTATTGTTGTAACCAAGAAATTCTGTAGATTCAGAAGATATATTGAGATTTGTTCCAATGTATGAAGCAGCATCGTTATTGCCAGTCACATCATACCAACCAGACTTGTAGTTCAATTTAGCAGAAAACATTCTTGCCGCTGTACCGTCATTACCATTGTTTATAGCTATGGCCAAACCATTGGTAGCAGAAGGAGCCTCTTTCTTCAGAATATCCTGTGCCTCTTTATAAGTGCCGCTATACAGCACTGAAGGTTGCGCATTACCCACGTAGTACACTACGCCGACAACCTTCTTGTCATTTGCGAGCTTGGAAAGGTCGTAAGACATGTCAACAACAGAGCCGTCGCTGAGCAGGAAGTCACCGATTTCGAGGGTGTTAGGCTCTTCCTTCTCTTCCATATCGACAGTTCCTTTGTCTGCCGGAGTCCAACCAGTGATTGTCTCGGAAGAAACGGTCAGACTGGTAGACTCGTTCTCCTTGGACACTGCGAGAGAGTACTGCATATTGTTGCCTTCCTGAGACTTGTCAAGAGAGATTTTACCGCCGTACGTCTTACCGTTGTAGCTGACAATAACCTGCACCTCGTTATTGGTAAACGTTTGGGGAGGAAGGATGAAGCTTGCAGCTTTGCCCAGAGTAGTGGTAACCTTGTAGTCGCCAGTGGTGGTGCCAGGAGTTACCGTACCTGTCTTGGTGTCGAACGTACCGCCCATTACTACACCCTTCAGAGTGACGGTAGTCTCAGATGATGTTGTAGCATCAGAACCACCGTCGCCAGACTTTGTCGTTGCCGAGGCAGGGTCAGTAACAGTAAATGACAGCTGCGACATCTTGTGGGCGAAAGTGAACTTAGCCTCCGGACTTTGGCGTGTGGCCGTTGCAGTGCCGTACATAAAGTCTGTCGGCTCGGTGAACGTGATGGTAGTGTTGCTCTCCGTTGCGCTCTCGCTGTACGGATAGTACGCCGTAAAGCTGTGGCTCTCGTCGCCGAGGATGTAGATGGTCTGTTCACTTGTGAACGTGCCGTCTCCGTTAGCGGTGACAAACTTCACGTTGGCGTTATTGTTGTCGTCCGTTACGCCGATGGCATCGTTAGCGTCCCAAGAAGTGTCTGAGACCCTGGTGCGCACTTCGTCTATGTTCGCTGATACCTGGAGCTTGCTGCCTTCGCTGCTGCCTGCGAAGTCGATATCGTTCGAGCAGCTGGTCATTGCCACGGCTGCTACGCCTGCGAAAAGAAATACTTTTTTCATTGTCGTCTTTCTCTTTAAACTGTTATTAGGATTTTATGTCTTTACTTGTTTGCGCGTGCCACCTTCTTGTAAGCCGCCGCCGTGTCGGTGCCCTGGAAGGCAGTGTCGAAGTTGCCGCTGAACTGCATGCCGAGCAGGTGGGCAGTGCCGTCGCTGTATATCCACACCTCGTCGCCAGCCTGATATTTATAGTCCAGCGTGAGCGGTGTCAGCGGTTCTGCCTTTGTACCCTTCTTGCCTTCGTTCTTGTAGGTCAGTTCGCCGAGGCTCTTCCAAGAGGAGCCGTTCAAGACGCCGACGTACAGCTTTGCCTGTTCCTTGCCCGTATACACTTCAAAAGTGAACGTGCCGTCACTGGTTGGCTTCACCTGCATCATGCAGGAACGTGGTACGCGGGTGACATCAACTACACGTTCTTTCGTTGCCCCCTGCGGCGCGCGTTTGAACGACAGGGCATTGTTGAACTGTCGTGGTGCGCCGTCCACGGTATAAGTGCGACGCATCTTCACCGCACGCATACCTCTATACTTACCGTCCTGTATCTTGTCAGCCGGGCGGGTGTCGCCTACGAAGACTACGCCGTCGGCCACCTTGCCTACTGCCTCGTTAATCTCCACAGGGGCGCCTGTTACGTTGAATACCTTGCTCATGTCGACATCGACCTGGGCATTGCTGATAGCCGAGAAGCAGATGGCTGCAGTCAGCAGAAACGATTTTTTTAGATTAGCTCTCATTGTTGTAGTCGTGGTTTGTAGAATTACGCTGCAAAATTACAAAAATCCAGACATTATCATAATGGAGAATCGTGCAGACTATTGCAAAAAAGTGTGCCAGACGGGCATACAATGCACATTTCTACGTTTTTCCGCATCTATTCCACACAAATGTAGTATCTTTGCACTACAATGAAAATCGCAACTAACCTGTCATGATACTTACCAACACGATAAAGAGACTACTGCACACCACATTATTAATATGTGGCCTGTGCGTACTCCCGGCAATAGCACCTGCACAGAGCACCTACCAACTGAGCGTGGACAACGTGTTGCCCACCAACTACGTGCGTACCATACTACAGGACAAATACGGCTACCTGTGGTTTGCCACTACGGTCGGACTGACACGCTACGACGGTTACGAGACGGAGGTGCTCAAGCCGTCCGCTACGGGCAACCGCAAACTGATGCAGGACTTCCGCATACTGGCACTCAGGATGTGGAACGACCGCTTCCTGTGGATAAGACTGCGCGGACACCTGTACAGCTGTTACGACATAGAACGCAACGCCTTCGTGGACTTCACCGGCGACGGAAGCTACAACCAACCCATACAGGGGTTCTCGTTCCTCTCTGACAAAGAGATGATGGTATGGAACGACGGAGCGGGCAAACGAATACGCTGGGATGGAAAATCATTCACTTCGACACGCCAGACGCTCCCGTCCAAAGACGTGGTGAACTACCTCGCTGCCGCAGGACAGGAATACATGGTGGCAGCGGACGGCACCGTCTACACACTGCGCAACGGAAAACTGACCGTCGTCCTCTCTACCTTCACCAACCGCAACGTGCGCAAGGTAACCGGAGCATGCTACTACGGCGGCAACATACTGCTGACCACCAACGATGGTATCTACGAATACAACCTGAAGTCGCGCCAACTCGTGCGGTCAAAATATAACCCCAAACAACCGCACATCGTACTGGACAACCGCGGCAACGCCGTCATACTGTCCTACGACGGCAGCGACGTCTACTGGCTGACGGGCAAGAAGACGTACCACTTCGGCGGGATATACAGCCAGCACCTGGTACAGCTGAACAGCGAACCGCGCTACCAGTTCCACACAGCGTCTGACGGCAGACTGTGGATAACGACCTACGGCAACGGACTCTTTGCCTACAACCCCAAGACGGAGCAGCTGGAGTCGTACGGCTACCTCCTACCCTCACCATACGTCATGACTGCCTACGAAGACAAAGCAGGCAACATCTGGGTATCGCTGGAGAACATGGGCGTACACGTCGTCAACTTCTCCAAGTCGGAGGCAAAGTACATATACACCCAACAGGGACACAATGGTGTAGACCACATCAACGACATACGCCTGCTCAAACGTGTAGGCAAGCAGCTCTACATCAGCAATCTCCAGAACAGCTGCGTCGTGGCTGACGGCTCGCTTAAAGAACTGTACCCGTTCAAAGACTTCCAAGACGACATGACAGCCGCAGCACTCGACGGCAAAGGCAAACTGTACGTGGCGACACGCAAGAAAGGCATATTCTCAGTAACCGACGGCAAGAACTACAGCCACAACGACAGTCCGGCATCACTCGCCAACGGGAAACTCAGCGACATCATCTTCGACAGGAAGGGACGACTGTGGGTTTCCATCTTCGAATCAGGACTGGACGCATACGTCAACGGAAAGTTCGTACACGTGCTGAGCGACAAGTTCCTGCAAACGCGAAATATGGAGATGGACCGACAGGGCAACATCTGGCTCTGCACCAGCCAGGGAGCCTTGAAGTTCAATCCGGACGAGATACTGCGCAACCATAAGGCATACCAGGTGATACACGTGTCGACAACCGACAGAGCGAACGACGAGATACACAGCATCTACGCCGACAGCAAAGGAAGGATATGGATAGGCAGCATCGGCAACGGCATCATGATGATTGACGGCAAGGACACAGTCAGATATACCACACGCGACGGACTTGCCGACAACAACGTGCAGAGCATCGTGGAGCACCGCAGGACGGGCGACATGTGGTTTGGCACGGACAACGGCATATCACGCTTACGCAAAAGAACGTTCAACAACTTCTACTTCGGCGCAAACTCTTTGGAAAACGCCTGCACGGAGGACAATGCCGTGGAACTCGACAACGGCGACCTCGCCTTTGCCACCCACCAAGGCATCGTGACGTTCAATCCATACACCATCCGTGAGACGCGACCTGCCTTCCCACTTTCCGTGACGAAGATAGTGGCAAACGGCATCTCCATCAGCGATCTTGAGGACGGAGAAGCCAGACTGGACAATACGCTGACGCAGGCGAAGGAGTTCTCCATATCGCATAGTCACAACTCACTGACGTTCTACTTCTCCAACTTCTTCTACGCCAAGAGAGGCGGCAGTATGTTCACATACTACATGGAAGGCTACGACAAGGGGTGGAGCAACCTCTCGCGCATCAATTTCGCACAGTACCGCAACCTGCCAGTAGGCCACTACACCCTCCACGCGCGTTCATGCAACGCCAACGGGGTGTGGTCGCCACAGGAGGTGACGCTGAAGATAGAAGTGCGCCCGCCGTTCTACGCCACATGGTGGGCATACCTATTATATATAGCACTGGCAGCAGTCGTCGCATACTATGTGTATGTCAACTTCCGCCGCATCAACGCACTGCGCAACAAGGTAAAGGTGGAGAACGAACTGACGGAGTACAAACTGCGCTTCTTCACAAACATCTCGCACGAGTTCCGCACGCCGCTTACCATCATACAAGGTGAGATGGAGCGTCTGAAGACGGTGGACAAAGTGCCGGGCGAGATGAAGCAACCGCTTTCGTCAATGGCAAAGAGCGTGGAGCGCATGATGCGACTCATCAACCAACTGCTGGAGTTCCGCAAGATGCAGAACGACAAGCTACAGCTGGCTCTGGAGAAGACCGACGTCATCGCCTTCCTGCACGACATCTTCCTCAACTTCAGCAGTATGGCGAAGAGCAAGAACATCAACTTTATCTTCCTGCCCTTCGACAAGACATACGAGATGTACGTAGACCGCAACTACCTCGACAAGATAACCTACAACCTCCTGTCCAACGCCCTGAAGTACACACCCAGTCAAGGCGATGTGGCACTGCGCATCTCGCTCAATGCTGACGGGCGGCTGCTCATCTCCGTGGAGGACACGGGCGTAGGAGTGGAGAAAGCCAAGCAGGGACTGCTCTTCCAGAGGTTCAACCGCAGCAGCTACTCGCACGACAGCATCGGCATCGGGCTGCACCTGACTGCCGAGCTGGTGCGCGTGCACCACGGCGAGATATCATACCAGGACAACCAGCCGCACGGCAGCATATTCCGTGTGGTACTACCTACGGACAAGACGGTGTACGCTCCAACGGACTTCATGGCGGAGGACAACGCCATTACCATCGAGGAGAACGACAAGCCTCGCACGTCAATGGCGACGGAGTACCACGAGTTATCGTCAACTCCGCTGAACCACTACAAGGTGCTCATAGCAGAGGACGACAGCGACGTGCGCTCCTTCCTCAGCGCGGAGCTGCAACGTTACTTTGAGACAGACTATGCTGCGGACGGGCAGGAGGCATGGGAAAAGATACAGGCAGAGAAGCCGGCACTGGTAATCAGCGACGTCATGATGCCACGCATGGACGGATACCAGTTGCTCAAGAACATACGCAAGGAGCAGACGCTCTCCGACATCCCCGTCATACTGCTCACGGCACTGACCGCCGACGACAAGCGGCTGAAGGGCATCGACGCAGGTGCTGACGCCTACATAGAGAAGCCGTTCCACATGAACATACTCGTGGCCACGTGCTGCCAACTCCTGGAGCAACGCAACCACCTCAAACTGGTGTACGGCCAACAGCCTGCCGCCGGCAACACCAAGGCTGCGGCACCGGAGATAATAAAGGACGAGCAGGACAAGAAGTTCCAGACGCTGCTCGACCTATGGCTTGCCGACCACATCACAGACCCGCAGCTGAACATCGACACCTTCGCCGAGAGCATGGGCTACGGACGCACCACGTTCTACAAGAAGATGAAGCGCATCACCGGCACCACCCCGAACGACTACATACGCACGCTCCGCATGAACAAAGCAGCGGAACTGCTGAAGGACGACCGCCTGACCGTAGCCGAAGTAGGCTACAAAGTAGGAATAGACGACCAATACTACTTCAGCAAGCTCTTCAAGAGCTTCTTCGGCATCAGTCCCACGAAATACAGAGCAGGGAAATAAGGACCCTTTAAATGCATGTCGAGCAAGGTAACGGCACCGCTGTTGTACTGCAAGGCATCGCTTGCCCAGATGCAGCAGTAGGCATCATAGAGCCCGTCGTTGTCGGAGTCCCAAGTGTTCTTGTACATTTGTCATGTCAATTGTACAATAAGAACACACATTGCACATTTGTATAGCTTTCATCCAGCATTGTTTCAGTAACTTTGCACCACAATCTGCAAACCTCAACAAATTTTTAAGACAACTAAAATGAGAAAAGTATTACTACTGTTACTGATTACACTCACTACGTGCCTCACAGCGTCAGCAAAGAAAACCATCCCGGTTTTCATCACGGCAGGACAGTCCAACACGGACGGGCGAATAATGAACGAATACCTGCCCGACTACATCAAGCAAAACAAATACAAACACTGCTACTGGAGCTACAACAGCGGTTCGCATAGTGCTGACGGAAAGTTCGAACTCTTCTGGCCACGCATCATCAACAGGAACAAGCCTGGCC
>CAVCKM010000092.1:0-5204 GCA_963602765.1 Alistipes putredinis | reverse complement strand
CCCTCTACCTCATCATCGACGAATACGACAACTTCACCAATACCGTGCTCAACGAGAAGGGCGAGGACGTGTACTGGAACATGACGCATGCCGAGGGCTTCTACCGCGACATCTTCAAGAAGTTCAAGGGCAACTTCGAACGCATCTTCATGACGGGCGTAAGCCCAGTGACTCTCGACGACGTGACGAGTGGCTACAACATCGGTTGGCATATCTCCACCAAGGAACCATTCAACCAGATGCTCGGCTTCTCCACCGAGGACGTGCGCGAGATGTTCAACTACTATAAAGATGCAGGTGCCATGCGTCCAGACACAGACGTGGAGGCACTCATCAAAATGATGAAGCCGTGGTACGATAACTACTGCTTCGCAGAAGATGCCCTGGAGACGCAGAGTCGCGTGTTCAATAGCGACATGGTGCTCTATTTCCTCCGTAACTATATGAGTACAGGCGAACCGCCGAGGCAGATGATTGACCCCAACACGAAGACCGACTACAACAAGATGCGCAAGCTCATACAACTCGACAAACTTGACGGCGACCGCAAGGGTATCATACGCACCATTGCCGAGACGGGGCAGATTGTCACACGGTTGGAGGAGACATTCCCGGCGCACGACATTACCAACCCCGAGGTGTTCCCCAGCCTGCTCTTCTACTACGGCATGCTGACCATAAAAGCGACACGCGGAGCAAAGCTCATCCTCGGCATCCCGAACAACAACGTCCGCAAGCAGTACTACGGTTATCTGCTGGAGCAGTATGAGGAGAAGTCACGCGTAAGCATCAACGAGTTGACGGACTACTACTACGACATGGCGTACGACGGCCATTGGCGAGAGGCATTGCAGTTCCTCGCAGATGCCTACGCCAAACTGTCCTCCGTGCGCGACATGATAGAGGCGGAGCGCAACATACAGGGTTTCTTCATGGCCTACCTCAGCCTTACCGACTACTACTACATAGCCCCAGAACTGGAGCTGAACCACGGCTACTGTGACTTCTTCCTCCTGCCCGACCTGACGCACTACAAGACGAGCCACAGCTACATCCTCGAACTCAAGCTACTCCCGAAGAAGGAGAAAGGAGAAAAGGAGGAGGCCTACAATGCCAGGGTGGAAAAGCAATGGGACGACGCCGTAGACCAGATAAACCGCTACGCCGCTGCACCACGGGTGGAAGCCCTACGCCAAGGCACTCAGCTGCACAAGATTATCATCCAGTTCGACGGGTACAAGCTCCATCGCATGGAAGAAACGCCAATGTAATTTTCTTAAAAATCAAAGTCTATGAAGAAGTTTTCCGTTATCCTTGCCGCTGCTCTCGTCACGGCATGCTCAGCAAACAAAGTCGACGGTCCTGCCGAATGGGAGACAGAAACCGTCACCGTCGCCGACTCGTCTGACTACTCGCACGTCAGCGCCAGCATACAGCTGCCCCTCGCCAACGACTCCGCCATGACCGCCATGCGAAACACCCTCATCAGCATCGCCGCTGGTGACCTCCGCGGCAACTACGAAGGCAACGAGGACTTCATCGCACAGTCGAAGATGACATACAAACCCTTCGAGGGCGACACCACCGACGCACACGCCGTGATTACGTATAACGTGCAGCAACTGAAGTCCCTTTTCGACGCTATGTCGAAGTACACCGCAGAGGAGGACGCACGGCTGCAGAAGCTCGACTCCATCAACGACCCCAACGACTCTATAGTATCTAACTATCCCGCCCCCGGCGAACACTGGACCTACGAAGAGAAATGCACACTCGTAGACACCACGGCAACATACGCCACGTTCAGCTTCACGGGGTATATCGAGAACAGCACTGCGGCACACCCCTACAGCTCCTGCGGCGCAGGCGACATCACACTGCGGCGCAGCGACGGCAAGTGGATCACGAAGTTCTTCGTCGACGGCGCTGAGGAAAAGATGCAACCCCTGCTCCTCGCCGGTATGGTGCGCTATTTCCGTGACGACTGCGAGGACAAGTCTGTCAACGAGAAGAACGTACGCAGCATGATGCTCCTCTGCGACGTAAACGGCAACCCCGTAAAGAACATCCCGCTACCCTCCATCTGGCGCCCAGTCCCCAAAAAGGACGGCCTCTGCCTTGTCTACGCGCAATACGAGGTAGCGCCATACGCCGCCGGCATGCCCGCCTTCATCATCCCCTACGAAGACGTCATGCCGTACCTTACCCCAGAAGCCCAGGAACTCCTACGCCAATGATTCTTTTAGGACTTTAATGACCGTTAATTGACCATTAATTGGACCATTAATATTATTTCTCCATCCGGACGGTAAAAATTATTAATGGCTAAAATTAATGGTCAATTAACGGCAATTAAAGTCCTAAAAATATTCTTCAAGTCTATTACAGTCACCGAGAGACTTTGCGTATTCCATTCTTTTTCCGTAACTTTGCAACCGAAAAGGTTACATACACTCTTCAAGGATGAAACAAGAACTCGGCAAATGGCTTATGGACATAGCCAAATACATCACTACAGCAGTACTGCTGACATCAGTGTTCAATTATATAGAGAGCGATTCTATCATGTTGGTATTTGCGGTCATCGCAAGTTTCATCACTCTGGCATTTGGATTGTTCTTGATGAATGATAAAAATAACAAATAATAAAGGAGGTATATTATGAAACTCGGTGCTTTTGAAATTATGTGTATTTATGTGTCTTGCATAGCTATTTTCGGCTACCTTGGCTTTACCATCAACGACTATATTCAGGCAAAGAAAAAAGCAAAACAAACTGACTGCTAAATGGAAAGCAACTTCGTAGACTATGTTAAGATACGCTGCCGCTCCGGCAAGGGCGGACGCGGCAGTATGCACCTCAAACACGTTAAGTACAACCCTAACGGCGGCCCCGACGGAGGCGACGGCGGCAAGGGCGGCAGCATTTACCTGCGCGGCAACCACAACTACTGGACGCTCCTGCACCTGCGCTACCAGCGACACGTCTACGCCGAACACGGCGGAAACGGCGGACGCGACAAGTGCCACGGCACGGACGGAAAGGACGTATATATCGACGTGCCATGCGGCACGGTCGTGTACGACGCAGAGACGGGAAAGTACGTCTGTGACGTCATGCACGACGGACAGGTGGTGCTGCTCCTGAAGGGAGGACGCGGTGGACTGGGCAACTTCCAGTTCCGCTCCGCCACACGCCAGGCTCCGCGCTTCGCACAGCCCGGAGAACCCATGCAGGAGATGACCGTCATCATGGAACTGAAGCTCCTCGCCGACGTGGGTCTCGTGGGACTACCCAACGCCGGTAAGTCGACGCTCCTCTCGGCACTCTCCTCGGCACGCCCGAAGATAGCCAACTACCCCTTCACCACCCTCGAACCCTCCCTCGGCATCGTGGAGTACCGCGACCACCAGTCTTTCGTCATGGCGGACATTCCGGGCATCATAGAGGGTGCGGCAGAGGGCAAGGGACTGGGACTCCGCTTCCTGCGCCACATAGAGCGCAACTCGCTACTCCTCTTCATGGTTCCCGGCGACACGGACGACATCGTGAAGGAGTACGAGCTGCTCGTCAACGAGCTGCGTAAGTTCAACCCTGACATGCTGCAGAAGCACCGCGTCCTCGCCATCACCAAGTGCGACCTCCTCGACGACGAACTCGTCCAGATGCTACGCGAGGAGATAGAGAACCGCACGGACGGTGCGCAACTGGTCTTCATCTCCAGCGTCACGGGGCAGGGCATCCAGGAACTGAAGGACATCCTATGGACCGAGCTGAACAGTGAGTCGAACAAGATTCAGGGCACCATAGCCGAGGACGTCATAGTGCACCGTGACAAGGACCTCTCCTTCCTCGCCGCCGAGCTACTCGAAGAGGACCGCGATGCGGACGCCGAGATCAACGCTGACGACGATGCCGACACCGATGACTTCTACGACATCGAGGACGTGGACGATATCGAAGACATCGAGTACGTGGATGACGTTGAAGACATTGAGTACGTTGACATCGAAGACATTGAGGACTCTGAAGATACTCCACGCCAATGATATTTTTAAGGACTTTAATGCCCATTAATTAACCATTAATTTGGACCATTAATATTATTTCTCCATCCGGATGGTAAAAATTATTAATGGATAAAATTAATGGTCCATTAACGGCAATTAAAGTCCTTAAAATCTTCAAGTCCTTAAAATCTTCAAGTCCTAAAACTCTTCAAGTCCTAAAACTCCAAGTAAAATGATCTATTACACGTTAGGGGAAGGCATTACGGCCTTTACCACCGACCGCACCATAGGGCGCGACCCCGAACTCATCTGGCAAGCCCTCGAGCACGACGCTGCCGTGCCCGAGGGACTGCCGCACCGCTACGCACGTCCACACCAGACACACGGCGACCGCACACTCCTCGTCGCAGAAGACTTTTTCGCCCTCCCTCCCAACATACAGGAGATGATAATGGAGGGCAAGGACGCCGTCATGACGCAGATACGCGGTCTCGTCCTCGGCGTCTCCACCGCCGACTGCATACCTATTATATTATACGACCCCGAGCACCGCGCCGCCGCCGCCGTCCATGCCGGTTGGAGAGGCACGCAGCAGCGCATCGTACGCAAGACGATAGAGGAGATGCGCCAGACCTTCCACACCGACACCGCCCAACTGCGCTGCGCCATAGGTCCCGGCATCTCCATGGACAGCTTCGAGGTGGGCGACGAGGTCTACCAGGCCTTCGTCGACGTTGCCATCCCCATGAACGACTCAGTAGCCCGCCGCTACCCGTCACACGACGGAGAGCGGTGGCATCTCGACCTCAAGGAGATAAACCGCCAGCAGCTCCTCGCCGACGGCATCCCTGCCGCCAACATCGAGGTGTCGCCAATAGACACCTACACCGACGCGCGTTTCTATTCCGCCCGCCGCGAGCAGCTCCCTGGTGACGACAACAAATGCGGTAGAATCTTCACCGCCTTCCTCCTACACCAATGACTCTCTCACGCCAATGAACACTCCACGCCAATGAACATTTCACGCCAATGATATTTTTAGGACTTTAATGCCCGTTAATGGACCATTAATTTATTCATTAATTATTAATCCCGTCCGGATGCATTAAAAAAATATTAATGGCTAAAATTAATGGTCAATTAACGGCCATTAAAGTCCTTAAAAAATCTCAGTCCTTCCCGGTCATTAAAGT
>CAVCKM010000091.1:0-7470 GCA_963602765.1 Alistipes putredinis | reverse complement strand
AGTTACGCACTTTAATCAAAGCAGACTCTCTATCCATAATTTTAACTCTTTAGTCTTGTTAATTAATATTCTACAATATTCAGGTGTAAGTTTCTTAAACAACTCGTCTTTATAAGATGGATATCTCGCCTCGATGTTCATTGGCATCAGCTCAGCAAGAAATTTCAATTGGTCTGGCGACATTTTAGAGATTAATCCACAACTCTGTGCTAATTTCAGGAGGTTGTGAATGAATGGAATTTCATCTGGTTTGATTGCACTCCAATAAGACTTAATGGTTTTCTCTATCACTTGATGGCACATAAAGCCAACATACAGCCATCGTCCGCCATTGTACATAACCTCAGCAGTATCAATGTCGTAGTCCGCCAGCTCTTTCCAATATGCAACTTTGTCTATAGCCATATATGTCATTTTGAGGCAAAAATACGCTTTTATTTTGTAACCGCCAAATGTTTTCGCAGGAAAATGGTGACTTGGGCGAAATATCTTGCATCTTTTGACATCAATAGCATCGGTATTCAGCACATAGCTTATGCCATCTTTGGTTCCCTGATAAAACTCATAATCCGCTTTCTTATTTATAACGGCAAGACTTTTACGTTGTAATTTGTATGGACGAGGGGTAAAATTATGTTGCCGCTACTTGTCGGATAGAATTTTATTTGTACCTTTGCACACGGTATTTAAATCACAAGAGAATCAATGAGAATAAAAGACAAACGGAATATGAAACTGCAATGGACCAAGTTCGTTGTGGTTGTCGTGTTGTACCTCCTCTTCCTGCTTTGGCTCAAAAGTTGGCTCGGACTTGTTGTCGTACCTTTTATATATGACGCATATATTTCGAAAAAGATACGCTGGGACTGGTGGAAGGACTGCGAGAACCCCTGGCGCATGATAATGTCGTGGGTGGATGCCCTCGTCTTTGCCCTCGTGGCGGTGTACTTCATCAACCTGTTCTTCTTCCAGAACTACGTCATACCGTCGTCGTCGCTGGAGAAATCGCTCCTTACGGGCGACTACCTCTTCGTCTCCAAGGCCACCTACGGCCCGCGCATACCGCAGACACCTCTGACGCTCCCTTTGACGCAGCATACCATCCCCGGCATCGGCACCAAGTCGTACATCGAATGGCCACAGTGGGACTACCGCCGTGCTCCGGGTCTGGGAGAGCTGAAACTCAACGACATCGTCGTGTTCAACTATCCCGCCGGCGACACCGTCGTTTCCGAACCACGCTATCAGGCAGCCGACTACTACGCCATGTGCTACTCCTTCGGTACGCAGATACTCCAGCAGCAGGGCTTAGAGGGCAATATCGACAGCCTTTCGTTGATGCAGCAGCGTGAGTATTATGACATGGCATACAAAGCAGGCCGTGCGTACATCACGCAGAACCCCAACGAGTTCGGCACTCTGATAGCCCGCCCCGTAGACCGCCGTGAGAACTACGTGAAGCGTTGCGTGGGTCTGCCTGGCCAGACGTTGCAGATAAAGGACCGCATTGTCTACCTCGACGGCAAGGCAAACAAGGAGCCGGACAACGTGCAGTACACATACCACGTGAAGTTGAAGCAGCCCATCCCCGAGGATATGATCGACGAGTACAACATCTCGCAGGAAGACCTCACGCAGCTCAACCAGTCCGGCGTGATACCTCTGACCCCTTACGCTGCCAAGGCTCTCGCCGCACGCAAGGATATCGCAAGTTCCGTTTCGCTCAACCGCGAGCAGTACGTCGGCGACATCTATCCGCTCAACGGCCGTTACGGTTGGACGCGCGACAACTACGGGCCCGTATGGATTCCGAAGAAAGGCGAGAGCGTAAAGCTGACCCTCGAGAACCTCCCCGTCTACGAGCGTCCGATACGTGTCTACGAAGGCAACGACCTGAAGGTGACTGCCGACGGAAAGATACTCATCAACGGCAATCCCGCTACGTCGTACACCTTCAAGATGGACTACTACTGGATGATGGGCGACAACCGCCACAACAGTGCCGACTCACGCTACTGGGGCTTCGTGCCTGAGGACCACATCGTCGGTAAGCCAATCTTCATCTGGTGGTCTGTCAATGGCGACAAGAAAGGATTCTCGTCCATCCGTTGGAGCCGCCTCTTCCGTTTCGTTGACGATATCAAGTAAAAGCATAAAAGCCAGACGTTTCCGTCTGGCTTTTTTTAGTGTCTTTTTATGTCCAAAGTGCCCGCGGCTCGGGCATCGAGTTCTCGCGGTATGGGCATCGAGTTCCCACGGCTCGGGCATCGGGTGTCCACGGCTCGGGCATCGAGTGCCCAAAATCATCGTCGCCAGACTCAGGCGGCGGATGAGGTGCATCATGTTCGCAACCGGGACGCGGTTTTTGTGTAAACTTTGTTAAAATTTCGGGGGGGTGGGCAATTTTTGTAATAAGTCTATAAAAATGCTTAACTTTGCGGAAAACATTTTGTGAGCAAATAGTAACTTAAAACCAATAGATTATGAAGAAACTTTTACTCTTATCCACATTCTTGTGCATCTGTCTCCTGCAAACTTTTGCAAGTGAGTTTTATACAGATGAAAATGGAGTCACGTGGACGTGGTCCAAAATCTCAGTTAACGGGACATATGAGGCAGAAATTACCAAAGCCAGCAACTACGGGCTTGAAGTCGTAGTGCCGGAGAAAGTATACGACAGCAGCAATGTTGCGTATACGGTCACCAGACTGGGAAGTGTATTTAACGGCGACAAGCTTCTGCAGAAGGTTACGCTGCCTACAACGGTGACGTATTTGTATGAGACATTTCATGGTTGTGGCTCTTTGACCAAAGTAGAGAACACTGGGCAGATAAAGACCTTTGATCTTTATACTTTTTACGGCTGCTCCACATTGTCCGAGATAGACTTGTCTTCATGTACTTCTATTGGCTTTTGGTCTTTCAAAGATTGCCAATCATTGAAGTTGGCGAATCTTACAAACCAGTGTACTTTGATTGGCGACGGTGCTTTTTACTATTGTAGTAACCTTACCTCTGTAGGCGACTTGTCTGGAGTTACAAGTATATCTGGGTCGGCTTTTTCCTATTGCAGCAAGTTGACATCAGTGGATTTGAGCAACTGTACTAACATTGGGAATTACGCATTCCGCTACTGTTCCAGCCTTGAATCCGTTGGCAACCTGTCGAAAGGAACATCAATAGATTCCGAGGCCTTCAGCCAATGCGGCAAACTGTCCAATGTAAATCTGTCCAATTGCTCATATATAGGTCAAAGCGCATTTAGTAGCTGTAGGGCATTGACGTCTGTAGACTTGTCGTCAATTGTCACCTTAGGCTCAAACGCCTTCTACAATTGTAGCAACCTTACAAGCGTAACAGGACTGTCGCATTTGAATCAGATACCTAGTCAAGCATTCAGTAGTTGCACCGCGCTGACCACAGTGGATTTGAGCAACTGCACGAATATAGGTAGCTCAGCCTTCAGCGGTTGCACCTCTTTGACATCGGTCGATTTAAGCAAGTGTACAGATTTAGGTAGCTCAGCCTTCAGCGGTTGTACAGGCATAGTGGCGGCAGCTCTGCCAACTACACTGACAAAGCTGGGCAGCAACTGCTTTGCCGACAATACCGTGGTGACCATAGCCGCTACTACTCCGCCTACTTCGATTGACTGGGGCACTACAAGTTATCCTACGTATGGAAACTACCTTATCAAGGTGCCGGCTGATGCTCTGGCGACGTACAAGACGGCTGACGGATGGTCAGCTTCCGCAGCGAACATCTTCTCCATCGGCGATGTCTTTGAGTACACGGTGACGACAACAGCACAGGAGTCCACCTCCGGTCTGCTCAAGACCGTCGGGCAGGAGAATGCCGACAAGGTGGTAAAGCTGAAGGTTTCGGGCACGATAAACGGTTATGACGTGATGGTGATGCGCAACAAGTTCATCCACCTGACGGACCTCGACTTGGAAAATGCCACAATAGTGGCCAACGACTACAAGTACTACTCCGACTGCTGCACGAAGGACACGGTGATAGGCGGCTATATGTTCTACGAGACAAACCTGACACGCGTGGTGCTGCCAAAGAACGTAAGGTCAATAAAGTCTTACGCCTTCTCAAAGTCAAAGGTTAGAGAAGTGCAGATGTTCGACGGGGTGGAGTGGATATATGACCATGCATTTTACTCATGCGACCAGCTGAAATCAATCACTCTGCCGAAAACCGTGAAGCGGGTAGACAATTATGCTTTTAAATATTGCTCGCGACTAAAAACCGTCGTACTGGGTGACTCGGTGACGGCTCTCGGTTATGAGTGCTTTTCTGGCTGTTATGCTCTAGAATCGGTAGAAATACCGTCTTCGTTGAAAAAGATTGACTCAGAGGCATTCTACGGTTGTAACAATCTAAAAGATATAAGTCTTGCATTGGTAGAGAATATCGGGAATAGCGCATTCAATGGTTGCAGTCAACTCAGCAACGTTAAGATACCAAGTTCACTGCAAAGTATTGGAAATAACGCCTTCTCTAATTGCAATAAACTTAACTCCATCTACACCTATACCGTAGAGCCAGTCTCCATCGACCAAAACACATTCAGTACGTACTCGACGGCTACGCTCTTCATTCCGCAACAGGCGTGGGACAACTACTACTGGAACACACAGTGGAGCCAGTTCCGCGAGCTGAAGGAATTTAATGAGCCGTACTCCTACTTCTATCTGAACAACAAATACACGCTGGACGACCGCTTCAACGGCAAGCCGGACATCGACATCAACCCTGGCGGTGGCTTCGTGATACCAGAGGACAACAAGGGCGACCAGAATGCCGGCGACGTGCACATCAAGGGCGACGGAGTCAAGAACTGGGGCTCCATCATTGCACACGGCAACATCAACGCAGACAACATATACATAGACATCACCATACAGGCAAACAGGTGGTACTTCTTCAGCTTCCCGTTTGAGATAAAGCGTGAGAACGTCTTCTGCGGAAAGAACGTGAAGTTCGTCTTCCGTTACTACGACGGTGCCGAACGCGCCAACAACGGCAAGGGCGGATGGAAGGACCTGCCGGACAACCAGGAGTATCTCGAGAAGGGCAAGGGCTACATCTTCCAGGCTTCCATGAGCTGCACCCTGACCATAAAGATAGAAAAGACAGCGTTCGCCAATCTGCTGGCAAAGGACGAGACTACCAAGCTGGAGAAGCATGAGTCAATGAGCGACGACAATGCCAACTGGAACTTCGTGGGCAACCCCACTACGGGCTACTACGACATCAACGACATGATGTACACGGCACCTATCACACGCTGGAACAGCGACACGAAGTCGTACGAGGCATACCGCCCGGGCGACGACGACTACGACCTGCATCCGTTTGAGGCTTTCTTCTTGCAGCGTCCCGAGGGCACGGACGAGCTGAAGTTTGAGGCCGACAAGCGCATGACGCAGACCGACTCCAAGGCAAAGGCTACTGCCGACAGCCCAAGCGGAAACACACGCATGGGACTGACGAGTCTGGACAACAACAGACAGTTCGTCAACCTCACCCTGTCCAACGGCACTACGACGGACAAGACCCGCATCGTCTACAACGAGGCAAAGAGCGCGAAGTACGAGTCGGACTGCGACGCTTCGAAGTTTGATTCGGGCAGCTCCGTGGCTCTCTACTCCATAGAAGCCCAGGCTGGCAGACTCGCCATCAACGAGCGTCCAGAGGGAGACGTCAAGCTCGGCTACAACGCCCCGGCAGCAGGCACGTACACCATCTCCGCCCTGCGCATGGACAAGCCCGTGCTGCTCCGCGACAACGAGACGCAGGCCACTTACGACCTCACCAGCGGCGACTACACCTTCACCAGCGAGGCAGGCACCTTTGACAACCGCTTCACCCTCGTAGCATCCAGCCTTACCAGCATCGCTGACGTAGCGGCTGAGACGGGCGTAAGCCTACGTCCCGCAAGCGACGGCATCAGCATCTCAGGTCTGAACGGTACGACAGCAAACATCTACAGCGCAGCAGGCGTACACTACGCCACTTGCACGCAGGACGGCTTCGTCAATCTGCCAAAGGCAACCTACCTCGTTGAGATAGGCACCGTGAAGACAAAGCTCATGGTGAAATAAAAGCCGCTGCATATGAGATATTTAATAAGATGCACTATAATGCTGTGTCTGCTGCTCCTTGTGGGCAGCAGCACAGCGACCTTACAAGCGGACGACTTCTCGCCCTCCAATCCGCCCGAGCCGAATGCAACGTATAAGGTGACGGTGAAGTCGGACAACGGGTATGCATCCGGTTCCGGTTCATACAAGCAGGGCAGCAGGGTGTACATCAGCACTTCGGCGTACAACAGCGGTTACACGTTTGTTCATTGGACGCTGGACGGGGAGGTGTACTCAACGCAGCAGTATTTCTATTATACCGTGACGGACAAGAGCGTCACCTTCGTTGCCGTGTACGAGTACAACCCTATTAGCCCCAGCGAACCAGTGCTGAAGTATACGCACAGACTGTATCTGAACACGGACACGGAAGGCAGCTGCTCGTTCAACCGTTCTAATGGAGAGAAGTTTGAGGTAGGACAGAGTGTATGGCTCAACGTGTACTCCAGCCAAGGCTATAAATTCCTCGGATGGTACAACGGGGAAACCCGGATATCCACAAATACGAGTTTCTACTACACCATGCCAGACTCCGACATAACGCTAACGGCAAAGTTTGAGTACAACCCAGACAGTCCCGATGAACCAGATAGCACCCCTGAGCCAACTAAACCAACAGAACCGACAGAACCAACAGAACCGACTGAACCAACTGAACCGACTGAACCGACAGAACCGACTGAGCCAACGGAACCGGCTGAACCGACAGAACCGACTGAGCCGACGGAACCAACTGAGCCGACGGAACCGGCTGAACCGGCTGAACCGACTGAACCGACTGAGCCGACTGATCCTTCAGACCCCTCATCAGTAAAATCCATAGAGGCTGACAAAGAGCAGCCTATATCAGGTAAATTCATAAGCAACGGAAAAGTTGTGGTAATAAAAGACGGAGTGTCATACACGCTCCTTGGTCAGAAAACAGAATAAAAGGGTCACAGGGACAGGTACGTGGTTCGCTTTTGGATAGCCTACTATTATAGATACAAAAAAGGTGTCCTGCCAGATGATAGTTTGTCATCGTAGGCTGGACACCTTTTTTGCGTTTAACCGTTATGTTATGCTTCAATCACCCAGTCGGTGATGTTGCCCTGCGTAGAGTCGAAGTTGATGCCCACCTTCGTTATGGGCTTTCCGCTGAGGGCGAACCGCTGGCGGTAGTTCTTGAGGTTTATCTGTTGCATGGCTGCCTGCGCGGACTGGTTTAGCTTCAGTTCGAGGAGGTAGAGGTCGGTCTTGGTGAGGAGGACGATGTCTACTCTGCCCTTGGGGGTGTGCACCTCCACGTCCACCAAGTAGTCGGTGAGGAGGG
>CAVCKM010000090.1:0-12964 GCA_963602765.1 Alistipes putredinis | reverse complement strand
GTTACGCCTCGCAGCGTGACAAGCAGAAGGGCGAAGCCTTCGTACACGGCTTCACGCTCGCCATGACAAGCCAGTGCCAGTTCTACCGTCCTATCTCCGAGCTGGACAACGACGGCGGCTACGCTGACATCTTCCTCCTGCCGCTCTGCGACATATACCAGAGCATGACCGACTCATACATCGTGGAACTGAAATACTGCAAGTCCTCCACCACCGACGCGCAGGTAAAGCAGCTCTTCAAGGAAGCCTCAGCCCAGATATGCCGATACGCCGACAGCGACATCGTACGCGAGTCCGTCAAGACAACAACGCTCCACAAACTCGTCGTTATCTACCGGGGCACGGAAATGGCAGAGTGCCGCGAAGCGGAAGAGGAGTAGGTAAAGCCAGCGCAGCAGCAAAATAAGTATGTACTACAGCGACACGCTGTCTATGCGCAGTTTCAGCAGTCCGGCAGGGACGCGGACGTCTATGGTGTCGCCGGCTTCTTTGCCAAGCAGCGCCTGACCGATGGGCGACTTGATGGAGATTTTTCCTTCCTGCAGGTTGGCTTCGTGGGAGTTCACCAGCATGTAGGTCATCTGGCGGTTGTTGACAAGGTTGGTTATCTCTACACGGCTGAGCAGACCGATGCGGTCGGTGCTGAGCCGCGACTTGTCGATGACGCGTGCGTGTTCGAGCACTTTTTGCTTGAACCGTATGCGGCTGAGCAACTTGCCCTGCTCGCGCTTGGCGGCATGGTACTCGAAGTTCTCGCTAAGGTCGCCCTTGTCGCGTGCCTCGGCGATGGCATCCCTCACGCGGGGAAGCTCCACGTTTTCCAACTGTTTTAGTTCGGCGACGAGCTTGTCGTAGCCTTCCTGTGACATATATTCCATATTCTTGCGGTGTTCTTTTTGTAAGCGGATTATCAAGGTCTGAAGCGACGACTATGATGACATCTCCTTACGGACTTCGGCTATTCTGAGTTCGAGCGTCCGCTGCAGGTCGTCCGTGCGCTCCATGCCGAGTTTCTTTCTGATGTGGCTGCGCTGGCTGGTGATGTTCGACTCCGTCTTGTTCAGCTCCGCGCAGATTTCCTTCAGCGACCTTCCGTCCAGTATGAGGCGGCATATCTCCTTTTCGCTTTTTGTCAGTTCGGCGCACACCAAGTCCCAGGCGAGGTTGTCCATCTCCTCCTTACGCAGATGCTGGCTGGCGCGTTGCAATATACGCTGGCGCATCTCGGGGCTGAGTCGCTCTATCAGGTTTCCCTCCTTATGGACATCAACGTCCTTGAGGTTGGCGAGCATCTCCAGAGCCTTTCTTTCTTCCTGCATCACCTCGCGTGGCTGGCGCAGGCCCTTCGTTATTCGGCTCATATTATATATATGCACGTATGCCACGAGTACGAAGCCCACCAATATGGGCTTTAGCACGAACAACTTCATACTGCCCTCCTGCGAGAGCACGGCAACCACCGACAAGGGCACCATCAGAATGAGCAACACTCTCGTCAGCCTATTGAGCATCATGGACAGTGCCGTCACTGCGAGGACAAGCATTACGAACAAATTGCCAAGGACGGTGACATTGTCTTCAAGCACTCCAAAGAAGGTGCAGAAGAAACAGTCTACCGTGAGTTTCAACGCGACAAGCAAGTACATGGCCGAGAGACCTTGGCTGAAGACTATCTCTTCCTTCCATATCAGGTATTGTATGACAAGGAACGAGACAAGGTGTACGCAGGCCACGGTGAACCCGTACGGTTCCCACCACGTCAAGAAGAGGAAGAAATGGAACGGGATAACCAGTATCTCTATTATGGTAAGGAGGATATAGGCTAAGACCCTTCGTCTGTCTACTATACCACAGTGTTGGGGACACAGCTTTTCCTCAATATGGTTTATCCAATTTACTACGAAACTACTGAGACCTTTCATTCAATACAATCTTTTTGGAGGTTTACATATGTTTACTCGCCATGCGACATCTGCGCCACATGGACAATTTGGGTTACATTTTCAGAACTTCATGCGTTCGTGGCTACAAAAGTAATAATTTTCCGGCATAATATCTATACATAGAGATGAAAATTCGTCGCTTCATAAGTTTTTTTGTTATTAATTCGCACAAAGAAAATAAATTACTACATATAAAAGCCAGCGAGACTCACGTCCTGCTGGCTTCTGTCTATTTTAATACTCACAATCATCTTATTTGTATGCCTGCTCGTGTACGCCGGCAACGGCACGACCGGAAGGGTCGTTCATGTTCTTCCATGCCTCGTCCCATTCGAGAGCCTTTGCTGTAGAACAAGCTACGCTGGCCTCGTGAGGCACGGCGCGCGCTGCGCTGTCTGAAGGGAAGTGCTCCTCGAAGATGGTGCGGTAGTAGTACTCCTCCTTGTTGAGCGGAGTGTTGATGGGGAAACGCTCTGCGGCGTGTGCCATCTGCTCGTCGGAGACAGCCTTTGAGGTGATTTCCTTCAGCGTGTCAATCCAGGAGTAGCCTACGCCGTCGGAGAACTGCTCCTTCTGACGCCATGCCACACTCTCTGGCAGCATGTCGGCAAATGCCTCGCGGACTACCTTCTTCTCCATCACACTGCCCGGGCACATCTTGTATTCTGGGTTCAGCGACATGGCAACGTCGAGGAACTCCTTGTCGAGGAACGGCACACGACCCTCGACGCCCCAAGCCGACAGAGACTTGTTGGCACGCAGACAGTCGTACTGGTGCAGCTTGCCCAGCTTGCGGACGGTCTCCTCGTGGAACTCCTTTGCGTCCGGCGCCTTGTGGAAGTACAGGTAACCACCGAACACCTCGTCTGCACCCTCGCCGGAGAGAACCATCTTGATGCCCATCGACTTGATGACGCGGGCAAGGAGGTACATTGGAGTGGAAGCACGCACGGTTGTCACGTCGTACGTCTCGATGTAGTATATCACGTCGCGGATAGCGTCGAGACCTTCCTGTATAGTATAGTTGATTTCGTGGTGAACGGTGCCGATGTAGTCAGCTACCTCACGTGCCTTGGCAAGGTCCGGCGCACCCTTCAGACCCACTGCGAACGAGTGGAGACGTGGCCACCATGCCTTCTCTGAGCCGTCAGCCTCGATGCGGTGAGCGGCAAACTTTCTTGCAATGGCAGAGGTGACGCTGGAGTCCAGACCGCCGGAAAGGAGCACACCGTAAGGCACGTCGCTCATCAGCTGACGCTTGACAGCACTCTCCAGTGCATCGTGCACTGCCTGTACGCTTTCCTTGTAGGACAGCTTGGCTATCTCGGCAACGGGAGAGCTGCACTCGCCCGGCATCTTGTCCATCCACTCACGCTTGTACCACTTGGTGAGCTGCTTGGTCTTGGAACTGTAGTAGTGGCCCGGGAGGAACGGCTCGTACTCGTCGCAGAAGCCTTCAAGGGCTTTCAGCTCGGAAGCAACGTATGTCTTTCCGTCCTTGTCGTGGCCTATATAGAGAGGTATAACACCGATGGGGTCGCGACCTACGAGGTATTCGTCTGCCTCCTCGTCGTAGAGGGTGAAGGCGAAGATACCGCTTATCTTTTCGAAAATCCATGCGGGGTCTGCATTGCCGCTTGCCTTCCAGTCGCGATAGAGGGCAAGGATCACTTCACAGTCAGAACCAGTCTGAAACTCGTACTTGCCGTCGTACTCGGCACGGATGTCACGGTGGTTGTATATCTCGCCGTTGACAGCGAGCACCTGCTTGCGGTCAGGAGAGAACAGGGGCTGCTGACCAGACTCCGGGTCCACGATGCTCAGACGCTCGTGGGCGAGAATGGCAGAACCGCCAACGTAGATACCGCTCCAGTCCGGACCGCGGTGACGAATCTTACGGCTCATCTGAAGAGCCTTCTTGCGAAGCTCAGCAGTTTGCTGCTGAATGTCTAGGATACATGCAATTCCACACATAGTTGTATTGTTTTTTCTTTATTGTTGGTTGTTAATTTATATTATGCGTAAGTTTGCTTTGCGTGGGTATAACCCAGGGTTAGACTAGGCAATCTGCATTGCCCTAGCTAACCCTGGGCTAGTGTTATTGTTTGTATGCCCGAGAGGGGCTATAGTATTGGCTACTTTGTAGTATTACCATCAGATTAGTTGTTGTAGCAAGCCTCACCGTGCTCGTATACGTCGAGACCTTCCTCCTCAATGACGCGGTCGCAACGGAGACCAACGGTGTACTTCATGATGCCGAAGATGAGCAGGCCACATACAGCAGCGAAGGCAGCTATAGAGACAGCACCGAGGAGCTGTACGCCGAAGGATGCTTCAACACCGTCGATAGCAGGGTCGCAGAATACACCTGTGAGAATGGTTCCAACGAAACCACCTACACCGTGTACGGAAGCAGCACCAACTGGGTCGTCAACCTTCAGGACCTTATCGATGAAGTTTACAGCGAAGCACATAGCGAGAGAAGCTACGATACCGATGATGGCAGCGGCGCCGATGCTTACGCAGTCGCAACCTGCTGTGATACCTACGAGACCGGCAAGAACGCCGTTGCAGAGCATTGAGAGAGATGGCTTGCCGTCAACTACCCATGTGTAGAACATAGCGGCGATAGCACCAGTAGCGGCAGCCATGTTAGTGGTAACGAATACGTGTGACATGCTCACTGCGTTAGCGTAACCTGTTGCGGCAACAGTAGAACATGGGTTGAAGCCGAACCAACCTACCCAGAGGCAGAATACACCGAGGGCACAGATGGTGAGGTTGTGACCAGGGATAGCGCGGCTCTTGCCGTCCTTTGTGTACTTGCCGATACGTGGACCCAGAACGAGAGCACCTACGAAAGCGAGGACACCACCGCAGAGGTGTACGATAGAAGAACCGGCGAAATCGTGGAAGCCCATCTCAGAGAGCCAGCCGCCGCCCCATGACCAGTGGCCTTCGATAGGATAAACGAAAGCGGAGATGAGGATAGAGTATACTACGTACATGGAGAACTTGGTACGCTCAGCCATTGCACCGGAAACGATGGTAGCCGTTGTAGCAGCGAACACTGTCTGGAAGATGAATGTAGCCTCTGCAGGAACGTTGGAGTCAGAACCGATGTTGAAGAAACCGTCGAAACCGATGAAACCGTTGCCTGATGTGCTATACATGATGGAGAAGCCCATGAGCCAGTAAAGAACGGTACCGAACATGAAGTCGACGAAGTTCTTCATCAGGATGTTGGCTGTATTCTTCGAACGTGTCAGACCAGCCTCAACGAGTGCGAAACCAGGCTGCATCCAGAACACGAGCATTGCGCCGAGGAGTACCCAAAGGGTATCCAAACCGTTTACATAATCTTTTGCGTCTTCCACGACAGCGGCAAGACCAGTGGCAAATAATGTATCAATCATAATTTGTTTTCCTTTCTACGTTTGTGTTTGTGTTGTTGTCTCAGTGTTGTGCGTCTTGATATATTATTTCTTGTCTGCCAAAACGGTGTCACCATGCTCGCCTGTGCGGATAGAGTAACAGTCAATCACATCACTGAGGAAGATACGTCCGTCACCAACCTTGCCGGTGTGAGCCACTTCCTTGATCACCTTTATTGTAGACTCAACAAACTGCTCGCGGCAGATGATGGTGATGGCCACACGCTCGATAACGTCTGTTGAATACTGAACACCACGGTAAATGCGCTCCTGACGGCTCTGTCCGATGCCGTGTACATCGTGATACTCAAACCAGTCAATGTCTGAGTTTAGCAGAGCTTCTTTCACATCCTCGAACTTTGTCCTGCGGATGATTGCTTCAATCTTTTTCATACTAATTACCTTTAAAACGTTTATATTATCTTTGTTTGTGTTGTGTCGTCTGCCTTATACAAATAATGTACGTGTGTACATTATATAATATAAAAGAGCGCCGTCCTCTGGGAGCTTTTGCCATTGTTGTGCGTACAACAAGTGACACTTTGCTTATTTCTGATGCAAAATTACTACTTTTTGTTAGTTTACACACTACAAAGTGTGCACTTTGCTATTTCTTTTTCTTTCACACTTACGAAGTGTAAGGCGCAGGCGTGCGTTTACTTTCACTTTGCAATGTTTATAGTAGCATTTCCTTACAAAACGACAAAAAGTTACGCTTATGGTGTTATTATGACAACTTTTCTATTGCCATTCCGACAAAAAGTAGTAATTTTGCATCAGAAATCAAACAAAAAGGCAAACTACAGATGACAAAGACTATCAAATTCACCAAGATGCACGGCGCAGGCAATGATTATATATATGTAGACACTACTAAATATAACATCCCCGACCCAGCCAAGGCATCCATTGAATGGAGCAAGTTTCACTTCGGTGTAGGCTCCGACGGTCTTATACTCATCGGCAAAGCTACAGAGCCGGGCGCAGACTTCTCGATGCGCATCTTCAACAACGACGGTTCGGAAGCGATGATGTGCGGAAACGGCACACGCTGCGTAGCAAAGTTTCTTCACGACAAAGGACTCACCGACAAGAACCCCATCAATCTCCAGACGCTCTCAGGCATCAAGGTTCTCAACCTCCATCTGGATGCCAACGACAAAGTAGAGACTGTCACCGTTGATATGGGAGAGCCAATACTGAAGCAGCCGGCACAGTTTGCAGTAAAGGGCGGCAAGGCCGTCGACTACGAGGTGACAATAGAAGGAAAGCAGTTCGCCGGAACATTCGTTTCCATGGGCAACCCACACTTCGTCATCTTCCTCCACGAGGACGTAGAGAAATTCGACATAGCCTACTACGGCAAGATACTGGAACACCACGACCTCTTCCCACAGCGTTGCAACATTGAGTTCGCGCAAGTACTGGAAGACGGGACAATAAGAATGAGGGTATGGGAGCGCGGAAGCGGCATCACCCTCGCCTGCGGAACAGGTGCTTGCGCCACCGCAGTGGCAGCAAAGCTGACCGGTCGCCGCGGCAACAAGAGCGACATCAAGATGGACGGCGGCACGCTGAACATCGAATGGACCGAGGACAACCACATCATGATGACCGGTCCGGCAGCCATCTCCTTCGAAGGAGAGATAGAGCTGAACGACTAAAGAGCAAACTTAACGCAAACAACAAATCTAAAGAAAAGGCAAAAGAACATGGCACTCGTAAACGAACACTACCTCAAGTTATCCAACAACTACCTCTTCGCCGACATAGCAAAGAAGGTAAACGCCTATAAGGTGTCACACCCAAAGGCACAGGTAATAAGCCTCGGCATCGGCGACGTAACCCGCCCGTTGGTTCCTGCCGTCATCGAAGCGATGCACAAGGCAGTGGACGAGATGGCAGAGAAGGCTACCTTCCGCGGGTACGGTCCGGAGAGAGGTTACGACTTCCTTCGCGAGGCTATCATCAAGAACGACTTCCTGCCACGCGGCATACACCTCGACCCGAGCGAGATATTCGTCAACGACGGTGCGAAGTCAGACACTGGCAACATCGGCGACATCGTTCGCTGGGACAACTCCGTAGGCATGACGGACCCTATATATCCTGTTTACATCGACTCGAACGTGATGTGCGGCAGAGCCGGAGTATTCGAGAACGGCTCATGGAGCAACGTAAACTACATGCCATGCACGGCAGAGAACAACTTCACGCCTGAGATTCCCGACCACCGCGTGGACATGATCTACCTCTGCTACCCCAACAACCCGACAGGCACAGTGCTCACGAAAGACGAGCTGCGCAAGTGGGTCAACTACGCTCTAAAGAACGACACACTGATTCTTTACGATGCAGCATACGAGGCATTCATCCAGGAGGAGGACATCCCCCACTCTATATATGAGATAAAGGGCGCACGCAAATGCGCCATCGAGTTCCACTCATACTCAAAGACAGCCGGTTTCACTGGCGTACGTTGCGGATACACCGTAATACCGAAGGAACTCACCGCCACCACTCTTGACGGCACTCAGCGCATAGAGCTGAACCACCTGTGGGACCGCCGTCAGAGCACCAAGTTCAACGGCACCAGCTACATCTCGCAGCGCGCCGCCGAAGCCATCTACACACCGGAGGGCAAGGCACAGACAAAGGCGGTCATCGACTACTACATGACAAACGCCAGCATAATGCGCGAGGCACTGACAGAGATGGGCTTCGAGGTATTCGGCGGCAAGAACGCCCCTTACCTCTGGGTGAAGACACCGGACGGAAGTTCTTCATGGAAGTTCTTCGAGCAGCTGCTCTACGGAGCAAGCATCGTCTGCACACCGGGCGTTGGTTTCGGACCTTCGGGAGAAGGATACGTTCGCTTCACTTCATTCGGCGAGCGCGAGGATTGCGAGGAAGCAATGCGCCGCATCAAGGAGTGGATGCACAAATAAGAAAGAGACGACAACACACGCTCTTCTTTCCTAAGAACACAAACACAACACAAACAAATATTATTACAAACAAGAGAAAGGCCGCCACGGCTGGCTGGAATAATCCGGACGTACGGCCAAGGTATTAACTAATTCAGGAAAGGAAAAGATTATGAAGATTTTGAAAGTTTTGGCAGTAGCACTCGTGGCTTTCACAGGCGTCAGCACAGCAAGCGCACAGGACAAACTGGAAGGTAGCGTAGGCGCAGACGTAGTAAGCCGTTACGTTTGGCGTGGTGGTTCGTTGGGCGACGCTGCAATACAGCCATCTGCCAGCATCGCTTATAAAGGACTGTCATTCGGTTTCTGGGGCAGCTACGGCTTCCTCAACTCAAAAGACGACAAGGAATTTGACCTCACACTGGCATACTCTATAGGTGGGTTCAACGTAGGCGTCACCGACTACTGGTTCAGCAAATACGGAGAGAACAACAAGTATTTTGAGTACCGCAATTCTGCAGGTTCTTCACACGTATGGGAAGGTAACATCGGCTATGACTTCGGTCCTGTAGCATTCCAGTGGTACACCAACTTCGCCGGCACTGACGCGGATTACTCTTCATACTTCACTCTCAGCGCACCATTCAAGCTCGTTACTTGCGACTGGTCTGCAACTCTCGGTTTCGTTCCTTACAAGACTCAATTCTATGCAGGTGCTGCAGACGGTTTCTGTCTGAACAACATCGCACTCCGTTGTACCAAGACAATCCCTGTATGCAAGAACTGGGGCATCCCAGTATTCGGCGAGGTTTCTGGTAACCCTGCCACAAAGAAGGCCTACTTCGTACTCGGTATGACACTGGCATACTAAATTCAATCCCCACCCTAAAAAACTCTCAGAAAACACCAATCTCGGAGCAGGCACAGTCTTCGCAGTGCCTGCTCCATAAAAACAAAAACTTAATACAATGGCAAATTTAAGATTTCAGGTTGTTGGCGAAGCTTTCAAAAAGCAGCCAGTAGAAGTACCAGCACCAGCTGAGCGTCCTTCAGAGTTCTTCGCTAAGTACGTCTTCAACAAGCAGAAGATGTTCAAGTATCTCTCGAAGAAGACTTACGACAAGATGCTTGACGTCATCGACAACGGTGCTCCTCTGGACCGCGCTACTGCAGACAAAGTTGCAGAAGGCATGAAGAAATGGGCTATGGAGCTCGGTGCTACACACTGCACACACTGGTTCCAGCCTCTTACAGACACCACCGCTGAGAAGCACGACGCATTCGTAGAGCACGACTGGAAGGGCGGCATGATTGAGGAATTCGAGGGCAAGAGCCTCGTACAGCAGGAGCCTGACGCTTCTTCATTCCCTTCAGGCGGTATCCGTTCTACCTTCGAGGCACGCGGCTACTCCGCTTGGGATCCAACATCACCTGTATTCGTCATTGGTGACACCCTGATGATACCTACCGTCTTCATCTCTTACACTGGTGAAGCACTCGACTATAAGACACCACTGCTGAAGACTCTCCGTGCGGTTGACGAAGCTGCTACTGCCGTAGTACACTACTTCAACCCTGAAGTGAAGAGCGTCAAGTCCAACCTCGGTTGGGAGCAAGAGTACTTCCTCGTTGACGAGGGTCTCTACTCAGCACGCCCAGACCTGCTGCTGACTGGCCGCACCCTGATGGGCCACTCTTCAGCCAAGGACCAGCAGATGGACGACCACTACTTCGGAGCTATCCCAGAGCGCGTTGCAGCCTTCATGAAGGAGCTCGAAATCAAGGCTCTTGAGCTCGGCATCCCTTGCAAGACTCGCCACAACGAGGTTGCTCCTAACCAGTTCGAGCTGGCTCCTATCTTCGAGGAGACAAACCTGGCTGTCGACCACAACATGCTCATCATGTCGCTGATGAAGAAGATCGCCCGCAAGCACGGTTTCCGTTGCCTGCTCCACGAGAAGCCATTCGACGGCGTGAACGGTTCCGGTAAGCACAACAACTGGTCACTCTCTACCGACAACGGCATACTGCTCCACGGTCCTGCAAAGGACGAGATCGGCAACCTCCGTTTCGTCACCTTCGTCGTTGAGACTCTGATGGGTGTATACAAGCACAACGGTCTGCTGAAGGCTTCCATCATGTCAGCTACCAACGCTCACCGTCTCGGCGCCAACGAGGCACCTCCGGCAATTGTTTCTTCATTCCTCGGCAAGCAGCTCACCGAAGTGCTCGACCACCTCGAGAACTCTACCGACGACACTATCGACATCGCAGGCAAGTCTGGACTGAAGCTAGACATCCCTTCTATCCCAGAGCTGCTCATCGACAACACCGACCGCAACCGTACCTCACCGTTCGCCTTCACCGGCAACCGTTTCGAGTTCCGCGCCGTTGGTTCAGAGGCAAACTGTGCTTCTGCAATGATCGCCCTGAACGCTGCCGTAGCAGAGGCTCTCGTTAGCTTCAAGCAGCGCGTCGACGCTCTCATCGCTTCCGGCAAGGACAAGCACGCTGCCATCATCGCTGTTCTGCGTGAGGACATCAAGACCTGCAAGCCAATCCGCTTCGACGGCAACGGCTACTCTGACGAGTGGGTTGAAGAGGCTGCAAAGCGTGGTCTGGACGTAGAGAAGTCTTGCCCGGTAATCTTCGACCGCTACCTCGACAAGGAGTCTATCGACATGTTCGAGTCTCTGAACATCATGACTGCCAAGGAGCTTGAGGCACGTAACGAGATCAAGTGGGAGACCTACACCAAGAAGATCCAGATTGAGGCTCGTGTATTCGGCGACCTCTCTATCAACCACATCATCCCACAGGTAATGGCTTACCAGACCAAGCTTGCCGAGAACGTGGCTGCCCTGAAGAGCATCATCCCTGCAGAGGAGCTGAAGAGTGTTGCAAGCAGCAACCTCGCCCTCATCAAGGAGATCTCAGAGCGCGTAAAGGCTATCGAGGAAGGCGTACAGTCGCTCATCGATGCCCGCAAGGTTGCCAACAAGATTGAAAGCGAGCGCGAGAAGGCCATCGCATACCACGACACCGTGGAGCCTAAGATGGACGAGATTCGCTACCACATCGACAAGCTCGAGTCCAAGGTCGACGACGAAGTCTGGACTCTGCCTAAGTACCGCGAAATGCTCTTTATTAGATAATACGCAACAATCTATTTCTTTAATTGGTTGTTTAAGTTTGCCTGGTTGCTTGACCGCGAGGTCGAGCAACCTTTTTTGTTACACACAAATACAACAATTTGCGGATTTCGGCATTTTCCCATTAAAAGATTTTACGGATTTCGGCATTTTATCAGAAAAAGATTTTGCGGATTTCGGCAAAAAGCGTAACTTTGCAAGCGTAAAAACTTAGTTATACGATAGTTATGACAGAATCAACCGTATTCAAGCGCAAAGTGTACGAGCGCATGCTCAAATGGAAGCATGAACGCAATGGAGAAACTGCTCTATTGATTGAAGGGGCAAGGCGTATTGGCAAATCCACGCTAGTTGAAGAATTTGCAAGGAACGAATACGAAACTTACCTGCTGATAGACTTCTCCAAGACATCCCGTAAGGTTAACGCGTTGTTTGAAGACCTTTCTGATTTGGACTATATTTTCTTGAACCTACAGGTGACATATCATGTCAACCTAAAAGAGCGCAAGTCGCTTATTATCTTCGACGAAGTACAGAACTACCCAAAGGCCCGCCAAGCAATAAAGCATCTGGTAAAAGACCATCGTTACGATTACATAGAGACCGGTTCACTCATCTCTATACGCAAGAACACCAAGGATATCATTATCCCCAGTGAAGAGACCCGCATATCCATGTACCCGATGGACTATGAGGAATTCCGTTGGGCATTAGGCGATACGGTCACATTCCCACTGCTGAAGCAGTTCTATGAGAGACACATGCCCTTGGATGCAGCTGCCCACAGACAACTGATGCGCGACTTTCGTCTCTACATGCTCGTGGGCGGCATGCCACAGGCTGTGGACAAATATATCAAGACAAACAATCTCAGCGAGGTCGACAACGTAAAACGAGAGATACTTGCCCTTTACGAGGAAGACCTCCGCAAGATAGACGACACGGGAAGAGCCGTAACAATGTTTGATGCCATTCCCGCACAACTTAGCAAGGATACTTCGAGATACACCGTATCAACCGTGATACCAGGGGAGAAACAAGACCGTGTGTCGCATATCGTCAGGATACTAGATGAAGCGAGAGTAGCCAATGTCTCGTATAACTCCACAGACCCGAATATTGGGCTTGCACTGAGCAAAGACATGTTACGCTATAAAATGTATATATGCGACACGGGGCTATTCGTAACACTGGCATTCAAGTCAAAAGATTTTACAGAAAACGTAATATACGAAAAACTCCTGAGTGACAAACTCAGCGTAAATCTCGGATATGTCTATGAGAATGTTGTAGCACAGATACTGAGAGCTTCCGGCCACGACCTCTTCTACCACACTATGCCCAAGCAGGACGAGAAAGGTTATTACGAAATAGACTTTCTCATTTCTGATGGCAGCAAGATTAGTCCGTTAGAAGTAAAGTCCTCTGGTTACAAAAGCCACGTCTCCATGGACCGGTTCTTTGAGAAGTACTCATCGCGCATTCAGCAGCAGTACATTGTATACACT
>CAVCKM010000089.1:0-8875 GCA_963602765.1 Alistipes putredinis | reverse complement strand
ATGTACCCAGGGCGTTGCCCTGGGCTATGTAGTATAGGGCTTTCAGCCCATCGCATTCAATTCGGACAGTCATATAAAAACTGCTCAAGTTATTTTTTACACATTACTTAATTGCCGTTAATTGACCATTAATTTTATCCATTAATTAAATATGTAGTAAACCATCCGGAGGGAAAAATAATATTAATGGATAAAATTAATGGTCAATTAACGGCAATTAAAGTCCCCCAAAATATCATTTGCGTCACAACAACGGCAATTAAAGTCCCCCAAAATATCATTTGAGTTACAAAAGCGTCAATTAAAGTCCCCCAAAAATATCATTTGCGTCACAACAAGACCGTATTTGATTTATATTTTGTAACTTTGCACCCGTAAAACCAATATATTACACGCTTATATGAGAAAGACTTGGGGCATAGCGGCCGCTTTGGCTGCCTGTGCCATCGATGCCAGCGCAGAGACCCTCGACTTGCAGGAGACAGATGCGCTGATGCTGACAGACAACACAACACTTGCTGCTACAGCCAGCAACACTACACTCGCTACAGCTGCAGACACTACGGTAAGCCAGTCGCAAGAACGCATGGCGGACATGGCGAAAGAGGCACGCCGCATCGCCTACGAGAACAAGTACGGCGGATATACGACAAAGAAAGAGTTCAGCATCGGCGCAGCACCACTCGTTGCCTTCGGACTCGTCTCCATGGCGGAGAAGAAGAAGTTCCGCACGGCACACGAGAAGTTCGTGCCCTTCTACAAGAACGGTCTGGACGACTACATACAGTTCGCGCCGCTCGCCGTCTCCACCGTCCTCAATGTGGCAGGCTACGAGGGCCGCAGCAACCTGGTGCGCTACGTGGCCAGCGCCGGTGCCTCGTACGTCGTCATGGCAGCACTCGTCAACGGACTGAAGTACTCCGTCCGCCAGATGCGCCCGGACGGCTCCACGCCAAACTCCTTCCCCTCAGGCCACACCGCCACGGCATTCACCGCCGCCACCATTCTCCACAAGGAGTACGGTCTGACACGCTCGCCATGGTGGTCTGTCCTGGGCTACGCCACCGCCACCACCACGGGCATCATGCGCACGCTCAACAACCGCCACTGGATCTCCGACGTACTCGTCGGTGCCGGCATCGGTATCATCTCCACCGACATCGGCTACGCCATCGTAGACCTCATCATGAAGGACAAAGGCATCAAACGCAAGCCACGCGAGTTCCGCGCCGACCTGATAAACAACCCCTCCTTCTTCCGCCTCTCGCTGGGCATGCAGGGCATGAGCAACATAGAGCTTAGCCCCAACACCAGCTACACCACGGCGATGCAGGTATGGAACCAGTCGGGGGCCTCGCTCGACAACGACTACTTCACCGTAGTGCACAACGGCAATCCCTTCCGCATCCCCGACTCCTTCGAGGACCGCAACGCCACCACCTACGACAACTACTCCGGCGGCAAGCCTGCCGTGGCAGAGGGCACAGCACCCACCATCCACACCAGTATGGGCACGACGGTAGGCGTAGAGGGCGCATACTTCATCAATCCCTACGTAGGCTTCGGACTGCGCGGACGCATCACTACGTCGTCCGTCTACACCGACGACCTCTACTGCTACGACACCAAGGGACTGGTCACCGGCACCGAGGGGTCACGCCTCAGCAACTACACGGCTGCTGCCGACGTATGGAGCATCGCCGACATCGGCGTTGGCGTATACGGTTCGCTGCCCATCACGCCGCGCCACAGCATCGGGGCAAAGCTCCTGTACGGCAGACGCTTCTACGGTGCACTGGACCTGCAGGCTTCCTACGACATCAACTACCGCCTCAAGGGAGAGACGAACGTGAACACCACCACCATGTACGGCGACGACCTGGAGATATCCAGCACCAACGCTGACGGCGTAGCAGCCGGCATCAGCTACACATACGCCGCAGGAAGCGGCATGGCTCTCTCCGCCTTCGTGGACTACGACTACAGCAGGCCGCAGTTTGACATCACATATACGCCGTACAACACCGACGCGCAGAAGATGCTGCTCACACAGTCGCACTTCACACACAAGCAGAAAGTGCACGCCCTGACTATCGGTGCCTCCATGGTAATAATGTTCTAACCCTCTTCCACAAGCACACCAATGAAAAGTATCATCATAAAGACCACGGCATGCCTGGCACTCCTGCTCGCCACCATGCTTACCTCATGCGACAAGAACGCCAACGACACGCCGTACGCCACCGACGGCACAGGCTACTCCGGCGACATGCACATCTCGCTCTACGTGCCTGACAAGAGGATAGAGAACGACCCTCTCAGCAAAGACGGATGCCTCGACACGCTGACCACTAACGGCACTCTGACGTTCACCATCGACACCAACGACAAGCTCTTCATCAGCATCGACCACAGCGAGTGCCCCTTCGCCATACCGTTCCTCACGGAGGACGGCACAGTGCGCACCGCCTTCGCCAACGGATATCTCGCCAAGCTGTACAACAGTCTGAAGCGCGCCGCCGAGGAGGGAAAACTGTCCGAAGATGCCTTCAAGCGCTTCCAGGAGCAGATAACCGTACTGTACGACACCGTCTCCGTGAACGAGCTGAGAGCCGAGAACCTGTCCTACCGCTGGACGGGAGCGTTGCTGCAGTCGTGGGACGAGGAGGAGAACTCCGCCTACACGCCCTTCACGCTGAACGACTACGACTTCTCGCGCAGGGGCAGCCTCATGCAAGCCCTCTCCGGGATGAAGCAGGAGCTGACAGCCCTTAACGAGGCTGGATTCTTCACTGACGAGGAGAAGACTACGCTGAAGGCTCTTAGAGAGCAGCGCGACGGCGGCACGGTGACGAAGTCCACCGGCAACTGCGTCTTCATGTACGCCAACGGCCAGACTAACGTCAACGTTCGCATAAAGTCCGGCGCAGGTCTGCTCGACTCCATCTCCTACGCCCTCTTCGGTAAAGCCGAGGACGGCACCCCCGCCAAGTCCGTATGGATGGTAGTGGACTTCAACGGCTCCGTATTTGAGTCCGACGAAGTGGAAATCGTAAAGTAAAAAAATAACACAAAAAGGCTCCTGACATTGTCGGGAGCCTTTTTGCGTTTATTACTTTCTGATGTACTTCACACCATTCTTTACTACGAGTCCCTTGGCGGAGTCGCTTACCTGCTGGCCCAGCAGGTTGTATGTCTTGGCGTCACTTGCAGCAGCAGTCTTTTTCTCGTCAGCCTCAACGCTTTCGATGCCGGTGTAGTAGTCACCAGTGAAGGTAGCTTTTTCTTGCACAAATATATTCTTACTGCTGTCCTTCACGTTGCTGAACCGACATCCGTTCTTGAATACGATGCCCTCGCAGAACGCCAGCACCATGCCGTTGTTGGCATCTATCTGCACATTGTCGAACGTCACGTCCTTTATGTACGACTCCGGGCGACCGTAGATGAAGAGGGTGTTGCCACGCTTGCCTGCCGTGCTCTGTACACCGTAAGTGCAGTTGCCCTTGATGTTCTGGAAGAGTATGTCGTGGAACTTCGGCGTAGTGCTTGTCACTGCGCTTGAGCTCATACTTGTCGGCTCGGCATAGTTGTCGTAGTCGCAGGTGAGCATGATGGGAATCTCCGAGCAGTTGTTGATGGTCATGTTGCGGTAGATGATGTTGTAGACCTCGCCGCTGCGGTCCTTGTTGGTCTTCATACGCAGTGCCGTCTCCGTGCCGTTGAATGTCATGTTCTCAAAGAGTACGTGGTGCATATTAGACGTGTACGATCCCATGGAAGCGCCGTGTCCTGCCCCCATCGTGAGGTTCCAGGCGTGTACGTAACTTGCGTTCGAGTCGGTGACGATATTGTCGTCGCCCGTGTCGATGGTGCAGTCGTAGATGTTGATGTACGGTCCCCACATAGGTATTCCGTCCGTATTGTGCGATGCCTTGCCATTTCCGAGTGTGGATGCCGGGTTCTTGATGGAAATGTCGTGCACGGTGAAATGGCTTGCCTTGCCGCTGTTGCCGAGCGTGACATTGGTGCCCGGTGCATTCTGGAACTTCATGTATCTGACGAGGAAGCGCGAGCCTGTCGTGAAACGTATGAGCGACGGGCGGTCGAAGCTGCCATGGTCTTCCTTGGCCTTCCACCACGGTGCGCCCTGTCCGTCTATGATGCACTGCGTGGAGTCCTCGCCCTCGATGATGATGTCGCAGGCGTCTTTCTTGTTGGTGATAAAGTTGTTGTTCTTGTACGAGAGGTTGCCTTTCGAGTCAGTACCTAAAGAAGGATAGTTGTTCGTACCGTCCGTAGCGACGTTCCATCCGCCGTAAGGCAGCAGTTTGAGCATTGCGCCCTTATTGAGGTGCAGCACCGTCTTGTTGCCCACCTGCAGAGGGCCGCAGAGGAATGTGCCTTCTGGTATCACGACCATGCCGCCTCCTGCTGACGCAGCAGCGTCGAGGGCTTTCTGTATTGCCTGGGTGTTGTTCTCGGACGAGGTGGTAGCACCGTATGTCGCATCTGTCACGGTAAAGGTATTTGCCGCGGTGATAGTCGGGATGTTAGGCAATTCGACGACCTTGGCGTTGGCATCGCCGCTCCATTCTGTTTTAGGGAAAGAACTCTCGGCGGTGGCCTTCTCTTTCGTCACGTCCGAGTCGGCAAGGGCTGTCGTGGAAGTAGCCAACAGAGCCAGTGCCATCATGGGTAGCATTCGTTTGTTCATAAAAAATAGATTTAAAGTTTTGCGATAGTGTAGTTATAGTATTTCTTGTTGTTATCGTCTGTAGTGACTGGCGAAGTGCCATATCACGATGCCTCCCGTCACGGAGACATTGAGCGAGTGCTTCGTGCCGTACTGCGGTATTTCGAGGCAGGCGTCGCAGGCATCCACCACCTCCTGCTTCACGCCCTTCACCTCGTTTCCGAGGACAACGGCGTAGCGTGTCTGTCCGCTTGCGGCAGTACCGTCCTGCGAGGCAGCAGCGTCACGTCCTGCGGCGACGGGAAGGCTCAGCTCCCCTGCCCCAAGCATGATGCTGCCGTGGCACTGTTCTACGGCAAGCACGGTGTAGCCGTCCTGTTTCAGCTGCTCCACAGCATCGAGTGCCGTAGGGAAATACCTCCAGCTGACGCTTTCCTCCGCCCCGAGTGCCGTCTTGTGTATCTCCTGCGAGGCTTTCAGCGTACACTCGCGTGCCCCTTCTGCCGGGGCAGGCGTGGCCGTTATGCCGCAGAGGTATATGGCCTCCACGCGAAAGGCATCGGCGGTGCGGAAGATGCTGCCCACGTTGTATAGCGAGCGCACGTCGTCGAGCACCACGACGAGCGGCATCTTCTCCGCCTCATGGAACTCCTCCACCGTCAGCCGGTGCATCTCCTGTATGGTTGTCTTCTTGTTTGTCATTAGTGTCATTCAAAATGTAGGTACATCAAATTGGACAACCTACTTTAGAACATCGCCATGACGCGTCGTATGCCTGCCACGAGGGTGTCTATCTCCTCCTTGGTGTTGTAGACGGCGAGGGAGGCGCGGACGGTGCCCGTGATGCCCAGTCGGTTGATGAGCGGTTCGGCGCAGTGGTGACCGGTGCGCACGGCAATGCCGAGGCGGTCGAGCAGTGTGCCCATGTCGAGGTGGTGCACGTAGGTGTCGCCCTGCTTTACGAGGAAACTGAGGACGGCATCGCGGCGGGCGGCATCCTGCGGTCCGAAGATGGTCATGCCCTCAATGGCGTTCATCTGTTCCAGGGCATAGCGTGTCAGTTCGCGCTCGTGTGCCTCGATGTTGTCCAGTCCTATCTGCTCCATGAAGTCGATGGCGCGTGCCAGACCGTGCGTGGCGATGTAGTCCGGCGTGCCTGCCTCAAACTTGTATGGCAGTGCGGCGTACGTGGAACTCTCGAACGTCACCGTGCCTATCATCTCGCCTCCGCCCTGGTACGGCGGCATCTCGTCGAGGAACTTCTCCTTTCCGTAGAGCACGCCCATGCCCGTCGGTCCGTACATCTTGTGGCTTGAGAAGGCGAAGAAGTCGCAGTCCAGGTCCTGCACGTCGATCTTCATGTGCGGCGTGCTCTGTGCTCCGTCCACGAGGAACGGCACGCCGTGCTTGTGTGCCGTGGCTATCATCTCCTTCACGGGATTGACGGTGCCCAGCACGTTGCTCACCTGTGCCACGCTGACCATCTTTGTCTTCTCCGAGAACATCGCCTCGTATGCTTCCAGGTCGATGATGCCGTCGTCGCTCATTGGTATAACGCGTAGCTTGATGCCCCAACGTTTTCCTGCCAGTTGCCAGGGCACGATGTTGGAGTGGTGCTCCATGGTGGAGATGATCACCTCGTCGCCGGGCTTCATATAGCGTTCCACGAATGACTCCGCCACGAGGTTCATGCTCTCCGTCGTGCCTCTCGTGAAGACAATCTCATGGGCATTCTTGGCGTTGATGAATCGTCGCACTGTCTCGCGTGCTCCCTCGTGCAGGTCAGTGGCCTTCTGCGAGAGGTAGTGAACGCCGCGGTGCACGTTGGCGTTGACGTTGAGGTACTCCTCGCGCATGGCGTCGAGCACGCAGAGCGGCTTCTGCGTCGTGGCTCCGTTGTCGAGGTATACCAGCGGGTATTTCTCGTATATCTTGCGTTGCAGTATGGGGAACTGCTGACGTATCTCTTCTATATTTATCATTTATGTTTATGTCTGATTAGTGGCAGATTTTGCATGTGCCGCAGCGGTCTTCCTTTGAGAGCCGCTGGTCTGTGAGGATGTGGAGTCGTTCGCGGAAGGAGTCCCACTTCATCTCGTCTATCACCTCGGAGATGAAGGCGTTCTTCAGGAGGGTGCGTGCCGTCTCTACCGGGATGCCGCGCTGCTGCATGTAGAAGAGAGCCTGTTCGTCCATTACGCCAACGGTGGAACCGTGTGCGCACTTTACGTCGTCGGCGTATATCTCCAGCATGGGCTGCGTGTACATTCGTGCCTCGTTGCTGGCGCACATGTTGTTGTTGGTCTCCTGCGAGGTGGTCTGCTGTGCTCCCTCGCGCACCAGTATTCGTCCTGCGAAGGCGCAGACGGCCTTGTCGTCCACGACGTACTTGTACAGTTCGTTGCTGTTGCACTGCCCCACCTGGTGGTCGATGACGGTGTTGTTGTCCACGTGCTGGTGGCGGTCGGCAATGACGGCACCGTTGAGGGTGATGTCAGCTCCCGTCCCCTTCATGTACACGTCGATGCCGTTGCGTGTGATGCCGTTGTTGAGCGTGATGTTGTTGTGGCGCACCACGGTGTCTCGTCCGGTCTGAATGTATACGTTGTTGAAGCGTCTGCACCGTTCGTGCGTCTCCTCCATCTCGTACATGTCGAGGTGTGCGTTGTCCTTGGCTATCACCTCCACCACCTGCAGCGTGAGGTAGTGCTGGTCCGCTCCCTGCGTGGCGTGGTCAACGAAGAAGACGGTAGCCTCGCTGCTCTCCTCCATGACGATGAGGACGCGTCGCACCACCATGGTGTCCTGGTCTCCGCTGAGCATGTTTTCTATGCGTATTGGTGCGCTGACCTTTGTACCCTTAGGCACGTAGACGATGAGTGCGTCGTGTCCCAGTGCGGTGTTGAGGGCCGTGACGGGGTCTGCGCCCGCCTGCGCCGCCACGGTGTTGTAGTACTGCTCCACCTTTACTGGGGCGTTCTTCATCGTGTAGACGTAGTCCACGTCCTTTATGGTGAGTGGTGCCAGGGACAGTCCGTAGTTCATGTCGAACGCCTCCGCCACGTCAGTATATCTGTATCGCTCCACCTTCCTCGTTGGGAATCCCGTCTCGGCGAACGCCTTGATGGCCCCGTCGCGCGCGGCGTTGAGGGCGTCGCACGACTGCTTCTGCAGTAGCGGCAGTGCCTCGTGGTAGAGGTCCACGTATGTCTTGGTTATTTCCTTTATGTCTTTACTCATGTGATACAACCTACTAAGTATATATAGTAAAGAAGTCTTTTCTTGCCATTACTGAATTCCCAGTTCTTCCTTAATCCAGTCGAAGCCTTCGTCCTCGATTTTCTGTGCCAGACTGGCCTCTCCGGTCTTCACGATGCGTCCGTCGATGAGTACGTGCACCACGTCGGGGCGTATGTAGTCGAGGAGTCGCTCGTAGTGTGTTATGACGATGGCAGATGTCTCGGGCTTACGGAGTTTGTTGAAGCCTGTAGCCACGATGCGCAGGGCGTCGACGTCGAGACCTGAGTCCGTCTCGTCGAGGATGCAGAAGGTGGGTTCGAGCATAGCCATCTGGAATATCTCGTTGCGCTTCTTCTCTCCGCCGGAGAATCCCTCGTTGACGGATCGGTTCATGAGTTTCTGGTCTATCTCGACGAGTTGGCGTTTCTCCTTCATCATCTTGATGAACTCGGCGGCCTTGATGGGTTCTTCGCCGCGTGCCTTGCGTCGTGCGTTGACGGCCGCCTTCATGAAGTTTGTCATGGAGACGCCTGGTATCTCCACGGGCAACTGGAAGGACATGAATATTCCAGCGTTTGCTCGCTCCTCTGGTTTCATGGCGAGGAGGTCTTGTCCGTTGAAGGTGATGGTGCCTTCTGTCACTTCGTAAGCTGGGTCACCGACGATGACCTTGCTGAGTGTGGACTTTCCGGCTCCGTTTGTGCCCATGACGGCGTGTATCTCCCCGTCGCGTATGGTGAGGTCAACGCCTTTAAGTATTTCCTTGTCGCCAACCTTGGCGTGCAGATTGTGTATCTCTAACATATAATGATTTGTTTTTTTGCTTTTACTCTAATATATGGTTTGCTTGCGGGGACGCTAATGAATGTTTTTTGGGGGACGCTAATGATTTTTTAGGACTTTAATTGCCGTTAATTGACCATTAATTTTATCCATTAA
>CAVCKM010000088.1:0-26178 GCA_963602765.1 Alistipes putredinis | reverse complement strand
CTCTTCGGTATGGCATTACTCGCAGGAGCAGCCATAACCTCGTGCAGCAACGAGGATGACGTAACGAACCTAGATGATACCTATCTTTCCCGTAATGGTATCACTTTTTCCTCTTCCAAGAGTCCTCAACTGACTACAAAAGCCACTCCCTCTTGGGTCAGTCCTTACTATAGTGCTCTCGAAAGCTTTAGTATCGACATCCTGCCAAACTCAGCCGACAATCTTGGTGAAACTTCCCAAACCTTCATGGTGAAAGACCATACGTTCACCAAGGGCGCAGACGGCGTATATACGTCAAACCCTCAGTACTTCTGGCCAACTACAGGCACTCTGAATTTCTACGCCATCAGCCCGTATGATGCGACAACACGGTCCACATCGACCAGCTCCGACCGCACTGTAAAAAAATGGGACGGTACAGCGGACTTGATGGCAGCCGTAAGCATCGAGTCTAAAAAGGAAGGCAGGGATGCCAACAAAGCCTACCCTCTCACCTTCAAGCACATCACATCAGACGTGACAGCCAAGTTCAAGGCAGCAGATGAGACAAAAGACCTCACCTATGTGATAAAGTCATTGACTATGACCGCCCCGAACAGCGGCACATACACCTTCGGCAGCGAGACGGGAAGCTTCGGTAGCTGGAGCATCCCGACAGAATCGTTAGGAACGTACAACTATTTCGCCACCAACACCTCTTCTCTGACATTCGTAAACCGGACGACCGATAACGTGAAAGCAACCGCCAACGTGGCAGATGACTACTACATCCTCCCGACCACCGACGGCACACTCACCTTCACGGTAGAGTACGAGGTATACCAAAGCGGCAAGAAGATTCTGTCATTCACCACGTCCGAGGGAACAGCAAAGACAGTAGAGGTAACCAAAGCATCTCTCGAAATGGGCAAACGCTACACCTACGTCCTCGCCCTGCCAGCAAGCGAAGCCGACCCGATTACCTTCACAGTTAACAAAGTGGACTTTGAGGAGACCGTTGAAAAAGATGTGACCATACCAAACAATGTGACTATCAACGGACACAAGTTCATCGACCTCGGACTGCCCTCTGGTACGCTGTGGGCAGAAACCAATGTCGGTGCAACGACAGCTGCCGACTACGGCAATTACTATGCGTGGGGTGAGACAAAAACGAAAACAACGTACAATTCTGACACCTACGAATGCACATTGAATACGACAATCCTACCACCATCATGTGATGCCGCCACCGTCAACTGGAATAGTCCTTGCCGCATGCCGACAGTAGATGATTTCCAGGAGCTTATCGACAACTGCACTCGTGAGAAGGCTTCACAAACCAATTCTTCTGGCTCTATAATCAGCGGAGAGAAATTCACAAGCAAGACAAACGGGGAATCCATATTTCTCCCACTCGCTGGTGAGTACCTAGAGGGTAACTTGTCGGGTGCCGCAAGGAACGGTCAATATTGGTCCAGTTCATTATCTTCCAAAAATTCTAAAGAAGCTTTCTATCTCCAGTTCGGTGATCCCGGTGGTGCCACGTATCTATCCCCGTCCACATATGACGCCATTCGCGCCTATGGTTTTTCCGTCCGCCCTATCGCAATACAATAAAAGAGCGTCGATTATACGGATATAAATTATATGACTAATTGCGAGCCTCCTTTCCATAGCGAAAGGAGGCTCATTTCATTGTCTTATTTCACTATAAATCAAATGCAAAGGTACATAATTCCCAAGATTTTCAATCACGTAAGCAAGCAAGTGGTATGACCTTTACACCATCCGAGCGAGTGTATGCCATAGTACCACCTGTGAGAATAATCATCAAGTTCGGTTCACGTAGAGGTACTTGCTTTTCCTTCTCATTGTATTCCTGTACAAGTCGCTTAATCTCCAGCAAGTGCTTGGCACCTTCCTCAATCTCCCTGCTTCCCAATTTGCACTCGACAAGGGCATAGCGTCCATCGTCCAAATGCAGCACAAAGTCTGCTTCAAGTCCGTAACGGTCACGATAGTAGGATAAATGATTTCCGAAACCCGGAGCATAGGTTCTCAAGTCACGCGCACACATTTGTTCGAAGACAAATCCGAATGTTTTTAGTTGTGTTTCCAGTCCTGCTGCATCTATGCCCATCGCTGCAACTGCCATAGAGGGGTCAGAGAAACCTCTCTTCGGCATACTTCGCACGGCAGTCTTGCTTCTTATGGCAGGACACCAGGCATCAATATCCTGTATTACAAAAAGCTTCTCAAGTGCGTTGACATAGTCATCGAAGGTGTCAATAGAGATTGACATATCTCCAGAAGAGGTCACGTCGGCATGAATACTGGTCCGTTTGGCAATTGTACTTATATTACGTGCATACGAACGCATTATTTGTCTGGCAATTTTGGGACTTCTCTGCCTGTTGTCAATAGAGGACATATCGACTTCACAGACACTATTTACATAATCACGTGCTACAAGCAATTGTGACTTTTCCGGCATGTGTAAAGAGGCTGGCCATCCGCCTCTGCACGCTACTCTGATAAGCCCGGGAATGTCCAATTTACTTGTTGCACCGTCTATGTCATATTCAGGATTGTCGAACAGTTCCTTGAGGGAGACTTCTCCTGATGAATCTTTTGATTCCCACAGACTCATGGGGTACATCTTCATACGCGATATGCGTCCAGTCCCCGAATGAAAAATCTTTTCCTTGTCTATTGTGTTGCTACCCGTAAGGATGAACTGCGCGGGAAGTCCGCCGGACTTATCTACGGCAATACGTACTGCATCCCACAACATCGGGGCATCTTGCCATTCGTCTATCAATCTAGGATGCTTACCCTTCAACAACAATGAGGGCATAGTCGCAGCAGTAGTCAGAAGTTCGTCTCTTCTGTCGGGGTCTTGGAGTTGCAGAACACTCTGAGCCTGTTGCATGGCAGTTGTTGTTTTGCCTGTCCATTTAGGACCTTCAATAAGTACAGCCCCAAATGCTTCCAGACGTTCACGCAATACGCCATCAGATATTCTTGGTAAATATTCTCTGTCATTCATGTTTTTATCTTATAATATAGCCACAGATAGTGTTATCATATTTGAACCGTCTATCCAGCATCTACAATAGTAGAAATTAAAAAGGTCTTGTAGCCTCTTTGCGATGCAAAGTTACATAATTACAACCGATTATGCAAGACGTTCGGCTTTTTTGTGGCATTTCGTTCGGCTTTTTTGCGGTATTGGCAGCAACAGGGGCATGAAAAAGGTACTTTGACGGAGAGATGTAGGGCGAGCTGCTTATTGTACATAATGACTAATTGCGAGCCTCCTTTTCATAGCGAAGGGAGGCTCATTTCATTGTCTTATTTCACTATAAATGTAGTGAAAGATGTACTCTGAGCGATAACACAAACAGCCATCCCTTCCCAAATCATCACTATGGTTTAAGCAAATTGACAGGTGCCACGTAGACTCCGTCTTCACGCTGATAAGCTCCACCTACGGCAGTAAGTACCATCAGGAACGAAGGAGCCTGCTCTTCGCTTTTATTCATAATCTTGCTCTTCAGCGTTTTCAGGGACTGTGCGCCGTGTTCAATCAGTTCGTCGCCTCCGAGCTTGATTTCGATGGCCCCCCATCTTCCGTCTTCGAGATGAAGGACAGCGTCGCATTCCAATCCGGTGTTGTCGCGGTAATGAGAGAGCGTTCCTCCGATGGAGTTTGCATAGACAGACAAATCCCTTACAGCGAAGTCTTCGAAGAACAGTCCAAAGCTCTCCAAGTCGTGCAACAAGTCTTTGGGGTATATTCCCAGAGCACGGCAGGCTATGGAGGTGTCGACGAAGTGTCTGGTAGGCGTACTCCTTATTGAGGTCTTCGAACGGATGCTGGGGTTCCACGCAGGCAAGTCTTCAAGCACGTAAAGATCCTTCAGTGCCTCCATGTAGTCGTCGAAAGTCTTGGTGTCCATAGTACGTTCGTTGTTTTGCCGCACGTCCGCTATGATAGTGGATATAGCAGCCTCCGTGGAGATGTGACGTGCATAACTCCTCAATATCATCCTCAGTACATCCGGGCGTTTGTTCCTGAATCTCTCGTTCTCACAGTCTTCAAATACGAACAAGCCGTTGTAGTAGTTCTTGGTGATTTCGATTGCAATATCACGGCTAGCCCGTACGGAAATTGGCCAACCGCCACGACAGAGAAGAAAAGCAATGTCATCGAGGGTCATGTCGGTATTCATGTCCCAGGGATAGTTGCCTTTCCCGTCGAACAAATCCATAAGGGAAATAGTGCCTTTTGACTCTTTTGATTCCCAAAGACTCATCGGGCGCATCTTGACAGGCGTTATCCTGCCGGCCCCACTGTGATGCACCTCTGTCTTGTCAGCAGGGGTAGAACTGCCGGTGAGGATGTATTTGCCAAATTGGTAATCAAAGTCCAAATCGTCTTTCACCTGATTCCAGATGTCGGGAGCCTTCTGCCATTCATCAATAAGCCTTGGCTTCTCTCCGCTGAGCAGGCCCTTGGGATTCATGCGGGCCATGGTGATGGACTGTTTGGTGTTCAGCTTTACAAAGCTTTTTTGATAAAGCATGCACGTGGTGGTCTTGCCACAGAATTTCGGTCCGGCAACAACAACGGCACCAGAAGTTCTTAGCTTCAATTCTATAACTTTTTCGATGAGTCTATTGTAGTACATAGGAGGAAAAAATAATAAATCAAATGCAAAGGTACATAATTCCCAAGATTTTCAACATAAAACTCCCAAGATTTTCAATAATAAATTCCCATAATTTTCAATTACGTAAGACGTTCGGCTTTTTTGTGGCATTTCATTCGGCTTTTTTGCGGTATTGGCAGCTATATGGACATGAAGAAAGGGTACTTTGACGGAGAGACGTAGGGCGAGCTGCTTATATGTACATGAAAGTGTGCAGTCGGGTACAAAACGACCGCACACCGCGTTAAGTGGCGTTAAAAAATCGGGGTGTGAAAACACCCCGATTGTCCCTGTAGCAGATAAGGGGTAACTTTGTAAAGAGCGAGGAAAAGCAGAGCCCTTGCCCGTCACAATACCAATCACACAACAATCACAACCATAAACCAAGGAAAGAGATGACAGCCAACTTGCGTGCAATGAGTCGTGACATGACTCACCAATACGATGTCCACAGCCGTTTGCAGGACACCCTCCGCAGAAACGGCATGACGGCAAACATCGTCAACAACAACGGTCAGCAGACACTGGTAGTACAAGGCCATGACAGCCCTGTGCTCACCTACCCGTTGAATGACCAACAGTACAGAAACCTCACCGACGGCGGTACTTCGTACAGCAACGGCGTGGCCTACAAAACCTTCGTAGACATCGTGAAGAACGATTTCGACTGCCCAAAGAACTACGTCCATGCACGCAACGTCAACAGCCGTATCGTGATGGGACTGCACGGCTACCGGGAAGGGCCGAGGATGCGCCCGATGGGCTTCGGCGGCTTCATGACCGCCGCCCCTGCACACTTCCTGGGATGGACACCACGTCAACAGCCCGGCTTCCACGGACGACTCGTCAATGGAGGCTATGTACTACAGGACAATATGGTGCCGGTAAGACACGACGGCTCCATGCGTCCCGGCGAACTCACCAGCGGCGGTTACGGTTTCTACTGGAAAGGCAGCCAGCAGCAGACAGTCACCCCACAGGTCACCGACCTCGTCAACAATATAAAGGAAGAACCTGCACAGCCACGCTCCACCAGACCGGCACAGGCATGGAACGGACTTGCCTACTCCGACATGGCAGCCACATCAGAAGCCTGGCTAGAATGCACCGCCAGCCACGGCATCATCATCGACAAAGACAAGAAGACCCTCACCATCCAGAGCGAGTCCACCGTCCACGACTTCCAGTACACCCTGACCGATGCACAGGTCAAAGCCCTCACGTCCAATAACTTCAACCAGAAGGGCGGCGTGTCGGTCAACAAACGCCTTGATATCATCAACGCTATCATCAAGGACGACTTCGACGGCAAGATAACCAAGGACACCCTAAACTCAACAAGTCGTATCAGCCTCCCTCTCACGGCATCCGCAGCGGCGGATGTGAACATGAGAGAGGAGGCACATACGAAACAGCAGAACGAGACCGCCGTGGCGCAGGGACAGCAGCCAACCGCCAAGCCAAGCCTCGAGCCCATCGGTTACGACAAGGACAACATGGCATACGTCAACGGAGCCCGGCTCTCCGAACTCAACGAGACGAAGGCATGGTACAGAGAGGGCGAACACGGACGAGAAGTCAGTGTCGGCGGAATCTGGGCAGAGAAGATGGACTCCAATGAACTAGGCGCAAGAAAGGCATACAACGATGCCCTCACCTACGTCACCGTCACCGACGAACAGGAACGCCACAGAATCGGCATGACAGCCTACGACAAATACAAGCAGGAGCACCCTGCCGAGAAAGGCAAGGAGACCTACCAGATGGCAGCCGAGATAAACGGCGAGATAGAGACCCGTAAGATAAGCGAAAAGGAGTACAACCGCTTCATGGCTCACGACGACTACCACAGGATGAAGGATTTCAGCAAGGCATTCCCACAAGTCGACATGAAGACCATCCCCGGCAAAGGCACCGGCATGAACTTCCTGCAAGGACTTGACCTGGCCTTTGGAGTCATCAGAGGACTCAGCGGCGCAGCGATGGACGTAGGCATGGGCATCCGTGCCATCAAGGATGCCACCTCCGACCGCCACCAACATCATCCCGGCGACTTGCCCCATTCGGGAGCCCACGTCTTTGTCAAGGAAGGACTCGATACACCGCAGACCATAGCCCAGAGAGCATTTGACGTAGGCTACGCACACGGGCAGGTAGACAGCGCACTCCACCGTTAAACCACTATTAAAACTACCACTATGACCGAATTAACATTTGACGACTACAACCGTATGATAAAAATCCAGGAACTCCTGGAAGATGCCGGATTCAAGCAATACCTCAAAGACGGCAAGACACGTCCGTCGTACTACCAGACAGACGACCAGGGCCGCCGCATCCACGGCACCAACTATATCGTCAACCCTGCACGCAACAACTGTTTCCACCGGGGCGAGCAGCACACCTTCCGCCCGGTAGACTTTATCGTCGTACACCCTGAGATGTTTGCGGAATGGAACAGCAAGACAACCAACAGGTACTACCTGGCACACCTTGTCTGCCGCCGCATCCTCAACATGCCCGAGGAGGCTAGACGTACAACCTACGCCCTTAACTCCACCACCCGGGTGAAGTTCAATATGGACTCATACCAAAGGCACACACTAGACCCGAAGGACAGACTCTCGTGGAAAGCCTTCTATCCCTATTTTGCCCACCGCAAGATAAGCGGTAAGACACAGAACGCCTTCAAAGACCACTTCTTCATCACAGAAAAGTCCACCTCGAACGGAGCCATCACCCTGAAAAACCTCTCCTTTCCCATGTATCGTCCAGACGACCTTAAAACCCCTGTCGGACTTGAAGTGCGAGGCATGGGCAAGAAAGACGGCACGTCATACAAGGGAATGGCATCAGGCTCAGACCATTCAACAGGCATGTGGATAGCCCCACTTGGCACCGCCGCAGGGAAAGACCTCTCCAACGCCAAACACGTCTACTGGTTCGAGAGCGCATACGATGCCATGGCATACTACCAGCTCCACAGCCAGGACGAAACGGTAAAGAACGGCGTTTTCGTCTCCACCGGCGGCAACCCCACGGAAGCCCAGATGAAGGGAATGATAAAGGCTACACCCCTATCAGCCCACCACCTCTGCTTCGACAACGACGAAGCCGGCAACAACTACGCTGTCTCGTTCAACAAAATCATCAGCGACATGAGAAAGCAGATGCCGAAGGTAACGCCAGACATGGAAGAGTACATGAAATCCGTCACCAACCCGAAAGACATCTATTTCTCCGGTAACGAGGACAAACTGCCGAATGACCTCTATGACGCATACGGGAGCTGGGAGTCGGCAGAGCTTGACCTCGAGGAATTGACACACTCCTATGGTGTCAGTAACGACCCCGACGAGATTGCAGAAGCCAAGTCCGTCGCCCAGAAAGCCCTCGACGACTACAAACAGATGATGGACGAAAAGCTCTGTATCGGCAGCGAGTACAGCCGTATGAAAGAAATCGGCGAGTACGACATCCCGGAATGGGCCGTCTGTGCCATCGAGAACGGCGACAGAGACAACCTTACCGAGGAAGAGGAGAAAGAATTAGACAATTTCCTCGACAGGGAAGAATTCAAGGACGGCTTCATCGTAGACTGGGACATGGAGGACACCGACGAGATGAACCTCCATCCTGCTTTCGGCGAGAGAAACGAGAACGCCCTCACCAACCGAGGCGAGTCCCCGTATCTCGCCGTCTCCACCGTCAAGTCCCACTTCTACCATCCTACCCAAAGAGAGGTGGAGATACTCTTGAAAACCCAGCGAGAGCTCCCTCGTGAAGGCTGCAAGGACTGGAACGAGCAGCTCAGGGAAGATGCCGCCGAGGAAGAGCGGCAGCATCAAGGCGAGAAGACCGAACGGGGCACCCTCCACAGGACAGAAGACAGCGGCATCGACCTCGACGGCGACGGCATCACCGACGATGTGGAGGTAGACCAGGACGTAGAGAACAAGAAACGACAGGCCTTCGGAAGGTCACACCACTAATGAGCGAACACCAATTCACATATCCCAACTTCACCGTTCGTCCCCACTGGGGAGAATACGTGATTGAGAACCTGCCGCTGCTGGTCATAGTGCCCTGCGGCGTTGCCGTTCTCCTTGCATTCACCTTCCCGTTCAAATGGGCACTTGAGCTCATAATGCTCCTGATAACCCTGTACCTCATATACAGGCACCAGTACATCACCCGTCTCAAGTTCCATATAGGCAGCGAGCAAGTCATGATACAGCACGGCATCTTCGAGCTCAGGCGCAGCTACCTTGAACTCTACCGTATCATCGACTACGACGAGCGACAGACAGTAATGGAAAGGTTCTTCGGGATAAAGACAGTAAGCATCTACAGCGGCGACAGGAGCACGCCCAGACTCGACATCATCGGAGTCCCGGCCGACATAGACCTTGTTGCCGCTGTCAGAGAGCGAGTAGAATACAACAAAAGAAGAAAGGGCGTATATGAAATCTCAAACCGCTAACATACTCATCCAGTTGCAGAAGCTTGACATGCCGTCCAAATGCCTCCTGCTCATCACCCTGCTCAGTGAGGCGACCTTGACCATCATGGGTGTAGGCAGCACGACAACGGCAGTCCGCACCATGTTCGGGCTGTACGGAGTGTTCATGCTCATCATCACCTATGTCTTCTTCGAGAAATTCGCAAACAGAGAGTCCGAACCACCCCAGTCCCCCATGTCAGTCCATGCAGGAAGGGCAGTCCCCACCTTCCTCCTTGCCACGGCCCTCTTCGCCCTGCCGCCCACTGCCCAGGCACAGTCGACCATAGCGGCCAGCAATATCGGCGAAGGCGTGGCATACGGACTCGGTCACTCCCTCATCTCCAGTCAGCTCAAAGACCAGTCGAACAAACTACTTGAGACCAACGTCCTGCTGCTGTCCATGGGAGCCTTCAAGCAGATAGAAGCCAACTGGGAAGAGAAGTACAAGGACTACATGTCCAGCTTCAGCAATTTCGCTTCCAAAGTCAAGGCATCGAGCATGATAGTCACCGACATGGTAAAAAGCGTTGCGCTGCTGAAGGACGTGGGACAGGCTGTTGCCGACAACCCCGAGGGTGTGCTTGCCAACCTCTCCATGAGCAACCTCTATATGGAAAGCTTCATGCAGATGGGGCTCGTTGTCATCTCGATGAAGGAAGTCCTCAGCAAAGATGCGGCAGGAGCAGAAAACCTCCTCACCGGTCCCGAGAGATGCCGTCTCATGTACGATTTGGAGGACAAGGTGTCCAGTCTCAACGGCAAGCTGCACCAGCTCTCCCTTGGACTCCGCACCTACAACCTCTCCGACGTATGGTACAAGACCACGGCAGGAATAGTCAAGGACAGGGACTACAACCTCCGTCAAGCCGTCAGTCACGCCGCCGACATCCGGTCACGAGCCGCCAAGGCAGCATGGCAGACCGCCCAGAGGCGTTAATCGTATAAACCACCAAGCAAAGAGTACATGAGCATAATGACAAGACATATAAAGACCGTTGCAGTGGTACTACTGCTGCTTTGCGGTGCCGGCGAGTCACGGGCGCAGCTGCTGCCCGGTGACGATGCCACCCTTGCCGCCGAGATATTCATCATGAAGGGAGACCTGGAGAGCATGTACGCCGCCCCCACCGCCAACCTCGCCGTCGTCGCCGGCACGCACGAATGGCTGTCCCTTTCCTTGAACAAACTGAACGACTGCTTCGAGATATACAACAAATACCTCGACACGTTCCATGACAAATACAGCTTCGCCGCCGAGGCATACGCCATGTACGTCGAGATAGACCTTCTGGTGGGCAACACGTCCAATCTGATAGACGAGATAGACAAGCACCCGTCCAATGTCGGGGCATCCATGATAAGCAAGACTGCCGTCTACAAGCAGGTCATAGAAAAGTCGTACAACATAATGATGGTGCTCTATAACTCAACCATAGGGACGAAGAAGATGAAAGCCTCCGAGCGACTTGAAGCATTTTTGAAGATAAGACCCGAAATAGCGACCCTCAACAAAGACATCAAACGCCTCAGATACATGGTGCGCTATACCAGTTTCGAGGACCTGTGGAACGAGATAACCCACTACAAGGACAAAAAGAGCAAAGAAGACATCGTGAGGGAATGTCTCGACCGACAGCGTTCAAAAGCGCACAACGTAAGAGTCACAAGCAGATAACCAACAAACAATAACCACAAAAACAAAGAAATATGAGCATATTTGGCATTGGAAAAACAGCAGGAGCAATGCTTCTCAGTGGCTTAAGCCGCAATCCCAAGACAGCAATGGCTCTTGGAGCCGTCGGAATTTCGGCAAGTGGCGGATGGGGAAAGATATTCCCCCATGGTCTTGCCTACGAAGCATCCAAGGTGGCAGTAGGAGAAGAAAATGCCGACCGCCTGGCAAACATAGGCAACTCGGCAGTCAAGGGCGCAGAGAAACTCACATCCGACGTAAGCGACGGCGACAGGCAGGGACAGTCATCCCGACAGGCAACACCGGACACCCAAGTCAGTCAACAGGCAGACCCGTTTGCCTCCGCAGACATGAACGGAGGCAGCAACATGGGCCTGGTCGGCAGTCTGCTGAGCGGAGCAGCCCACATGCTCGGCGGTGGATATAACCTGACCAAGAACCTCGTGAGCGGCGGCGGTCTCGGCAGTGCGGCAGGTCTCATGGCAGCGGCATGGCTCTTCATGGGCCGTTTCGGACTCTTCGGCAAGTTAGGCTCTGCCCTACTCGCCTTCCTTGCACTCGGAGGACTCAACCGTGACCATGAGATAGCACAGACAGCATCAGCAGGCATTTCACAGTCCCAATCTCAAGAACAGACTAACCAACAGACAGACAATCAGGCAAGAGGCATGCACAGATAGCCCCTGGCCAAAACAAAACATCACAAGACAAACAACATGGATTATACACAGAACATGAACCTGTCCTCCCCGACAGGCTATGCCATGCCCTTCAACGACCCCAAGGACAATCCACGCATCCTTCTGGACTACGGCACACAGAAACACCCCAAGACGGGGGAGGACTTCCATCACAGCGGCATCGACTTTGCTGCCAAGAACATCGACCTCTATGCCGTCGGCTCTGGTGTAGTCACAGGCACCAATACCGACACCAAACGAGGCTTCGTCCTCACCATCAAGTACGATGATTACGAGGTGACCTACAGCCCCATCATCCTCTCCACCGTACAGTTCGGCAATAAGGTCAAGGGCGGTCAGAAGGTGGCTGTCAGCGGCAACTTCCTCCATATCGGCGTAAAGTTCAAGGACGAGGAAATCAACCCGAAGGACTTCCTCCAGATGATATACGGCAACATGCTCGTCCATCAGGCAGAGGAAAACCCCGGCACAGCCCCTGTCGGCTACAACGAGGGAAAGATAGTCACCGGCTACGACAAAGACCATGACGAGATAGAAGGACTCTTCGGCAACTTCATGGGCAGCTACTTCAAGGACATGGCAACCGGCAAGTACAAGATACCCGAGTCCACCACCGAGGGCATCAAGGACCTGTTCGGACAGGCAAAGCAGGAAAACCTCTTCTTCCAGTCCATGCCGTCCATGATGAACCCCCTCGGTTTCGGAGCCAGTGCCTACGGACTGATAGGACAGATGATGAACCTGCTCATCGGCGACTTCCTTCAGTACCTGGCAATGCAGCACAGGGTGTTCCTGAGCAGCTGGAGCGACGAGCAAAAAAAAAAGTTGTTCGGGACGCTATAGAAGAACAGAATGAGAGCAGCCCTGCTTCGGGCAGTCCTGACGGGAAAATCATTGACCCCCTACAGTTCCTCAATCTCGACATCCAGTCCTTTGACATCCCCAGACTGGTAAGCATCTATCCCGACAGATTCGGCATCCACTGGTGGATAAAGTCATGGTTCAACGGTCACAAGCGAGGGGAAAAGGCTATAGGCATCACCATACAGCAAGTCATCTCCTTCCTCCATGACCAGACAAAAAGCAAGGACGACTGGCTCGAGGAATACTACCCGAAGCAGATGCAGCTCTACCATCAGGCGATGGAGCAGACCACCCAACAACTACTGCAAGCATACAACATACAAATGTAAACCACTATGGCATCATCCCAAAACGACAATATTGCCCAAAAGATAGTAGTCCAGGCAGCCAAGGACTACAAGGCCGGCAAACGTATGCCGACGACAAAAATAATACCTGCGGAACTTACACACAGCAAGACAGATCCATCCCTTGCCAAGTCGCAAGGCATGTATGACTACATTGTCTACCGTCTGAATAAGGCAGGCATAGACATATCCAGAGCCGTCCGCGAGCAAGTCAACACTGTCGCCGCAACGTCCTATCCAATAACCAGCAAGTCTGCCTATGCGGACGAGAAGACATACGTTTCGCAGGTAACAAAAGATATAATCGACCCCTATGATTCCCTGCGCCAAGCTCGTGTGGACAACTATGAGGTTAAAAACAACCTTGGCATCACCGACAAATTTACGGCATCAGCCAAAGCTTCTGCACTCGACTATATGACACCGGGAGGAATGGCTTCCGCAGCAGCGACTGCCGCCGGTGTTGTCAGAACAGCTGTCGGCATGACAGCCAAAAAGGCGGCAACAGGCTTGCCTACTACCATGCCGGTAGTCGCAAAAGGTGCGGCGGCAGTTTCCAAAGCTGCCACTGCCCGTGTTGCCACTGTTGCGTCGCTGCTCGGTCTTGATGCTTTGGCCATAGCATGTACCCCGGCTACAGAACAACAAAAAGATACTGCCGTCATACCAGACTCGTTGAAAGCGAAGTTCGCCATCAATGGCAGATATGGCGAGGCCTCGAAAGAGACCCTCACCAAGGCCCTCAAATATTGTAACGAGAAAATAAAGGAAGAAACCAAAGCCCTTACCTATACCGACAAACAAGGCCACAAAAAAGAACTCACAGGCCCTGCGGCAGAAGCTCATAAGAACCGGTTGATGCAATACAAGGCCTATTCTCTGGAGTTGAGAAACGCACTGGTACCACCAACATGGATGCTGAAACAGTACTTCAAGTTCGACAAAAACGGCAACGTTGACTTGTCGAAGGTGGACATCAATCACCTTAAAACAGTGCAGAACCACGCCCACAAGATGGCCGTCAGCTACCGCCACATCATCAACAAAGGCGTAGAAATATACGTTGACGGCAAGGGTAACAAGCACCATATTGACGAAGCCCAGACACAACTCGCCCAGTACAAGCGACTGGAGGAGCTGTGTATCGCAGCTCAAAAACAACTCAAAACCAATGCCCAAGCTTCGGCGGCCCAGGCAAAGGCAGAGCAGCAAAGCCTTCAACAGCAGAATGTCGGACAAAACATATACTCCGGCAATGGATATGCCGCTGCTGCCGCCAATTCCGAAGCACCACAGCAAACCGATGCAGCGATGCAGTCATCGGCAGGCACGGCAACGACAGACGGGATAACACAGACAGGGTGGGAGAAAGCCCTCTTCGGCGACCTTAACCAGGCCAACATCGGTTCCACCCTCGCCTCCCTGCCCGATGCGATGATTAGTATGTTGACCGGTTCCAGCAATACTATGGGCATGAACAAGAGCACCATCATGCCATTCGTGGCATTGTTTGGAGCCTACTTCTTCAACAATCCCCTCCTCAAACTCCTCTGCGGCATCACAGGCATGACAGGTCTGATGAAGAACGTTGCCAAGGAGAACAAGGTATTGGAAAACCAGAAGACCAACCCGACGAAATACTCCACCGCTACCAACTACAGGCAGTACGCCGACGAGCAACTCGACCCACGTCTCTCCGTCAAAGGCATCAACGGACAGACCATAGTAATGGACATCGACAATGTTCCCCACACCATAGTCATCCCCACTCAGGCAGCCGAGGCATACCAACAGGGTAAGCTCCCCCTCAATACTCTGGCCAACGCTGTCCTCAAAAAATACGACGAGCAGACACAACAGGCACAGCAGACGTTCGACCAGGGCCGTCAACAGCAGGAGGAGCAGAGCCGTACCATCCACCGCTGAACATGAAACCATAAAGTAACATCCCTCAACTAAGGCACAAAGATGAAAAAGAAAACAAGGCTGGCTATATGTATGGCATTAGCTTTAGCCACAACAATATGTTTGGGCATGGCAGTCTATTCGGCATCGACCGGTACCAGACACCAAAAGAGACAGAAGACAGCTGCCATCATCGCCACCATCCCCACATCTGCCGCTGACAGCGTCAAGGCAGTGAAAGAGAAACTTGCAGCCGATACGGCATCGCAGGACACTACTGAAACCTCCGATTCAACAGAAGTAAAGAAACAAACCCTGCACCGGTTTCTCGACCTTGGGCTGCCAAGCGGCACACTGTGGGCACAGACCAATCTGGAAGCTGACCACCCGGCAGACTACGGCAAGTATTACACCTACAACCAGGCAAAGCATGCCTGCGAGAACAGCTCGGCTACCCCTGGCAATTCCAAGTATGAAGCCCCGTCTCTCCCAACCAGAGAGCAGTATCAGGAACTCATTGACAACTGCAAGTGGAAATGGATAAAGACAAAAAACTGGCGTATATGACAAAAAACTCCCATGGAGACATCGTCCCCGGCTACAAGATAACCGGCAAGAACGGTAAGATACTCTTCCTTCCTGCCTGTGGAGTCAGAGGCGACACAGGCTATCTGGCGCAAGGCTCTGTCGGCTACTACTGGACAAAGACCCACGACATACGCACCGCCATCGAACTCTCCTTCTACGCCAACGGCTACTACCTTGAACCGGGCAACAGCATCATGGACGGTCAGTCAGTCCGTCAGGTCATGTGCAGGAAGAAAAGAAAATGAAAATAGTCACGTTACTTACTCTCTTCTATAAACGATAGTGCGATATAGAGTCCCGACATCCCCTGGATGCCGGGATTTTTTGTACCCGGAAGAAAGTGTGCAGTCGGGTACAAAACGACCGCACACCGCGTTAAGTGGAGTTAAAAAACTGGGGTATGAGAACACCCCGATTGTCCCTGCTGTATAAAGGAGGTAACTTTGTAAAGAGCGAGAGAATCACACAACAAAACCTCGCCAGTCATTATTAATCACCCTATAACCATACCATTATGGCAGAGACAACGAAGGGAGCGGCAACTCCTACAACAGATGCCAACGTATTGCCTACCCTTGTACACCAGGCAAACGACATTGCTGCTGCATTGGAAAAGTACAAATCCCTTGCAGCAACGAAGGAAGACACAGTCTATTTCCTTAATCCCAAAGGCAAAGCAGCACCGGGATATATCGACAGCCCTACAGACGATATGACCCCGATGAACAAGATTTTTGCCGCCATCCACGCCGACAGAAACGACTACGCCACCTACCAAATCTATCGTATCAAGACCCGTATACCCGGAGACATCCGTGTGGACAAAGGCGAGCACGGCACGTCCCTCACACATACCTTGTGGAACTACTACAAGGCCAAGAAAGGGGAAAAGGTGGAGGACGGCAAAGAAGTCATCACCCTTGCCGACTACAAGAAGCTGAACAAGGAGGAACAGGCCAAGTACGTCAAGTCGCCACAACGACAGGTAAGAAACGCCTTCAATATCGACCAGACCGACGTAACGCAGCGAGAGGACTACAGCCAAATAGTAGAGAAATACGGCAACTACGAAGACCGTGTCGATGCTTCTGACCATGCAAAGGACACAGCAAAGCAACGCATGGCCTTCAACGCATACGTCAAGGCAGTGTCAGAGAATATGACACGCATTGCCAAGGCAAGCCCCACGGTGACCCACTACGACGCAAAAAAGGACGTGATAAACCTTGCCGCACAAAGCAACTACGCTACCTATGCAGACTATACACAAGACGTAAATAGACAAATCATCTCAGCTACAGGCAACGCAGAACGCCGTGGGCGCAAGGGGACAGCTCATGGAAGCAATTCCACACCGTCAACTTCCGACATGGCCAGAGAAGCCCTCATTGTGGAACTGGCATCAGCTGCACGCCAGCTCGACATGAACATGCCTGCAACCATCTCCGAGGCGAACCGCAAATATATCGACACATGGATAGAGGCACTCAAAGCCAACCCCAACTACCTCGTAGACGTGGAGCGTGAGGTGTCCATCGCCAACAAGATGGTAGAGGACGCAGCTGCCGGTATCAAGATAGAGCGCAAGAGCGACAAGCTCAGCTCCGCACTTCTCGAGCGAGTCCCCGAGAATGCCAAGACATACTCCGAGGTACAGGTCACGCAGAGGGAAGACGGCAGATGGTGCATCTACTTCGGCGACAAGGAGAGCAAGCAATACCAGGCCGCCACCCTCGCCGCTGCCGACACCACCGCCTACTTCGAGCAGCTCCGTCACTACGGCCAGCGTCACGAAAAGTTCCTCGACTTCAAACAGCATCTGGCACAGGCATACTCTGCCAAGATAGCCAACGACCCGTCCGTCGTTGCCGTCAATATCTTCTACGACAACGTGGAAGGAGCTGACGCAGTGGAGAAGGCATCCCTCTACGTCAAGGACGGCAAGACATACATCTCCCCGACCATCGGCGGCAAACGTCTACAGGCCAAGGAAATCACGTGGCCGCAGCAGCACCGCATCATCATCTCCCCTGACCGGACAGCAGCCCTCAAAGGACTCTCTGCCCTTATGTACCAGAACGAGGTGAAGGCACAGCAGCAGGCGAACCAGAAAGCCGAGGAAGAGAAGAAGCAGCAAGCTGCTAAGGAAGCTGAGGAAAAGAAAGCCCATGAAGCAGCGGAAAAACAGAAGAAGGCAGAAGCAGCGAAAGCAAAATCCGAGACGATGAAAGCCGCCGCTTTCTATACTGTTGTCGCTACTCTCACGTCCGACTACGAGACCAGAGCTTTCGACCGTTATATGCAGGACAGCGAATACGACCGCATGCTAGAAGCAGCCGAGACCTACGGCAAAGGCAGGGACGTAGACCTCACCGCCGTATACAACAGCGTACCTGTCAAGCATGGCAAAGTTGTAGCATTCGGTGAAGACGGAGCCAATGTTGTCCTCTATCAGGAAGGAGTCTACACAGTCCTCAAAGCAGTCAGTGAGGAAGACATCCGTGCCGCCCTCAAGAAGAACGGTCTTCCCCAAGATGCTACTCCGCTTGTCCAGACCATCAGCGAGACAATCAAGAAGGAGCAGTCCGAAAAAGAGCAGGCAAAGACAGCGCAACAGACTACCATGTCACCCATTATGAAACAGTACAAAGAACTAAAGGCAAAGCACCCGGAAGCACTCCTACTCGTCCGCTGCGGCGACTTCTACGAGGCATACGCAGAAGACGCACACACCGCTTCCAAGATACTCGGACTCACTCTGACGCAACGCAATGGTTCAAGCAGTAAAGAAGATGCTATTACCGGGTTCCCACATCACGCACTCGACACGTACCTGCCCAGGCTCATCCGTGCCGGCCAGCGTGTGGCAATCTGCGACCAACTCGAAGTTCCCAAACAGACAAAGAAGGTGAAGCCCGAAAAGCAGATAATAGGGATAGTCAGTAATGGCAATACTGAAAGCAAGGCTCAGCAACAGACAAAAGCAGAGAAGGAAGTCATCCGCTTCATCCCCAATGGCGGCACCGGCAAATGGTCAGGCATTCCGGCAGACCTTGCAGCTCACCTCGAGGCTCCCCATGAGAAAGTCAGCGGAATAATAGAGTCCAAGTTCAAACCTACAGCTCCGAAAATCTCACTCCCTACCCTCTCTGCCAAGGTGACTCCTACAATGTTCACCCTCGTCTACAATCCAGACATCAAGCAGAGCAGCATCAAAGTCGCTGTTCCTGATAACCAGAAGGTCATCGACCTCCTCAACGCCACCAAGAACTACCGTCCTCGACAAATCGACGGGACTAAGGACTATTTCATCGAAAAGGACACATGGCACGATGCTTTGGGAGCACTCGAAGAAATAACACTTGCAGAGAGTAAGGCTGAGAAGTCCGAAACCAAGTCAGAAGAGCAAACCACGTCACGAGGAATGCACATGTAACGCTCCACCAATATTCAACCAGTCAAGGGAGAGGGCCAAGCCCGTTACCTGGGCAGAAACCCTTTCCCTTACATAGAAATCCCTACGGTTTCTTCATCAATAACAAAAGCAAAACCAACACCCATGAGCTTAAACGCAACACGCCAAGCCTATCTGGACCAGTACAGAGAGTACGCCAAAGACCAGATGAAGAGATACGGCATCCCTGCCTCCATTACCATGGCACAAGCCATCATCGAGAGCGGAGCCGGCAAGAGCAAAGTCGCTATAGAAGCCAACAACCACTTCGGAATGAAGGCAGGCAAGGATGACATCAAAGCCGGCAACTACGTGCTGGCCAAGGATGACGAACCTACCCTGTCGAAATTCAAGAAGTACGACAGCATCGAAGACAGCTACGAGTCACACTCCAGGCTACTAACAAGCAAACGCTACACCAACAGCTTCTCCCCCACTGACTACAGGAGCTGGGCACAGCACCTTCAGAAGAAGGGCTACGCCACCAACAAGGGCTACGCCAACCTCCTCATTAGCTTCATCGAGCAGAACAACCTCGATGAACTTGACAAAGAGGTCATGGCACCCCATCTTGCCATGCCCGTCGCACGCAAGTCCACCATCCTTGTCAGTTCCGACTACGGAGTAGACCGTGGCAACCACAAGCACGGCGGTCTCGACATACCGCCAGCCAATAAGAATGTCCAGGAGAAAGCACTGGCAACGGAAGACAACGGTAAAGTCGTCAAGTGCGCCAACCAGCCTAACGGAGCCGGCAACTACGTCACCGTAGAGTACGAGCGTAAGGATGGTAGCAAGATACAGTGTACCTATATGCACCTTGACAAATTCAACGTTAAGGTAGGCGATACCGTACAGGCAGGACAGCCCGTCGGCATCATCGGCAACACCGGACACAGCACAGGGGCGCACCTGCACTTCGAGACCGTACTGGTCAAGCCCGACGGTACGGCCGAGAAACGTGACCCTGCCGAATATCTCTCCCAAATACAGGCACAGGCAGGACTCGACGTAAAGGTGCAGGACAAGACCGGAAAAGACCTCTGCGCTGAGTACCAGAAGCAGATTGACGACACTGGACAGCAGACAGACGTGACACAGAATCCAGAAACAGAGCAGTCATGGTTGGAAAAGCTTACCAAGGAAGGTGCGCTCAGCCAAAGCGGAGACTTCATCTCCATGATGATGGAAATTCTGACCGCCCTCCTCGCCATGGCACAGCAACAGGAGATGAGCCATGCCCAAAAGATGGAGCTAATCACAAAACTCGCCACCGAGAAGAAAGCTGACTTCACCGAGCACTGCCCCGGCTACGACAAGGTAGAGATAGCCATCGCCGAAAACGGCAAGGCAACCCTGCATACAATAAAGGACGGAGTAGAGAAGAATACAGTCCTTTCCAGAGCCGACATACAAAGTCTGGGCCGCTTCGCCAACGTCAACTTCGACGATGCCACCAAGTCACAGGTCATCAACGCCACTGTCACCGGCATCACCATCAAGCGCAACGCCAGCGAGACTTACGACGAACTCGATCAGCAGCAGCATCAAGGCGAGAGCCAAACACAGCATCGCTAAACACATCCAACAAAATTATAAGAACAACTACAGCAACCAATGATAAAAGCAGACGTTACGGTAAACGGCATCATCGCAAGGAAGCCGGTTATCAAGAAGGACAGGCAGGGAAACATGAGAACCCACTTCCATCTCCGCTCCCGTCTTCCATCAGATACGGGCGACGAGACGGACATCGACATCTACGTCACATGCCCGGACGAAAATCCAGTACCCCACACCTACGAAGCCGGTCAGCTAGTCCAGATAAAAGGCTCACTGTCCATCGTCATCAAGACCGACGGCGTGAACCCAGAATACAAAAATGACCCAGTGCTGCTGTTCTTTATGTCAGCATCAGAAATCGTAAAACCCGAAGATACGGCACAAGACCCGGTGTCAGGTCGCATGGAATTCAGAGGCAAGGTAACCACCGCTCCAGAATTGAAGCGTAACCAACTCGGCGCAGAATATATCCAGTTCGTCGGCATCATATACGCCAAGGACCCCACCACCAGTACCTGTTTTCGCCAGAGAGTGCGCTTCATCAAGTACCGCAGCAACAAAGACACAGAAGACACCTTCTCTCCCTCCTGGCTACAGCACCAACAGAACGTGACCATCCATGGCAGAATATCCATGACCTCCCACAACGGAGCCATATCCATCGGCTGCCTCGTAGAAAATATGGCAAAGTACACATAACCACTAACGCAACAAACAAGAACCCTTAACCCCATGAATCAGATATGACAGACAATAACGCCAACAAACAACCTCTTGATGGTATCATCGACCTCGCCAAATCATTGGCTACCCTCCTCGTGGACATAAAGAGTCTCCAATATATTTATGAAGGTAAAGACACTGGCATAAAGCTTAGCGTCAACACCCTATCCTCTGACTATGTCAAACTCACCAACGACCTTGTGCAAAGCGTAGAAAGAAAAGACAGTGTAGACACCATCAAGGCGAAAGCTACTATACTGTACGATGATATGACCAAATCATGGAGCAGAGCAAACAACATGAAGGAGTATCACCTATACCACAGCAATCCTATTGCCTCCGACATCACCCATGGCAAAGCCTACAGCAACGCCACAACTGCAATCACAGCAATATTAAAAGACATAGTAGTTATCGGCAAAGCCCATGGAATCGACGCAAAGGAATTTACCTACGAAGCAATGGAAGAGAGAGCCTTCCACCTTGCCCATCTCGAACGCTTGGGCGAAATAAAGCGTGACATTGTCAACGATAAGGAGACAATGAAGGCTTTAAGGGCTAACATCACCGATATGAGGGGCAGTGTCTATAACCTCGAGGAGACATACCGTATAACAGGCAAGGATATGGAGAGACTCCCCCGTTACAGCGAATGCAAGGGCGAGATAGAGAGACTCAACGGCATACTGTCCGTAGCCACCGACCTTGACGACACGTCCCTGGTAGAATACCTACAGGAGAATTCCCACAAAATCACATCATCCGCATGGGCTCTCAACGCCATGTCAGTCGAGCCTGCCCCATACAAGAACGGTCTCCCTCAAATCAAATATGACACCTTCAACATACATCCCCACGCCTCAGATATCTTTGACAAATCACAGAGTATCGGCATGCAGGTGTTGGGAATCAGGAACGAAAAGGACTATCTGTCCCGTGTGGACAACACTCTGGCCAAGTCAATAGCAGAAATGCGTGACTCGGAGTCAAAGTCGATGACGGAGCAGGTACATTCCAAGTCCGCACCCTTAAACGACAAGATAAAACGTGAAGCACCGATGAAAGAAAACGAAACTACAAAAGAAAACAAGCAGGAGCAGCAGTCCCAGACCGCCGTCCTTTCCTCTGTCAGCCTTATCAAAAACAAGGCCGAAAACCGTTGGGAGCTGTGGATTACCACGACAAATGGCGATAATGGAGAAAAGTTCGCCGTCCTGCCGTCCAAGGAAGACCTTTCCAACTTCTTCAACAACGCAAGAGGGACAAAGGAGATAGAGAGAGACCGCCTACGTTGGGGACTTGGCGAGAAGTACCTCGATATGGTCAAAGAAGACCCTTCTCTAAAGCTGTCCGCAACTACTGTTGCACCTTCCGAGACCATGTCACAGGAAGACAAGATGTACCAGAAGTTCTCCGAAATCATGATAAAGCAGTTGGAAGAGCTGAAAGCCGCCAAATGGCAGAAGCCATGGAAGGCAACAGCAGGAGGTATGAACAAAGCCATAAACCTTGACGGCCGTCCATACAACGGCACAAACTCCTTCTTCCTCACCATGCTTGCCGCCGACGCAGGTTACAAGTCCAATATCTGGGTAACCTACAACCGCCTCATTCAGGAAAACTTCACCGAGTCGAAAGCCAAGGGCAAAGGGGCAAAGCCAAAACCGAAAGTAGACAAGGACGGCAACAAACTCCCTTTGGTACACGTAAACAAAGGAGAGGAGTCTACGATAGTTAGCTTCTCCAAGCCGATATTCTTCGACAAGGAAACACATGAGAAGATAGACATGACCCTTGAAGAATACAACCAGATGTCACAAGCAGCACGAGAGACCATCGCCGTCCGCTTGACCCGTCAGTCATTCCGAGTGTTCAACATAGCCCAGACCAATCTGGAGGAAGCCCGTCCAGAACTCTACAAGAAGCTGCAGGACAAGTACTTCCCGACAAGTGAGCAAGCCCTTTCCAACAACAAGCACGAGCACCATCTCCCTATAGTTGACGAGATGCTCTACAACGACCTCTGGATATGCCCTATCAAGCTGGAACCCGGCGACGAGGCGTACTACTCAATCAGCAAAAACGAGATAGTCATTCCTACACGCCCACAGTTCGACACCGACGAGCACTTCTACTCAAACCTGTTCCACGAGATGTCCCATTCTACCGGAGCATCACATATCCTTACCAGACTTAACACCCCTTCACGTTTTGGCGATGATGACTACGCACGTGAAGAACTGGTGGCAGAGATGAGTGCAGCTTTCCTCGCCCAAAAGTACGGCATTGCCAAGTACACCAAGGGCGACAGTGTCAACTACCTCAAAAGCTGGCTTGGCTGCCTGAAGAAGTCCCCTGACTTCATCAAGACAGTACTCAATGACGTAAAGAAATCTACCCAGTACACCACTGCACGTTTCGACAAGATTGACAAGGAAATGTCCAAAGGGCAGAACGCAGACTACAGCCTGATTTCCAAGGAGAACAAGGAAATCCGCAACAAGTTCGATGCAGGCAGAATCTTCGGTGATTCGGCTGCCAAGGAAGCAGGCGTAACTATTCCATTCCAGACTTTCCGCACTGTCCAAAGCGGCGAGACCTTTGAAATCGTCTATGACTCCGCACACGGCAAACTAACAGCCCAGTCACCCGAAGACAACACAGTGGCTGCCACCGTAGACTACAACTACTATTTGACACCCGACCAGAACCTCAAACATCTAAAGGAGGTGACAGAGGATAGTCGTGGTCCAGAATGCGGCCGCCGTGAAAATCGCATCTACTACGCTTGGCAGGACGAGTTCCTCAATGAAACGCAGTGCAACAAAATCAAAGACCTTCTCAAGAGCGACGTGAACGCCGCTTTGGAGTACGCTAACGACAACGCCTTCCAGAACGGCATAGACCTCGAATGCACCTTCGCTACATGGAAGCAGTCAGAGTCACAGGAAAAGGTTGCCGAAAACAACGATATCGTTCTGGTCTATGACAATCACATCGGTCAGTATGACATACTCAATAAGGTGACATACGAAGACCTCTACGACGAGATAGTAATCGGTCACGTTCCATCTGAACCTACTGCCGATGTCCAGGAAATCTGCAAAGACTTCGCCGAAGCAGAATGGGAAAGATACAACAAACAGAACCTCATCCCTGTCATGGAGACTCCAAGCGGAGATGTCCTCCACTACCAGTATAACCGTGACGACGACCAGATACAGGCTGGAACAGTCACCAATGCCGGTCTCGCACAAAGGTTTGTGATGGACTACGACCATAAGATGTCCATCAAGGACAACCTCCAAGAGTTTGAATCACAACTGATGAATGACAAGGAACTATTCCCTGACAAAGAAGTCAAGGAAGACGAACAACAGGAACGCTCCCACGGCAGAGGACGCTAAACATACCGCTTAGTCCGGTTCACTCAATGGTGTACCGGGTATAACGGAGATACAATCCACATAATTCACCCTTTAACAATATAAACATGGAACTGCAAAAAGCATCCGCAATGGATATTCTCCCCAACTCAACACCGTCCCTTCCCAAGGGCAATGATATCCCTATGGAAGTCACCATCGAAGAAGATGAAGTACCACTGTCGTTCACACCAACCAACAATACCGCCGACCAAGCCTCAGTACCAACGTCTGCACAGACCACAAGCGAACAAAAGTTGGACTATGACAAGAATGTAGGAGCAGGCTACTACAAAGACTGGTTGCACAACACTCCCGTCGCTCCAACAGACGAAGCCGTAAAAGTCAATCCGATAGGAACATACCAGATGCCCGTCCGTACATCGACTACAGACATCAAATTCAAGGAATCCAAATCCCCTACCCTTACCAATCACTCCATAGCGGCCGACGCATTACAAAAGGCTGTGAAAACTAAGGACTGGCAAGAAAGTGAGAGCTTCGATATTAATGACCAAGTAGTTGCATACATGGAATATGAAAAACCAAATAAGAACGACCCCGAAAGTGCCGAAACATACACTAGGGCAGTCAGCCTTTATCCTCCTTCTGCTGCCGAATCCGCTGTTGCCGACGCAAAATGTCAAGAAAACGGCAGAACGTCCGCCAACGTGTCATACCCCTCTTCCATTACCTTACAGGACGGAAACGTCAAGTTGCCGAAAGGCACCGCCGTTCTGGTAAGGGACTTTGAAAATATCAAATACCAAGACAAGAAGGACATGGTCTCTGCCGTAGAATCCATGAACACACACGTCAAGACCAGTTTGAAGGCTACTGCCGACGGAAAAGTGGGAGCCGTAGTCGAAAGGGCGAATTACACCGCAGAACAACGGGAAGCCCTATACGACGCAGGACAGATACCAGAGCAGACGCAGAGAAGAGCCTACAAATCAGACATCAAAGCTTCTGTATTGAACAGTCCCCAGAAGGCAGCGGCGGCGACCCACGCTTTCGTTCAAGAAGTGAATTTTTCAAGCAATTACGAATACCAGCATTCAGGAGTTATGAGTTTTGGAGAAGCGCGAAATGGGGCAGAGCAAAACGGTCTGACGCGTGCCAGTTACGACAATACAAAGCAGCAAAACGCTTTCAAGGCAGAAGAGGCCACCTCTTGCAGCACCAAGATATCCTCTTCGTCTCTAGCCAGTAAGAACTTTGATTCCCTCCAGAGCGGTCAGAGTCAAGGACAGAGCCAGAGTGTTGGTGTTAAGCTATAGACAAGCCACACGTAAACGGCTCAGTGGTAAATGTCCTAAAAAACATAGCATTAACGTCCTCCACAACAAATTCCCGTCAAACAACCGTTGGTGTCTGAACGAAAATCATTACCTTTGCAAAAAAATTAGGAGCAAGACTACCATGGCACTGAAACTTTACCCTATAGGAATACAGACGTTCGAAGAAATCCGAAAGGAAGACAAACTCTACATCGACAAGACGGAATACATCTACCGTATGGCCCACGCCGGCGGAAAGCATTTCTTCTTGGGACGACCGCGCCGTTTCGGCAAGTCGCTCCTTGTATCCACCATGCAAAGCTACTTCGAAGGCAGAAAGGAACTGTTCAAAGGACTCGCCATCGAAAAGCTGGAGAAAGAGTGGACGGAATACCCCGTGCTGCACTTCGACATGAGTCTGGGAAAACACATGG
>CAVCKM010000087.1:0-14049 GCA_963602765.1 Alistipes putredinis | reverse complement strand
GTCTATAGTCTTGGCGCGAAGGGTTTATGTACTTTTGCCCTTACAGGGCGGTGGTTGATGTCCTGATGTACCCAGGGCGTTGCCCTGGGCTATGTAGTATAGGGCTTTCAGCCCATCGCATTCAATTCGGACAGTCATATAAAAACTGCTCAAGTTATTTTTTACACTTTACTAACTGATATAATCCTCTAAGCGTTTGACTTTTTGCAAATTTATAATCCGGCTCAGTATGAGCAACGCCAACGGGGTTCGCTGGAATGAAATCCGGCGAACCCCGTTGGCGTATACGTATATATAATATGGTGTGCGTTTTATAAAATGTGCCTGCTGCACAAAGGTTACTTCTCGATGGCAGCCTGGATGTCAGCGAAGATGGCGTCGAGCGAACCTACGCCGTTGATGGCTGCGTACTTGCCCTGCTTGATGTAGAAATCCTTTAGAGGGAGGGTCTGTGAGTAGTATGTGTCGAGACGCTTCTTGGCTGTCTCCTCGTTGTCGTCGGCACGACCGCTGGTCTTGCCGCGGGCGATGATGCGCTTTACGAGTTCCTCGTCGTCTACCTCGAGACCGATGACTACGCTGACCTCCTCGCCGCGCTCCTTGAGCATAGCGTCGAGGGCCTCAGCCTGCGCTATGGTGCGTGGGAAACCGTCGAAGATGACGCCTGGGATGTCCTTGCCCTTGCTGTCGAGAGTAGAAGCGAGGATGTCGATGATGAGTGCGTCCGGCAGCAGCTTGCCCTCGTTGATATACTGAGAGGCTGTCTTGCCCAGCTCTGAGCCTGCCTTGATTTCTGCACGAAGCACGTCGCCCGTTGAGATGTGTGCTACGCCGTACTGAGCGATGATTTTCTCGCTCTGTGTGCCCTTGCCTGAACCTGGGGCACCGAAGATTACGATGTTCTTCATTTTGAGTTGTGAGTTGTGTATTTATAAGTTTGTTGTTTCTTCATTATTCATCCACCAGCGAATAGATGTCCCTGAGGTTGCGCCCCTGCTGCTGGTAGTCGAGTCCGTAGCCCACGATAAATGCCTCTGGCAGCTTCATGCCTACGTACTTCACCTTGACGTCGGGAACCTTCAGCTTCTCCGGCTTGTTGGAGAAGGCGCATATCTCGATGCTGGCGGGATGGCGCAGACGCAGTTGTTCGATGAGGAACTGCATGCTGAATCCTGTTTCCACGATGTCCTCCACGATGACGACATGGCGGTCTGTAATATCCTCGCTGACGGGGAGCTGCTCAATGATTTTGCCCGTAGAGGCTATTCCGGCATAGCTTGCCAACTTGGTGAATGCCATCTGGCACGGGAAGTCTATGACGCGAAAAAGGTCGGACGCAAAAACGAATGCCCCGTTGAGCACGGTAACGAAGATGGGGTTCTTGTCGGCGTAGTCTGCCTTCAGCTCTTCTGCCAGACGGCGGACACACTTCATTATTTCTTCCTCAGGGATGGACAATTCGAAGGTCTTGTCAAGGAGGGTAACTCGTTTCATCAAAGTTATTGTTGGTTAGACATTGGCAGGCGACACCTGCCGTAATGTCTGCAAAATTACAAAAAAGATATGAAACAGCCACGTTTATCAAGAGAAAATTAGTAATTTTGCAACAATTATAATCATACACACGTACTATACTGCGGGGGAACCGTCCCCGTTAATGACAATGAAGATATTCACAGGCACTGCAATACACGAACTTGACAAACATACTATAGCTACCGAACCAATAGCCTCCATCGACTTGATGGAGCGCGCCTCACGCGCACTGACGGACGAGATTGTCCAACGGTGGGACGCGTCCACCAAGATGGTGGTGCTGGCTGGTCCGGGCAACAACGGCGGTGATGCCCTCGCCGTAGCACGAATGCTGAAAGACAGGGGTTACGACGTGGAGACGTACCTTTTCATCGTGGGCAAGGACCTCTCTGAGGACTGCGCCACCAACCGCGACAGGCTGCTCGACTGTGGCGGGAATCTGCACGAGATAGTGTCGGAATTTGACCCTCCTGCACTGAAAAACGACATGGTAGTAATCGACGGACTCTTCGGCTCCGGACTCAACAAGCCTTTGGGCGGCGGATTTGCGGCGGTTGTAAAATACGTCAACGCCTCCAACGCCAAGGTGGTCAGCATCGACATGCCATCTGGACTCATGACGGAGGACAACACGTACAACATACACCAGAACATCTTGCGCGCTGACCTCACGCTGACCATCGGAATGAAGAAACTCTCCATGATGCTGGCAGACAACCAGATATTCCTCGGCAAGGTAAAGGTACTGGACATCGGACTCTCCAGGTTCTTCATCGAGAACACCAAGACGGACTACACCATTCTGGAGTTTGAGGACGTAAAGAAACTGGTAAAGCCCCGCGGTGACTTCGCCCACAAGGGCACCATGGGCCACGCACTGCTTGTAGCAGGAAAATTCGGCATGGCAGGGGCAGCCGTTCTGGCTGCCAAGGCCTGCCTGCGCTCGGGAGTGGGCAAAGTGACGGTACATTCGCCACGCGCCAACAACAGCATACTGCAGATCAGCGTGCCCGAGGCCATCATACACCACGACTTCGACGAGGAACGCTTCACGCGCAGCATGGACGCCAACAACTACAGCGCACTGGGCATCGGTCCTGGCATGGGCACGGACGACCAGACTGCCGTGACGTTGCTGGCACAACTGCGGAGCACCAAAGTGCCCACCGTCGTGGACGCTGATGCCATCAACATTCTGGCGACGCACCGCGCTTGGTTGCAGCAGTTGCCTGAAGGGTTCATCTTCACACCTCATCCTCACGAGCTGGACCGCCTATTTGGCTCGTCGCCGTCGGACGACTTCGACCGTCTGATGCGCGCCCGTGACGTAGCGCAGCGACTCCACGCCTACGTGCTGCTCAAGGGGCACTACAGTGCACTCTGCCTGCCCGACGGACGCACCGTCTTCAACAACAGCGGCAACAGCGGCATGGCGACAGCAGGGTCTGGCGACGTGCTCACCGGCATCATCACGGCACTGCTGGCACGCGGATACACGCAGATGGAGGCCGCCATGCTGGGTATGTACATACACGGCATGGCAGGCGACTTGGCAGCAGACGAAGTGGGCGTAGAGAGCCTCATCGCCAGCGACATCATAAAGTATTTACCAAAGGCGTTCCAGATTATCTATGAATAAACGGTCTACGTCAGTGCTGCGCTCCATTGATTGGGTAACCATCCTCATCTACATCACGCTGCTCGCCTTCGGATGGCTCAGCGTCTGCGGAGCCAGCTTTTCCTACGGCGATGCGGACATCTTCTCGCTCAGCACGCGCTCGGGCATGCAGATTGTATGGATAGGCACCAGCATAGCCCTCGGCACCGTCATTCTGCTGCTTGACGACCGGGCGTACGACACGTTCGCCTACGCCATCTACGCCGTCATGATGCTGCTGCTCTTCGCCACCATCTTCAATCCGCACGAGATCAAGGGGTCCCGTTCGTGGCTTGTACTAGGACCACTGCGACTGCAACCGGCGGAGTTTGCCAAATTCGCCACGGCACTGGCGGTGGCGAAGTACATGTCGGCACACACCTTCGTCATCTCCAACTGGCGGCACCTCGCCCGGGCTATAGGCATGATAATGCTCCCCATGGTGCTCATAGTGATGCAGAAGGAGACGGGCTCCGCACTGGTCTATGCCTCGTTCTTCCTCATGCTCTACCGCGAAGGCATGACGGGCAGCTTCCTTTTTACAGGCATCGCGATGATACTCTATTTCGTCATCGGCATACGCTTCGCCGAGCCGACGCTCTTCGACACTCCCACGAGCATCGGGCAGTTTACGGTGCTGCTGATGATACAGATATTCACTTCGGGTATGATATGGCGCTACTGCCATGCTCCCAAGGAGGCCGTCGCCATCGCCGGCACATCCGTTGTGACCACCCTGTTGGCGTTGCTTTTCTCAGAGTACGTGATACGTTTCAATGTGGTGTGGGTGCAGATTTTGCTTATGGTGCTGCTGGTGGGCTATATGCTCTACTCGTGGTTTGAGAAGCAGTTCAAGCGTTACCTGTACATCATTGCCTTCACCGTGGGGTCTACGCTGTTTTTCTACTCGGCATCCTACGTACTCAACAATGTCATGGAGCCTCATCAACGTGTGCGCATCAACGTATTGTTGGGATTGGAGGAGGACCTTGCCGGTGCGGGTTACAACGTACACCAAAGCGAGATTGCCATCGGCTCCGGTGGACTGACGGGCAAGGGATTCCTCAACGGCACGCAGACGAAGCTGAAGTACGTGCCGGAGCAGGACACGGACTTCATCTTCTGCACAGTGGGCGAAGAGGAGGGGTTCGTCGGGTCGGCATCGGTACTGCTGCTGTTTCTGGCTCTCATCGTACGCCTCATCCACGTGGCGGAGCGGCAGGTGCACAAGTTCGGGCGGATCTACGGCTACTGCGTGCTCAGCGTGTTCCTCTTCCACGTCTTCATCAACGTAGGAATGGTGCTGGGCCTGACCCCCGTCATCGGCATTCCGCTGCCATTCTTCAGTTACGGCGGTTCGTCCCTGTGGGGCTTCACGCTGTTGCTCTTCATCTTCCTTAGAATAGATGCCAGCCGCAATCTGGAAAGGAAATAGTTTCGGCCACCTACTTATAAAAAAGCCGCAATGTCCAATGGACATTGCGGCTTTTTCCGTATATCTGCAAGTGTGACTACAGGCTCATCTGCAGCCCTTCGTGAGCTTTGATGAAGTCGACGATGCGGCGGTTTATCTTCACTCCCAACTGCGGAGAGTGCAGGCGCATCGGCATGGTGCTGATGGACGTGTCGGTGACGGCGAACGTCACCTTTGTCTCACCGGGCGACTCCGTGAGGATGGTGGCAAGGTCGGAGAGTACACTCTCGGAGGCATCCTCGCCGACAGCGGCTTCTTCGTCGTCAAAGACATCCTTCTTGCGCAGCGCGTTGATGTTGACGTGTATGCTGATGCTCTTCATCGCATGCTCGGCAATAGTCTGCAGGAAGTCGATGCTCTGCACGTTGATAAAGTAATTTCCGCTGCCGCGGAAACGCTCGGTGCACGCCATACGGACAAAGACGGAGCAGCCCTCCTGCAGCTTGCCGGAATACTGGCTCCACTCGTCGCCGAAGAGTACTATCTCACCGGCACCGTCGAAGTCCTCGATGGTCACGATGCCCATCGGCTTGCCCGTCTTGGTGAAGCGTGACTGCACAGCGGTGACGATGCCGCCGACGGTTATCTGTTCCAGCTTGGAGAGGGCTTCCTTGTCGGCTTCGCGCCCGATGTCCTGACAGTGGCGGTTGCACATGGTCTCCATTATCACGGCGTACTCGTCCAACGGATGGGCGGAAAGATAGATGCCCACCAGGGCGCGCTCGCGGTTCAGGCGTTCTATGGCACTCCACTCCTCAGCCTCCTTTGGCGGCTTGGGTTTCGTTATCTCCACAGCACCGAAGAGGTCGCCGAAGAGCGAATTGGTGGCTTCCTGCACGGATTTCTGGTACGACTGTCCGTAGCGGCTGAGCTGCCCGATGAAGGTGTCGTTTCTGGCAGGGTCTGCCCAGACGTACTGTTCGCGGGTGATGCCGAAACGGTCCAGTGCGCCAGAGAGGGCGAGACATTCAAGCGCCTTCTTGTTCATGGCAGAAGAGGGGACGCGCTCCACCAGTTCCCATATATCCTTGTACGGGCCGTTCTTCTCGCGCTCCTGTATGATGGCCTCGGTAGCCGCCTCGCTCATGCCTTTTATGGCTGCCAGACCGAAGCGTATCTCGCCCTTGGCGTTGACACCGAACGTGGCGATGGACTCGTTGACGTCCGGCCCGAGCGTACTGATGCCCATCGCCTTGCACTCGTCCATGAGTTTGGTGATTTCCCTGATGTCGGAGCGGCGGCGCGTCAGCAGGGCTGCCATGAACTCGGCCGGGTAGTTCGCCTTGAGGTAGGCGGTCTGGTATGCCACCCACGAGTAACAGGCAGCGTGCGACTTATTGAAGGCATAGGAGGCGAACTTCTCCCAGTCCGCCCAAATCTTCTCCAGCACCTTCGGATCGTGGCCGTTGCTCTTGCCTCCCTCGATGAACTTCGGCTTCATCGCGTCTACGATATCCTTCTTCTTCTTACCCATCGCCTTACGCAGGGCGTCACTCTCGCCACGGGTGAAGTTGGCAAGCTGGCGCGAGAGGAGCATCACCTGCTCCTGGTACACCGTGATGCCGTACGTGTCCTTCAGGTACTTCTCCATGCAGTCGATGTCGTACGTGATGGGTTCGCGGCCGTTCTTACGTGCGATGAACGAGGGGATGTAGTCCATAGGACCCGGACGGTAGAGGGCGTTCATGGCTATGAGGTCCTCGAACACGGTAGGGTGCAGTTCGCGGAGGTACTTCTGCATGCCGGCAGACTCAAACTGGAAGGTGCCGATGGTCTGTCCGCGCTGGTACAGCTGGTAGGTCGGTTCGTCGTCGATGGGGATATGGTCGAGGTCCACGTCGATGCCGCGTGTCAACTTGATGAGTCGGCACGCCTCCTTCTGCTCGGAGAGGGTCTTCAGTCCGAGGAAGTCCATCTTGATAAGACCAGTACTCTCAATGACGTGACCGTCGTACTGCGTCACCGCCGTCTTTATCTCCGGGAAGTCCGGGTCGTCGGCAGTGGACACCGGCACGTGGGATGAGATGGGGTCGCGGCAGATGATGAAGCCGCAGGCGTGTATGCCGACGTTGCGCACTGTGCCCTCGAGCATACGTGCGTACTTTATAGTGTTTGCCTCACGGGGGTCGGTGGATGCCTCGGCAAGCTGCAGCTCAGGGGTGCACTTGATGGCGTTGCCCAGATTCATCTTCAGACCGTCTGGCAGACGGTCGGGGATAGCCTTGCACAGGGCGTTGGTCTTGTCGAGGGGCAGTTTCTCCACGCGTGCCACATCCTTGATGGAGTTCTTCGTGGCCATCGTGCCGTACGTGATGATGTGGGCACAGTTCTCGTGACCGTATTTGTCCATGACCCACTGCAACACCTTGCCACGGCCATCGTCATCGAAGTCGGTATCGATATCAGGGAGGGAGATACGGTCTGGGTTGAGGAAACGTTCGAAAAGGAGGTCATACTTGAGGGGGTCTATCTTGGTGATGCCCAGACAGTATGCCACAACAGAACCCGCCGCCGAGCCACGTCCCGGACCTACCCATACGCCAAGCTGCTGGCGGGCGGAGTTGATGAAGTCCTGCACGATGAGGAAGTAGCCGGGGAAGCCCATCGTCTTCATGATGTGAAGCTCGAAACGTATGCGGTCTTCCACCTCCTCGGGTATGCCGTAGGTGCCCTTCACGAGAGTGTCGGCAGTGAGATTGTCCGGGGTGCCTGAACCGTAGATGCGCTGTGCTCCCTCGTAGGCCAGTTTTGCCAGATAGTCCGCCTCGAACTTGATGCGGTATATCTTGTCGTAGCCGCCGAGTTTCTTTATCTTCTTCTGACCGTCCTCCTCAGGGAGCTGGTTTTCGCCGTTCTCGTCGCAGGTGAACTCCTTGAAGAGGTCTGCCTCGGTGTACTTTTGCCGCCACTGCTCCTCCGTACCGAAGTCTTCCGGTATGGGGAAGAACGGCATGATGGGGTCGGACTCCAAGTTGTATGTCTCCACCTTGTCGAGAATCTCGAGGGTGTTCTCCAGTGCCTCGGGGATATCTCCGAATACGTCGTTCATCTCCTGCTGGGTCTTGAACCACTCCTGCTTCGTATAGAGCATACGCGTCGGGTCGTCGAGGTCTTTGCCGGTGGCAAGGCAGAGCAGGTGGTCGTGCGCCTCGGCATTCTCCTCGTTGACGAAGTGGCAGTCGTTGGAGCAGATGAGTTTTATGCCGTACTCCTTGGCCAGCTCGATGAGCACGCGGTTGGCCTTCTGCTGCAATGGGAACGTCTCGCGGTTGGCGCGCTGGTTGGGGTCCTTCACCTCGTGGCGCTGCAACTCCAGATAGAAGTCGTCGCCCCACATCGCCTTGTGCCACTCCACCGCCTTGCGCGCTCCCTCGATGTCGCCGGCAAGAATCTTGCTCGGTATCTCACCGCCGATGCAGGCGGAGCAGACGATGAGGTCGTCCTTGTACATCTCCAAGTGCTCGTGGTCTGTACGCGGACGACCGTAGTAGCCGTCCACCCATGAGTCGCTGACGAGCTTTATCAGGTTCTTGTAGCCACGGAGGTTCTTGGCAAGCACTATGAGGTGCCAGCCGCCACGGTCTGTCTTCTCGTCACGGCGTGCCATGCCGCGGCGCGCCACATACATCTCGCAGCCGAAGATGGGCTTGAATGGCTCCTTGCCCTCCTTCTTCAGGTCCTTGTTAATCTTGTTTGCGGCATCGAAAAAGTCTTTAATGCCGAACATATTGCCGTGGTCGGTGATGGCCATGCCGCGCATGCCGTCCTTGACGGCCTTCTTGACAAGGTCGCCCACCGGACTCTGACCGTCCAGCAACGAGTAATAGGTATGGGTGTGGAGATGTATAAAATTGTGCATAACAACGCAAAGTTACACATTTTGTAGAGAAAAACGTCCCATAGCGGTTTTAAAAGGAAAGAAAAAGACAGTTTCACACCTTATAATTTGTAAGAACGGAGGAAATAATGTAACTTTGCACAGATTAACCGCGAGTATGCACAAAACCTCGCCTAAACCTTATTAACCCATCATCAACCCCGCACATGGGAAAACGAATCAAGAAACTAAAGAAAATACGCATACACCGTGAAGGCACAGACACACTAGTCTACAGCGCAATGATCCTTGTCGCCATCGGCGTAATACTATGGCGCTCGTTCGACACTCCGATACCTTTTTACGTCTTCGCCGTAATCTTCGGTGCGGCGTGGTGTGTTGTGCTCAACTTCTTCCGCTGCCCTATCAGACTCTTCGGCACCGACGAGACGGAAAAACTCGTCGTGGCACCTGCCGACGGCCGCATCGTCGTCATCGAAGAGGTGGACGAGAACAAATACTTTCACGAAAAGCGTATCATGGTGAGCATCTTCATGAGCCTCTTCAACGTGCACGCCAACTGGTTTCCCGTTGACGGCAAGGTAAAGATGGTACACCACCAGAACGGCAAGTTCCACAAGGCTTGGCTGCCGAAAGCATCGGAAGAGAACGAGATGACCGACATCATCATCACCACGCCGGACGGCGTGGACATCCTCTGCCGACAGATTGCCGGTGCCATGGCGCGACGCATCGTCACCTACGCCAAGGAAGGCGAAGACTGCTACATCGACGAGCACCTCGGATTCATCAAGTTCGGATCGCGCGTAGACCTCTTCCTGCCTGTCGGCACGGAGATTCTCGTCGACATGAAGCAAGCCACCACGGGCAACCAGACTGTCATAGCACGTCTGAAGTAAATTTTCCCGCCCCACTCTACCCCACTACACTCCGTATTCAACACTTCACACAAGATGAAGAAACACATACCAAACACGATCACTTGCTGCAACCTCGTTTGCGGCTGCATCGCAACCACATACGCCATAACGGGTTCGCCCGCTATGGCTTTGTTGTTTATCATACTCGGTGCCGTCTTCGACTTCTTCGACGGCATGTCCGCACGCCTGCTGCACGTCTCCAGCGAGATAGGCAAAGAGCTGGACTCCCTTGCCGACGATGTCACCTTCGGCGTAGCCCCTGCAAGCATCATCTACTACGAACTGCAGGTCATCGACTACCCCGGTGCCATCGAATGCCTGCGCCCCGTACTGCCGTACGTCGCTTTCATCGTAGCAGCATTCTCCGCACTGCGACTGGCAAAGTTCAACCTCGACACCCGACAGACCACGTCGTTCATCGGTCTACCGACACCAGCCAACGCCCTCTTCTGGGGCTCGCTGCTCGTGGGATTCGGCGAGGCGCTGGAGCAGTACGCATGGTTCATGCCCCTCGTCATCGTGGGCATCTTCGTCTCTTCGTGGCTTCTCATCGCCGAGATCCCCATGTTCGCCTTGAAGTTCAAACACTGGGGATTCAAGGGCAACGAGATAAAATACGGCTTCGTCATCTTCAGCGCACTGGCACTCATCGGCACCATCGCCGCAGGCATCGCCACGGCACAGACCAACCTATGCTACTCAGGCTTCTCGCTCATCATCGTGGCATACGTCGTAGTCTCCATTCTTACACAGAAGAAGGCGTAGACAAGGTCTCGCCCCCACTCTATCAACACCCCAAAGACACACCACTCATGACTCCGACTTCCGACGAAGAAATGATGAAACGCGCCCTGGCGGAAGCCAGACAGGCTGCCGAAGAAGGCGAAATTCCCATCGGCGCCGTCGTCACGTGCCGGGGAAGAATAATAGCACGCACGCACAACCTGACCGAGACGTTGCACGACGTCACGGCGCACGCCGAGATGCAGGCCATCACCGCCGCCGCCAACGCCTTGGGCGGAAAGTACCTGCAGGACTGCACACTCTACGTCACGGTAGAGCCATGTCCCATGTGCGCCGGAGCACTCGGATGGTCACAGATATCACGCGTAGTCTACGGAGCACCGGATGCAAAGCGCGGCTACCGTCTCATCGCACCCAAGGCGCTGCACCCCAAAACGGAAGTCGTCAGCGGCATTCTCGAAGAAGACTGCGCAAACATCATGAAGACCTTCTTTCAAAGCAAACGGTAAACAACAGGATAACACATGACAAAGCAATTCGACACCATACTCTTCGACCTCGACGGAACGCTCGTCGACAGTGGAGAGGGAATAATGAAAAGTGCACAGTATGCACTGGACAAACTCGGCATACACGTAGACGACTGGCACGCACTGCGACCCTTCGTCGGACCGCCGCTAGAAGACTCCTTCAAGGACTTCTACCACCTCGACGACCAGCAGGCGGAACTCGGTGTCGAGGGCTACCGCGAACGCTACTTCGCCACCGGCGTGTACGAACAGAAAGAATACCCCGGCGTGTACGAGTTCCTCGAGGAACTGCGCTCACGCGGCTACCGCCTCGCACTTGCCACAAGCAAGATGCAGCGACTGGCAAAGAAAGTGACAGAGGAAATATTCCACCTCGCCGACCACCTCGACTACGTCTTCGGACGCGACGACGAGGGCATACGCCACACCAAGGCAGACGTCATCAACTACGGACTCACCACGATGGGCATCACCGACCGCTCGCGGGTACTCATGATAGGCGACCGCAAGTTCGACATCAACGGGGCAAAGGAGTGCGGACTCACCTCCGTCGGAGTACTCTTCGGCTACGGCGACCGCGAAGAACTCCAGACAGCAGGAGCCGACTACATCTGCAGCAGCTACGACGAAATACTCGCACTGCTCTAATTCCCCTTGCCGGACGACCCAAGAAACATCCATTCAACAAAACGCCAAATACACACATACCGATGCGCCAACTCATCCTACTCCCGTTCGTACTGCTTGCCCTTGCATCATGCAAAGGCAAAGCACAGTCTGCCGAAGCCGACACTGCAGACTCTTCGGCCATACCGGCTTTCAACGAAGACAGTGCCTACGCCTACTGCGCCGCACAGTGCGACTTTGGACCACGCACCATGAACTCCGCCGCGCACGACTCCTGCGCACAGTGGATAATGAAGACCTTCAAGCGCATGGGATGCACCGTCAGCACACAGAAGACAGACATCAAGGCATGGGACGGCACCACGCTGCACGCCACCAACATCATAGCATCCATCAACCCCGACGTGCCGCAGCGCATCATACTCTGCGCACACTGGGACTCACGCCCGTGGGCTGACAACGACCCCGACAAGGCCAACCACAACAAGCCCGTCATGGCTGCCAACGACGGAGCCAGCGGCGTGGCGGTGCTCATCGAGATAGCACGCCAACTGCAGGCAAAGCCCGTGGCACCCGTAGGCATCGACCTCGTCTGCTTCGACGCAGAGGACTACGGTACGGAGAAGGACGAGACCTCTTGGGCACTGGGCGCAGAGCACTTTGCCAAACAGATGAAGCCGCAAACGTACGCCTACGGCATACTGCTCGACATGGTGGGCGGACAGGGAGCAAAATTCTACCAGGAAGGCTTCTCGCTCAAATACGCACAGAACATCGTCAACTGGCTCTGGCAAGCCGCAGCCTCCGCAGGCTACTCGACAATGTTCCCAATGCAGGCAGGAGGCTACATCACCGACGACCACAAGTACCTCAATGAGGCCGGTGTGCCCACTGTGGATATCATACCATACTACCCTGACTGCCAGCAAAGCTGCTTCGGACCCACATGGCACACCGTCAGCGACGACATGCAGCACATCGACAAGTCCACACTCAAAGCCGTCGGACAGACACTAGTACACCACCTCTACACTTCCTATTGATATATAAGGTACACGCGATGACCGAACTCACTGCCGCCATCATACTCAACCGCATCGCCACGCACCAGCTGACGCCAGAGACTGTACTGCGACTCATCAAAGCCGCAGGGACACCCCTTGCGCTGTTGGAACGCCGCAACGACCTGCTGGACTTCTGCCCCGACGTAACGCAGACGGTCATCGACACCTTCGCCACCGACTTCGGGCAACTGGAGAAACAGGCACTGGAAGAACTGGAATGGTGCGCAAAGTACAACGTCACACCTACCATGTACGGCACGCTGGAGTACCCCACCCGACTCCTCTCCTGCCCCGACGCCCCAATAGTGCTCTACACACACGCATCCGCCAACCTCAACGCCACACATACCGTCAGCATCGTTGGCACACGCAACATCACGGCATACGGCAACGATGTCATCAGCCAACTCGTGGCCGACATCTCCTCCCTCTGCCCCGACTGCAACATCATCAGCGGACTGGCATACGGCGTCGACATACACGCCCACCGCGCCGCCATGGCAGCAGGACTGCCGACAGTAGCCGTCGTGGCACACGGACAGGACACCATCTACCCCGCCATCCACCGCCACGACGCAGAGGAGATGACACGTCTCGGCGGCGACGTAATAACGGAATACCCCCTGCACACCACCGCCGCACCACGCAACTTCCTCCAGCGCAACCGCATCGTAGCCGCCCTGGGCGATGCCACCGTCGTAGTGGAAAGCGCATACCGCGGCGGAGCACTCTCCACCGCACGCACCGCAAAAGCATACGGCAAGGCAGTCTTCGCCGTGCCAGGATCCATAAAGTCCGAATACAGCACCGGATGCCACGCCCTCATACGCGACGGTAAGGCGCAACTGCTCACCTCCGCCAACGACATCGCCAAAGCACTTAACTGGGAAACAAAAAAGAAGAAAAAGGCAGCCGACAAAAGCATCGAGTGCCCCTTCTACCCCAACCTGCTTCCGCAGGAGCAGCGCATCGTGGAAGCCCTGCGCCGCGGCGACCTCCACGCCAACGCCATCGCACTTGCCGCCAGTCTGGATGCCGGCATAGTCACCGCCAGCCTCTTCTCGCTTGAAATGCAAGGCATCGTGCGTTCCATGCCAGGCAACGTCTACCACCTAATAGGCTAAAGTGGCATTTTTTGTACCGCCAGCGCTATTTTTTCTCCTTCAAAACTTGTGCAATTCAAAAAAAAACCGTACCTTTGCACTCGCAATAGCAAATATTGTGTCGGGCTTTTAGCTCAGTTGGTTAGAGCAACAGACTCATAATCTGGAGGTCCTAGGTTCAAGCCCTAGATGGCCCACACTAAGAATCAAGCAGTTACATCGAAAGATGTAGCTGCTTGTTTTTGTTTAATACTCATACCTTCAACGCCCTCATGGCATTGAGCACTGCAAGTACCGTCACACCGACATTAGCAAAGACAGCCATCCATATAGATATTGATGTCTTTACACTGCTAATATCGTAGAACCTTTATTATTGCCATTTTTCTTTTTGACAGTGCAAAGGTACAAACTGGACCGTGTTAATGCAGGGACGGTACGACAAACTGACGAAATATTTGCTTGTTACAAAAAATAGTTGTAGATTTGCAAAACAAAAGCAGAAAGCCGCAACTATGATGGAAGAAATGAACGAGAGAAGGCTGCCCGTGGGCAT
>CAVCKM010000086.1:5863-23773 GCA_963602765.1 Alistipes putredinis | reverse complement strand
GCAACATCATTCCTTCTTCTACAGGTGCTGCTAAGGCTGTAGGTAAGGTTATCCCTGAACTGAACGGCAAGCTCACAGGTATGTCTATGCGCGTTCCTACTCTTGACGTGTCTGTTGTTGACCTCACCGTAAACCTCGCTAAGCCAGCTAAGTACGAAGAGATCTGCGCTGCCATGAAGGAAGCTTCTGAGGGCGAGCTGAAGGGTGTACTCGGATACACTGAGGACGCTGTCGTTTCTTCTGACTTCCTCGGCTGCACTCTGACTTCTATCTTCGACGCTAAGGCAGGTATCGCCCTGACCGACACTTTCGTTAAGGTAGTGTCTTGGTACGACAACGAGATCGGCTACTCTAACAAGGTGCTCGAGCTCATCGCACACATGAAGAAGGTTAACGGTTAATCATATAACCCCAACCAAAAATACAACAACCGCACGACATCACAGCATGCCGTGCGGCTTTTTTTTGCAACGTTTTTTGGCAGGCTCATTTTCTTTTTGTAACTTTGCGCAGTAAAAACAATTCGCACGAAATACACACACCCGTCATGAAAAGAATAATACTACTACTCAGTCTTTGCGCCACCATCTCCGCAGGCTACGCACAGCAACTCGGAGCAGTAAACGTGGGAGTAATGCTGCCACTACACAACGTCGACGGAGACGGACGGAGAATGCTCGAGTACTACCGCGGCATACTCATGGCCGTGGACAAACTGAAGCAGGAAGGAAAGAACGTCAACGTGCGCGCATGGAACGTACCCATCGACGCAGACCCGCGCACCGCACTGCTCGAAAACGGAGCCACCAGCTGCCAGGTCATCTTCGGACCTCTATACTCCAAGCAAGTGAAGCCCATCGGAGACTTCTGCAAGGCGTACAACATAAAGATGGTAATACCCTTCTCCATCACGGGCAACGACGTAGACAAGAACCCGCAAATATACCAGGTCTACCAGAACGGCGACGAGCTGAACACCGCTGCCATACAGAGAGTGGCAGAGAACTTCGCCGACCGACACGTCGTCATCATCGACTGCAACGACACCACGTCGAGAAAGGGAGTCTTCACCTTCGCACTCAGGAAAATCCTCGAGAGCAAAGGACGGGTCTACAACATCACCAACCTCAACTCCTCCGACGAACAGTTCGTCAAGGCCTTCTCGCTCTCGCAGCCTAACCTCGTCATCCTCAATACGGGACGCATGCCCGAACTCAGACGCGCCATAGACAAACTCGACGCCATACGGCAGAAGAACACTGCCGTCAGCTGCACTCTCTTCGGATACACCGAGTGGCTCATGTACGCCAAGTACCTGCCGCAGCAACTGGCACGCTACGACGCCTACATCCCCACCACGTTCTACTACAACGAGAGCTCAGCCGCCACACAACAGTTCGTGCAGAAATACCGCCAAAACTTCGGAGCAGACATGATGCCCTCCCTCCCCCACTTCGCCCTCACGGGATACGACCACGCCATGTACTTCGTTGGCTCACGGGGACAATGGCTGCAGTCACCGCTCAACTTCGTCAAGACATCCGGCGGAGGATACCGCAACCACACCTTCATGCTCATACACTATAAAAACAACGGAGGCATAGAAGCCCTCTCATACTAAGAAGCACACACAGACAATGCCCACGCTCACACACTCCATCCGCCGACCACTCGCCGTCACCGCACTCGCCGTCGCCGCCATCACGCAGACGCAAGCACAGGTGGGCGAATACCGCAACGTCTTCTCCGTCGGAATAAGCGGAGGATACGCCATGAACTCCGTCGGGTTCCAGCCAAACGTCAACCAAAAAATGCACGGAGGATACACCGCCGGAATCGTAGGACGATACACGAGCGAAAAATACTTCTCCACCATCTGCGCCATACAGGTGGAGGCAAACCTGACGCAACTCGGATGGACCGAGAAAATAGAGACCCTCTCAGGGGCACCCGTCATAAACAGCGAGACAGGAGAAGCGGAAGCATACAAACGCGACATGACGTACGTGCAGATACCGTTCCTGGCACACCTCGCCTGGGGACGCGAGAGAAACGGACTCAACTTCTTCATTAACCTCGGACCGCAGATAGGTTTCTGCCTCTCCGAGAAAACCACCATGAACTACACCACACCACACCTCGCCACAAGCACCAGCGACGACACGGGGCGCAGCTCGTCCACCGTAGCACAGGAGACGATGCCCGTAGAAAACAAATTCGACTACGGAATAGCCTTCGGAGGAGGAATAGAATGGGACATCAAACGCATCGGACGCTTCTACGCCGAAGGACGATACTACTACGGACTTGGAAACATCTACGGAGACTCAAAGAAGGACGAGTTCGGAAAGTCAAACAACGGAACCATAAACATCAAAATAGGATACATCAGAGACCTCTAAACGGGACAAACTCGTGACTACAAACGTGAACAACTACATAAACGTCATCGGGGCACGCGTGCACAACCTCAAGAACATCGACATCCAAATCCCGAGAGGCTCACTGACTGTCATTACGGGACTCTCAGGCTCGGGAAAGTCATCGCTCGCCTTCGACACCATTTATGCCGAAGGACAAAGAAGATACATCGAAACGTTCTCCGCATACGCACGAAACTTCCTCGGAGGCATGGAACGCCCCGACGTGGACAAGATAACAGGACTCTCCCCCGTCATCGCCATAGAGCAGAAAACCACCAACAAGAGTCCACGCTCTACCGTAGGCACGACAACAGAAGTCTACGACTACCTCAGACTACTCTTCGCCAGAGCCGCCACAGCATACTCGTGGGCTACGGGAGAGAAGATGGTAAAGTACACCGAAGACCAGCTGCTCGGCATGATAGCCGACGAATACGCCGAAAAACACATCTACATCCTCGCACCTCTCGTAAGGAACAGAAAAGGACACTACCGCGAACTCTTCGAACAGATGCGACGAAAGGGATACCTGCAGGTACGTATCGACGAAGAAATACAGGAACTCGTGCCGGACATGCGCGTCGACAGATACAAAAACCACAACATAGAAGTCGTCGTCGACAAACTAAAGGCACCATCCACGCCCGACGACCCGCGGCTGCGCAAAAGCATCGCCGCTGCCATGCACCTCGGAGACGGACTCATACAGATACTCGTCAAGGGAGAAAAAAACGCCAAGTTCTACTCAAAAAGACTCATGTGCCCCACCACGGGGATGGCCTACAAAGACCCCGCACCAAACGTCTTCTCATTCAATTCCCCAGAAGGAGCATGCCCATACTGCCGGGGACTTGGACTCGTGGACGCAAACGACCCGCTGGCAGACCTTGAGAAAGCATCCGACAAGGAAGCTGACGACGAAAAAGACAACACCGTCACATGCCCCGCCTGCCAGGGAGCCAGACTAAACCCCGAAGCCCTCTCCTACCGCATCTGGGACAAGAACATACACCAACTGGCCTCCATGGACATAGACCAGCTGCAGCACTGGCTTAACGAGGCGCTCCAACATATTGAACCTAAGCAACAACGCATCGCCGAGCAAATCCAGAAAGAGATACGCACACGACTGCAGTTCATGCTCGACGTGGGACTTAACTACCTCTCGCTCGCACGACCGGCCATGTCGCTCTCAGGAGGAGAAAGCCAACGCATCAGACTAGCCACACAGATAGGGTCGCAACTCGTCAACGTGCTCTACATCCTTGACGAACCCTCCATAGGACTGCACCAGCGTGACAACGAAAGGCTCATCACATCCCTCAAACGACTGCGCGACATGGGCAACACTGTCATCGTCGTCGAACACGACGAGGACATGATGCGGGCAGCAGACTACATCGTGGACATCGGACCGGCATCGGGAAGAAAAGGAGGACACGTCGTCTTCCAGGGAACACCGCAGGAAATGCTCCAAACCGACACGCTGACGGCACAATACCTCAACGGGAAAAAACACATCGAAATACCCGACACACGCAGAGAAACACACACACCTGCCCTAACTCTCCGTGGAGCAAAAGGCAACAACCTCAAGAACGTCGACGTGCAGATTCCGCTCGCAAGACTGGTCGTCGTCACGGGAGTAAGCGGCTCGGGAAAGTCCACACTCATCAACGAGACCCTAAAGCCCGCCATCGCGCAACAACTCTACCGCAGCACAAAAGAGCCCCTGCCGTTCGACACCATAGAAGGACTAGACCTCATAGACAAGATGGTCTCCGTAGACCAAACTCCCATAGGGCGCACACCACGCAGCAACCCCGCCACATACACGGGAGTGTTCTCCGCCATACGATCGCTCTTCGTGGCTCTCCCCGAAGCCAAGATACGCGGCTACAAGCCTGGACGATTCTCCTTCAACGTAAAAGGCGGACGATGCGAGACCTGTACCGGAAACGGATACAAAACCATCGAAATGAACTTCCTGCCCGATGTCTTCGTGCCCTGCGAAGCATGTCTCGGAAAACGCTACAACCGCGAGACACTCGAAGTACGCTACAAGGGCAAGAACATCGCCGAGGTGCTCGATATGACCGTAAACCAAGCTGTCGACTTCTTCGAAGCCGTGCCCAGCATCCTGAAAAAGATAAAGTCGCTGCAGGACGTCGGACTAGGATACATCAAACTCGGACAACCCTCCACCACCCTCTCGGGAGGAGAAAGCCAACGCGTCAAACTGGCCGCAGAACTGGCAAAACGGGACACGGGCAAAACCCTCTACATCCTCGACGAACCCACCACAGGACTGCACTTTGAGGACATACGCATACTCATGCAGATCCTCGAACGACTAGTGGAACGCGGCAACACAGTCGTTGTCATCGAGCACAACCTGGACGTCATAAAACTGGCAGACCACATCATCGAACTCGGACCGGAAGGAGGACGGCAGGGAGGACAAGTCATTGCCTGCGGAACACCCGAACAACTGGCCGCACGCGACGACAGCCCCACAGCACCGTTCCTTAGGAAAATACTAAAATCCTGATACGACAAGAACGATTATAGTGGAAATAAAAGACAGCAAAGTTAAAATTAATTAACAAACCATACTAATAAGGATACTCCATGAAGGTTTATCCTTATTTTTTTATAACTTTGCACGTGACTAAACGTACACTTCATAACGCGTAATTCATGAAGAACAGAATATTCTCAATATCCATCGTTGCGCTGACGCTGATTTTCTCGTCGACCGTCGCTGTCTATGCGGAAAGTTCCGTCGCCAACGGACCGGAGACGGAACTGGCACAGACCACACGCGTGCTTTGGAACGGTCACACCCTCACCGTCATCGGCGCACAGGGCGAAAACCTCTGCGTCTACAACCTCGTCGGAGAACGAGTGATGACACTACAGATAGACCAGCAGGAGAAACATATCGACCTCTCCTCGTTGCCACGAGGAATCTATCCTATAAAAGTAGGACGCACGGCAAAGAAAATATGTTTGCAGTAACAATTAATACTGCACTCCCTGAAGATAGCCATTAACAAGACTCAATTTATATAATGGAAAGAGACCAAAAGATTTTTGACCTCATCGAGGCAGAACACCAGCGACAGCTGAAGGGCATAGAACTCATAGCATCAGAAAACTTCGTCAGCGAACAGGTAATGGAAGCTATGGGCTCTTATTGTACCAACAAATACGCAGAAGGATACCCTGGACACCGCTACTACGGCGGATGCCAAGTAGTGGACCAGATAGAACAACTCGCCATCGACCGCGCTTGCGAACTCTTCGGTGCTGAATACGCCAACGTGCAGCCACACTCGGGCGCACAGGCAAACGCTGCCGTACTGCTCGCAGTACTCAAGCCGGGAGACACCTTCATGGGCATGAACCTTGACCACGGCGGTCACCTCTCGCACGGCTCGCTCGTAAACACCTCCGGCATCCTCTACCACCCCGTCGGCTACAACCTCAACAAGGAGACTGGACGCGTAGACTACGACGAGATGGAGAAACTGGCTCACGAATGCAAGCCGAAACTCATCATCGGCGGAGGCTCAGCATATAGCCGCGAATGGGACTACGCACGAATGCGCAAGATTGCAGACGAAGTGGGCGCACTCCTCATGATTGATATGGCTCACCCTGCTGGACTCATCGCAGCAGGACTCCTCGAAAACCCCGTAAAGTACGCACATATCGTAACGACCACAACGCACAAGACCTTGCGAGGACCACGCGGCGGACTTATCCTTTTGGGCAAGGACTTCGACAACCCATGGGGATACACCACACCGAAGGGCGTAGTGAAGAAAATGTCGCAGCTCATCAACTCCGCCGTATTCCCTGGGCAGCAGGGCGGCCCCCTCGAACACGTAATCGCCGCAAAGGCAGTAGCCTTCGCCGAAGCATTAAAACCGGAGTTCAAGGTGTACGCAGCACAGGTAAAGAAGAATGCTGCCGTGCTCGCCGAGGAACTCATCAAGAGAGGATTCACCATCGTCAGCGGTGGCACGGACAACCACTCCATGCTCGTTGACCTTCGAGAGAAATACCCAGACCTGACAGGCAAGGTGGCAGAGAACGCACTCGTGACAGCCGACATCACCATCAACAAGAACATGGTGCCCTTCGACACACGCTCGGCTTTCCAGACTTCCGGATTCCGTCTCGGCACAGCTGCCATCACCACACGCGGCGCAAAAGAAGACCTCATGGTAAACATCGCTGCATGGATTGAAGAAGTGCTCAACGCTCCGCAGGACGAGGCTGTAATAGCGAAGGTTCGCGGAGAAGTGAACGAGACAATGAAGAACTACCCACTCTACGCATGGTAATATGGTAAAGAAAAGACGTTGGCACTGCCTGCCCGGACAAGAACCCACTGAAATGGACCGCAAAATCATGGCATGGGAAAGCAAGGGCAAGCTCGTGCCGACAAGAGAACTGATAAAGACTCCAGAACAGATAGAGGGAATACGCAGAGCCGGCGTGATAAACACGGGCGTGCTGGACGAAGTGGCAAAAGCAATACGCCCGGGAATGAACACCCAGGAAATTGACGACATCTGCGTACAGTACTGCAAGGACCACGACGCCATTCCTGCTTGCCTGAACTACGAAGGTTACCCGAAGAGCGTCTGCACTTCCATAAACGAGGTAGTCTGCCACGGAATTCCGAAAGAAACGGACATTCTCGAAGAAGGCGACATCATAAACGTGGACTTCACCACCATCAAGGACGGATACTTCGCAGATGCATCGCGTATGTTCATCATCGGACAGACAACACCCGAGAAGGAACAACTGGTGCGCGTAGCAAAGGAATGTCTCGAAATTGGCATGGAGGCGGCAAAGCCTTACTCCTTCGTCGGAGACATCGGACACGCCATAGAGAAGCATTGCAAGAAATACCACTATGGCGTGGTGCGCGACCTCTGCGGACACGGTGTCGGACTGCAGTTCCACGAAGACCCCGAGGTGCTGCACTACGGACACAAGGGCACGGGAATGCTTCTCGTACCAGGAATGGTGTTCACCATAGAACCAATGATAAACATGGGCTCGTGGAAGGTCTTTATCGACGCGGACGACAAGTACGGATGGGAGGTAATAACGGAAGACGAACTCCCCTCTGCACAATGGGAACATACCCTGCTCATGACAGAACACGGCGTGGAAATCCTGACTTACTAAAGGACGGATAATCATTCACATGGAAGAAAACATCAACAAAGAAAACGGACACAAGGCAAACAACGACGAAAAGTACATTCTCGCCATCGAAAGCTCATGCGACGACACTTCGGCGGCCGTTCTGCGCGGCAGGACGCTGCTGAGCAACGTCACAGCCTCTCAGGACGTGCACAGGGCCTATGGCGGCGTAGTGCCGGAGCTCGCTTCGCGAGCACACCAGCAGAATGTGCTTCCCGTTGTGGACCAAGCCATCAAACGTGCCGGGATAACGAAGGAACAGCTGTCGGCAATAGCCTTCACACGTGGACCGGGACTAATGGGCTCACTCTTGGTGGGAGTAAGTTTCGCAAAGGGACTGGCACGTTCGCTCAACATACCGCTCATTGACGTAAACCACCTGCAGGGACACGTCATGGCGCATTTCATCGACGAACCGGACACGGAACTGCCCCATCCGCCCTTCCCCTTCCTCTGCCTACTCGTAAGCGGAGGAAACTCGCAGATTGTCAGGGTAAACGCATACAACGATATGAAGGTGCTCGGACAGACCATTGACGACGCGGCAGGAGAGGCTATAGACAAATGCTCGAAGGTCATGGGACTCGGATACCCCGGCGGACCGATAATAGACCGACTGGCTCGGCAAGGCAACCCGAAGGCTTACCAGTTTGCCGAACCGCACATCCCGGGACTAAACTACAGTTTCTCCGGATTGAAGACGTCGTTTCTCTACAATATGCAGAAATGGGTGGAGGAGGAACCGGATTTCATCGAGAAACACAAGGAGGACATCTGCGCCAGTCTGGAGTGGACCATCGTGGACATCCTGATGAAAAAGCTGAAGCAGGCTGTGAAAGAGACTGGCATCAAGCACGTTGCCGTAGCCGGTGGCGTGTCGGCAAACAATGGTCTGCGTAACGCTTTCCATGACTACGCCAAGCGATTCGGATGGACGGTCTACATCCCGAAGTTCTCATACACCACGGACAATGCAGCCATGATCGGTTGCGTGGGAAGCTTCAAACTGGTAGACTCCGAATTCTGCTCCATTGACGTTCCGGCATTCTCCAAGGTAACTTTTGAGTAAAAGCATGGCTCAGCCACTATATTCTGTAACCCAAAATTTAACCAACCAACAACCAATATGGGACTAGAAGCTAAAGTTCTCAGCAAAGAGATACTCTATAAACTATACGAAAGCGGTAAGACTGTAAGTACCGCAGAATCATGCACCAGCGGACGAATCGGCGAGACTATAACTGCCGTGCCAGGGGCTTCCGCATACTATAAGGGTGGCACCATCTGCTACTCGGACGAAGCAAAGACAAAGGTGCTAGGAATCAACGCCGACCTCATTGCAGAGAAGAATGCGGTCAGCGAGGAGGTGGCAAAGGAAATGGTAAGGGGGGTTATCGACTTGCTCAATACAGACTACGCCATCGCCACTACGGGTTTTGCAGGTCCTGGCGCTGACGCCGGCATCCCGGTAGGCACCATCTGGATTGCATGCGGAACAAAGGACGACATCCGCACCCTCAAACTCGAAGGGGACGAGGGACGAGAGGAGAACCTGCGCAACGCCACAGCCAAGGGACTGCAGTTCTTCGTGGACTTCCTCACGGAGTTCTACCCAGGCCCGGACGACATGGACCAAGTGCCTAAACCGGAAGCTAAATAAGAGTCTACCACTTAAAGGTCATACGATGGTACGGCGACGGACCATACTCAGCAAGGGCTGCCCGATGTTTTTTTGTCGGGTAGCCCTTGTTTGATAACCAGTCATACATGGGATACTCCTCGGCAAGACCGTTCATATAGTCGTCCCTATACGTCTTGGCAAGTATGGAGGCGGCAGCAATGGACAGGTATTTCCCGTCACCTTTTACGATGCACGTATGCGGAAGAGGCAACGACGCGCCCATCTGCAACATCAAGGCATCGGCACTACGCGTGGCAAGGGCATCCTCGCGAGGCACTCCAGGTACGTAGGCATCGAAGCGGTTGCCGTCGATGATGAGGGCCTCAGGCGAGGGAGTAAGCTTGTCGATGGCACGGTGCATGGCAAGGAAAGAAGCATGCAGGATGTTGATGTCGTCAATCTCTTTTGCCGTGCAGACACCAACAGCCCAGCTTATTGCATCGCGCTCTATCTCTTTGCGCAATTCGTAGCGGGTGCGCTCGGTGAGTTGCTTGGAGTCGTTGAGGGTCTCGTTATGGTAGTCTGGCGGCAGGATTACCGCAGCTGCAAAGACGGAGCCGGCAAGGCAGCCCCTACCCGCCTCGTCGCAGCCTGCTTCAATCATGTCGTCGTAGTATTTATTGAGAAGCATTAATCAATACACGTGTATCTGTACTTTTCCTTTACGGAACACATTAATAAAAAGACAATAGCCCAGAATACTGGACCCTGGGCTATGTAGTATTAGTATCTGTTGTAGACAAAAATTACTGGTGTTGCTCGCGCAGGAGGTCGTTGACGGTCTTTACCGGATTGAACGTTCCGAGTGGAACTTCTACGAAGATGGTATTCCAGTCGCTCATGGCACCGTTCCACAGTCCTGGCAGTTCGAGCGCACGCAGTTCCTTGCCGTTCTTGCTCTTGCTGGAGATGAAGCCGGCTGACTCGTCTACGTAGTCGGGAAGGTTGAAGGCGTTGCCCTTATAGTCGCGGGTAGCACAAACGAGGTCAACGGGATTGAAGTGTGTGCCCTCGGTGAACATCTTCATGTAAGCCTCGTTGGAAGTGTCTATCTGGCTGCTCTCAAGAATCTGCAATGACACGGTGCCGTCCTGATTGTATGCAAGGAAAGGACCGCCGCCAGGCTCACCAACATTCTTTACTACACCACAGACGCGCATTGGACGGTTGAGCTTCTTGCGAAGGTAGATTACAAGGTCGGCATCCTCAAGGTCCTTTATGTCGGACTTGCGGCAGCAGAGCTCATGCTGAACGAAACGGATAATCTCCTCAAGGTCTGCGTGGGTGTATTTGCCGCCATCCAACATCTCCAGATACTGGAACGCCTTCTTCTGCAAGGTAACAAGCACGCCGGCAATAACCTGCTTCCACTCGGTGGTCTCGGGTTTTAGACGGTCAGGCACTACGTTGTCAATGTTCTTGATGAAGATAACGTCTGCGGAGATGTCGTTGAGATTCTCAATGAGCGCTCCGTGTCCTCCCGGACGGAAGAGCATGGAACCGTCTTCGTTGCGGAAGAGCGTATTGTCTGGATTCACGGCTACTGTATCGGTGGAAGGCTTCTGCTCGGAGAATGAGATGCGGTACTTCACTCCGAATTTCTCCTCATACCCCTGCTGTTTGTCTGCCACTCTTTGCTTGAAGAAGGGCAGGTGCTCATGGCTGACGGTGAAATGTACATTGGCCTGTCCCTTCGATGCTGCATAGAGGGCACCCTCCACGAGGTGCTCTTCCATCGGAGTGCGCGCACCTTCCTCATATTTGTGGAAGAGGAGCATACCTTTGGGCAACTGACCATAGTTGAGACCCTCGGGCTTCAGCATGTTGGCGGCGACGGCCTTGTAATTTCCTGCGGCAATAAGTTCGTCAACGCCCTTACCTTCATTTTTCTTGCACACTTCGTCCAAAGCACCGAAGAACGCAAAGTCGTGGATTTGGCTGAAGTATTTCTTCTCGAAGTCTTTTGTAGGCACGTCATAATCTGCGTCTACAAAGGCGAACATGTCCTTGAACATACGGCTTGCAGCACCGGAGGCAGGCACGAACTTGACAATTTCCTTTCCGCTTGCCTTATAGTCTTCCCAGGCTTGGGTATATGTGCTGATTTCTTCCTTGGTAGGGGCGATGATGCCTTTTCCTATAGCAGCGGCTCCATCCAACTTCAAGAATGGGAAACCGGATTTGAACTGACCTAGTTGTTTCTCCAAAAGTTGTTCACTGATACCTTTGGCTTGCAATTGTTGCTTGTCTTTTTCCTGTAGCATATTTATAAGGTTTAAAATGTTGTTTTTAGGTTTTACGTTCAGCGGCAAAGGTACAAAGAAAAAACAGTACTTGCAATAAATCCGTGTAAAAATTACATTATTTTTCTCTACCGCAGGTCATTTCTCTTGTACTTCCATCAATGTGCGCTGCATCGTCTCAAGCATGGTATTCATATTCTCGGGTGTGCGGCAGACGGCAAGAAAGGTCTCGTTAAGGTCGGCTTCGTCAGACATGACCACGGGTTTGCTGGACATAAGGCACTGCATATTGTCTACCAGCAGGCGGAAAAGGTAAATCTGGTTGACCCCCTGTGCCCTACTCTGCTGCGTGCCGTTGCCTTGGCCTTTTGCACCTGCTGCGGACATCGCCTGTCCTCGTCCTGCAAAAAAAGCACGCACTACAGTCTGCGTCAATGCACGCACTTCTCTTTCTACATTGGACGTAGTATCCTGAAGATATCCTTCGGGGAAACCGTCGTAGAATTCGTCTATGGTCAGGATGTGTCCGGCAAGAAGAGAAGTGAAATTACGACGGTACTCCGCCACCATATCTTCGTGAGCCTCTTCTGTGCGGCAAACATATTTGAAGAGGTCCATCGGAGTTTTTAACGTGGGTGCTACTTCGGGCGAATGCAGTATGGCAATCAGTTCCTCGGCGCTGTCGTAATGTATTAGTGCCAAGGGATTGAACAGTACGTCGAAGAAATGTTTTGAGATGGCCTCGTAGTGGTCTAGCATTATGCGCTTGATGCGTTGCGGGGTAAGCTCCACGGCGGCATCATGGTGATCGACTGACTCGGAAAGCACGCCTTCTGCGAAAGCGGCAAAGAAGGCACGGATTATTGCCGGTTGGGTATTTCTCATTGTTGCAAGTGTTTATTGGACTGTATATTGATACTCTCTTCCCCTTTGGTGTCAAGGACTCTCATGCTGAACTCGCATCCACAGTAGAGTTGGTTGTAGAAGCCGTTCTCCTTCAGAAGTTGGTTGCGACGTTCCTGCAAACCACCTTTGCGCCAGTTGCGGTCGTCGAAATGTACTGACGATGCTACAACCTGCTCTGCCGCCCATTTGCCGGCTTGCTGAATCTGGGGGAGCGACTTCCAACGACTGGATGCCAATGTGGTGGTAAACTCGTCAAAACCTAGGTCGGCGCATTTCCTTGCTGTGCGGAGCAGGCGCAACTTGAAGCATTCAAGACATCTTGCGCCCCTCTCTGGCTCGTTCTCCAACCCGTGGACGGCTTCTAGCCACTTGCCGTGGTCGTAGTCGTCGTCGATGATGGCCAGTCCGAGCCTATGGGCGTAGCGGGTTATTTCTTCCTTCCTTATAAGATACTCTTTCTCAGGATATATGTTCGGGTTGGAATAGAAGATGGTGGGCTTGACATCGTTATCAAGCATCCACTCTATTATTGCGCTGGAGCAGGGCGCACAGCAACAATGAAGTAAAACGTTTTTCAAAAGTGTGCGGGGATAGATTTCAAGGCGTACAAGAGTCCGCCTTATGGAATGAGTTTGAATTCGTAACCCTTCTCTTTCAGATAGCGCAAAGCGGCTGGAAGGGCGTAGTTGAGCTTCTCTATGCTCTTTAGGGAGTCGTGGAAGGTGATGATGGAGCCGTTCCGGGCGTATAGTACCACATTGCGCAGGATGTCGTAGGCATTGAGATTACGTGAGTAGTCACGCGTCACGAGGTCCCACATCACTATTGTATATTGGCGTCTTAGCGACCAGTAGGCATGTAGGGTCATCCATCCGCGCGGAGGACGGAAGAGGTGGCTGTTGACGAGTTTGTTTGCCTTCTCTACGTTGTCGCAATAGCTGCGCACGGAGTGCGTCAGGGAGCCCCAATGATTGTACGTATGGTTGCCCACTTGGTGGCCTTCCTCCACTATTCTCTTGTAGAGTTCGGGGTGTTTTCTGACGTTGTCGCCGACAACAAAGAATGTGGCTTTGATGTCGAACTTCTTCAGGGTGTCTAGGATAAACGGGGTAGACTCCGGTATCGGACCGTCGTCAAAAGTCAGATAAACCGCGTGCTCTGCGGGGTTTATTCTCCATAGAGCACGCGGGTAAATCCATCTAAGCCATTTAGAAGGTTGTTCTATTATCATTTATGCCTTATTAATTTTAATCCATACGTCCGCCACGGTCTTGATAAACTTTCATGCACTGCGAGAGGGACTGTGAGAGTTTCTGGGCGAGTGGTTGGTTGTATTGGGCAACAATCTCGGCGAGGTTCTGCATCACGTATAGATGGTAGAGACAGTCGCGCTGCGAGAAAGCGAAACGTGAAGGCGACAGGGTCAAGTACCAGTTCATGTACTGAGATGAACGCTTCCACATATCGTTGACAATCTTCTCTGCCTTGGCCTTGTTGCCGAGAGCGTAGTGTGCGCGGATGAGGTCAGTGCCGCCGTTCTCGTAGGTCATGGCAAGGTTGTACGTGGGAAGAACCTTCTCTGCCTTTGCCAATACTTTCTCTGCCTTGTCCTTCTTGCCTTCGGCAATAAGGTGTGTGGCGAGGGAAGCAAAGAGACGGCGGTGAGTAGAAGCCATTCGGCCTACCGTCTCGTCTATGTACAAGCCTGGAGTGTCCATTCCGCCGAACTTAAACTTGTTCATTAAGTTGTCATAGACTTTCTCCGTGTCGAAGTTTGTAGACTCGTTGGTGTGGAACGGAGTTATGCGGTTTGCCAGTCCCTCCTGTATGAAGTTCTCGCCAAGGTTCATGTAGTTGTCGGCGGACACAGTCAATGCTACATAGAGCGGACGGGTCCAGTTGGCATTGGCCAGCATCTCGAGAAGCATGAGGTCACCTTTATATAGTGCACGTTTGCCTGAGAGCGAGATTGCCATGCGCTCGGGGATATTCACGTTGCCGGTAGAGTCCTTCGGAAGCATCATGCCGCTCTTGAGTACTGCCTCACGGTCTATCTTCAGATAAAGCGTGTCGGTAGGAATGATGTGGTATTCGCTGTTGTCCCTGTTGCCGCGTACCCATTTTGAGAGCACCGTCTTCAGTTCAAACGGATCTTCACCGAACTGTTCCTTTGCCTGCTCAGGATTCTGTTTGTAGAATTCAAGGAGTTGCTGCTTGACCTCAGGCTTAACCTCTATGTATTCGTTCGTGCCGGAGCAGTAGTCGTATCGTGGCCATGTGATTGGCAATGAAGGACTGTTCCAGGCTGGACGTACCATCTGGTCGATGTACCAGTCTGTCTGAAGGTACGACAGGTTGCAGACACGGGCATCAGTACGCTGCTGCTCCACGTCTTGATTGTACCAGAGGGGGAAGGTGTCGTTGTCGCCGTTGGTGAAGATGACCGGATTGCCCTGCTGCTGGAGTGACTGCAAGTAGTTCTGACCAAAATCGCGACAGGTGTAACGACCCGAGCGGTCGTGGTCGTCCCATGTCTGTGAAGCCATCTGTATCGGAACGAACAAAGCTACAACGGCAATGGCTGCCGCCAAGGCTACGTTCTCTTTCTTCATCTTGCGGGCGAGCAAGTCTATTATCGCAGCTACTCCCATGCCGCACCAGATAGCGTAAGCATAGAATGAGCCTGCATAAGCATAGTCACGTTCGCGAGGCTGCCCGGGAGTCTGGTTGAGGTAGATAACAATGGCAAGACCTGTCATGAAGAACAGGAAGAACACCACCCAGAACTGCTGGATGCCTTTCTTGCCCTTATATGCCTGCCAGAATAGTCCGATGAGACCTAATACGAGCGGCATGCAGTAGAATACGTTGTGTCCTTTGTTCTCCTTTAGCTCGTCGGGAAGATTGTCCTGATTGCCCAGCATCATGTTGTCGATGAAGGAGAAGCCGGTAATCCAGTTGCCGTGCTCCAACTCACCGTTGCCTTGGATGTCGTTCTGACGTCCGGCAAAGTTCCACATGAAGTAACGCCAGTACATGAAGTTACATTGGTACGACATGAAGAAGCGGATGTTCTCCAAGAACGTAGGCATCTTGACGGAGACAATCTCACCGCAACGGTCGTAGTCTTGTGTAGTGCCGTCAACGCCGCCCATCCAGTCTTCATATGCCTTGGCGTGGTCTGCGTCGTGCATACGTGGGAAGAGCATATTCTGTGCGTAGACATACTTGTCCTTCGTACGCACGGTGAAGTATCTGTCTTTCTCGTCTGGTGATTTCTTCTCCACTCGCTGAATGACAGGTGCGCCCTTCTTCTGACGTGGAATGCACATGTTGCCCTCAATGTCGAGAGCCACCTGCGATGTGTAGGCGCGTCCGTAGAGAAGTGGAGAATCACCGTACTGGTCGCGGCTAAGGTAGCTGCCGAGAGTAAAGATGTCCTCTGGAGAGTTCTGGTCCATAGGCGGATTGGCTGCGGAACGCACTACCGTAAGAGCATACGTAGAATAGCCAATCATCAGCATCAGCATACACGAGAGGGTGGTATTCTTGATGCGGTTGGTAACTAGCACAACTCCTTTGCGCTTGTAGAACAGCGCGGCTGCGAGTATGGCAAGTATCACTACGCCCGTAAAGAATGCGCTCCATCCGAAACCAACGAAGGGCACACCGAGCATGGCTACTGCCACAAGGAAAGCTACATTGCCGCGTGCAACACTCTTCTCGCTATATGTCTCGTAGAGTGCCCACAATACAGCGGCAACAAGAAGGACGAGGTAGATGATTGTACCCGTATTGAATGGCAAGTCAAGAGTGTTGACAAAGAACAGCTCAAACCATCCACCTACTGTGATAATACCCGGAATGACACCATAGAGTACAGCTGCCACCAGCACCATCGAAACAACAAGAGCCACGAGAGAGCCCTTCAGATCTGCATTGGGGTACTTCTTGTAGTAGTAAACAAGTACAATGGCAGGGATGCAGAGCAAGTTAAGCAAATGCACACCAATCGACAAGCCTGTCATGTAGGTAATGAGAATAAGCCAACGGTCTGAGCCTGGCTTGTCTGCGTTGTCTTCCCACTTCAGTATGAGCCAAAAAACCAAGGCGGTAAAGAAAGAGGAGTAAGCGTACACCTCACCCTCGACTGCCGAGAACCAGAAGGTGTCAGAGAATGTATAAATCAACGCACCGACAAGTCCAGAACCTTCAATGGCTATAAACTTGGACAAAGACAACTCCTCCCACTTGTCGATGAGGAGTTTGCGGACCAAGTGGGTTATACTCCAAAATAGGAAGAGAATACAACCGGCAGAGAGGAGCGCCGACATGGTATTGACCATCTTTGCCACCTGTGTCGGGTCGTCAGTAAATTGTGTGAACAGGTTGGCTGTGAGCATGAAAAACGGTGCGCCTGGCGGGTGACCGACTTCCAGCAGATAAGCCGTTGTAATAAACTCAGGGCAGTCCCAATATGAGGCTGTCGGTTCGATAGTAGAACAATAGACGAATGCTGCCACAAGGAATGTGACCCATCCGAGTATATTGTCTACAAGCTTGAACTGTTTCATTTAAGTTGCTTATATAAATAGGTTTACTATATATTCTACGAGGTAAGCTCCGTAGACGAGCAGTATGTACCTGATGATTTTCCCAAGGAAAATGAAGAGGAATGTTACAGGGGCATTGGCGCGCATCAGTCCGAGCAATATCGTTATTGCCGACCCAAGAAGCGGAATAAAGGCAAAGAAGCCCATATAGGCTCCCCTACCCTTTACAAAACGCCTTGCTTTGTCCATGGACTCCGGCGAGACGTGCAAATACTTTTCAAACCATTCCTCACGCCCCAGTCTACCGATGCCATAGTTGATAACACTTCCAAGAACATTTCCGGCTGTTCCCCAGATAATCAGTTCCCAAGAGTCTACTCCCATGGCAAGCAAGGCAATCATCACCGCCTCACTACTGAACGGAAGTACACTACCTGCGAGAATAGCAGAGAGAAACATTCCCCACACTCCGTATTGTACCAGCAAATCTGTGAGCATGGCGCAACGTGATTACAGATCTTTACCTATATCGCGACGGAAGTATTTTCCCTCGAATTCTATCTTTTGAGCTTCCTTGAAGGACTTCTGTAGAGCCTCTTCCTTGTCCTTGCCGTAGGCGACACAACAGATAACGCGTCCGCCTGCAGTAACGACATTGCCATCCTTCATGGCGGTGCCGCTATGGAATACAGTAGCACCTTCTACTTTTTCGATTCCAGAAATCTTGAATCCTTTCTGATAATCCCCTGGGTAGCCACCACTTACCATTACGACACATACAGCTGAACGTGAATCAAATTCTATGGTACGCTCATTCAGATTTCCTTCGGCCGTGCCTTCGAGGAGGTCTACCAAGTCAGACTTGATACGCA
>CAVCKM010000086.1:0-5853 GCA_963602765.1 Alistipes putredinis | reverse complement strand
CCCATACGACAATTGTACTCGATAACCATCGGTTCGCCGTTGACGTTGATAAGTCCGAAGAAGATGAAGCCTTTATAGCAGATGTTCTCTTCGGCAAGACCGTCTACCGTTGGCTTGATGATACGCTCCTCTACCTTCTGCATCCATTCTTTCGTTGCGAAAGGTACAGGCGTCACGCTACCCATGCCGCCAGTATTGAGACCTGTGTCTCCCTCGCCAATGCGCTTATAGTCTTTGGCTTCAGGTAGTATCTTATAGTTCTTCCCGTCTGTCAGAACAAAAACAGAACACTCGATACCGGAGAGGAACTCCTCAATCACGACACGTGACGAAGCGTTGCCGAACATACCCCCGAGCATCTCTTTCAGCTCAGCTTTTGCCTCTTCAAGAGTATCAAGGATAAGAACACCCTTGCCAGCACACAAACCGTCGGCCTTCAGCACGTACGGTGCCGGTAGAGTCTCGAGGAACTTCAGTCCTTCTTCCAGATGCTCTCCGTCGAAAGTTTCGTAGGCTGCGGTAGGTATGTTGTGGCGCTTCATGAACGCCTTGGCAAAATCCTTGGAACCTTCGAGCACGGCTCCCTGCTTTGACGGGCCGATTACGGGTACGTCCTTTGTACGAGGATCTGCGGCAAGGTCGTCATAGATACCCTTTACTAGAGGGTCTTCCGGACCGACAACAACCATCTTCACATTGTTCTCTACGATAAAGTTCTTAATGGCTTCGAAGTCGTCGGCTTTCATCGCAACGTTCTTGCCCTTGCCGCCCACTCCATCTGTGCCTGCATTGCCTGGGGCAATAAAGAGGGTGTCACATTTTTCACTCTGTGCTATTTTCCATGCCAGCGCGTGCTCTCTGCCGCCTGAACCAAGAAGAAGTATATTCATATCTCTTATTCGTTATTAGAACCAAAAATATTCTTACGTTCGCGTTTGCGGTCGTTGCGGTCAAACTTGTCACCACGTTTGAAATCGCGGTCGCCTTTAAAGTCGCGCTTGCCCTTGAATTCACGGTCGTCACGGTTGCCTTTATATTCTCGCTTACCTTTAAATTCACGGTCATCGCGGTTGAAATCGCGCTTACCTTTAAAGTTATCACGCTTTTCCAACGAACGGAACTTGAAGGTGAGTATATCTGCATCTTCATTGTCCTGACGCGCTTCCTGTTCCTTCTCAAAGTCACGGCGCTGCCATGAACGACGCTTTTCTGCCATCTGACGTTTATCCTCATCGGTCTTTACTACACCTCCATCAGCGCGGAAGTCGTTGTACTTACCACTGAAGAGAGTGTACTTGCGGAACTCGCATTCCAACGAACCGTTGTACAAGGGCACCTTCTGACTTGGCTTTAAGCCTATCTGCTGGAAACATTCTTCCTTGTATGAGAGCACCCAAGCATCACCTTCCTTGAACACTCGCTTGAACTGCTGACCAATCATGCGGTAAGTCTCTTGAAGATTGTTCGTGGAGATACGTTCACCATAAGGTGGATTGGTGACGATAATGGCAGGCTCGCTGTGTCCCTTCCAATCTTTGAAGTCCTGTTCTTCGATTGTAACGCAGTCCGAGAGTCCAGCAGCCTTTACATTCATCTTGGCAGTATTGACTGCACGCATGTCGTAGTCATAGCCATAAACGTGATGGTCAAACTCACGTTCGGCACTATCATCATTGTATATTGACTCGAACAGGTCGGCATCGAAGTCTGGCCACTTTTCGAATGCATAGCCTTGACGAAAAACGCCAGGGGCAATATTCTTTGCAATCAGCGCAGCTTCTATCGGCAATGTGCCGCTACCGCACATTGGGTCGATAAAGTCTGTTTCACCGCGCCATCCTGTCATCAGAATCATACCAGCTGCGAGCACCTCGTTCAACGGTGCTTCCACAGCTTCCTGACGATAGCCACGACGATGTAGAGACTCGCCGCTGGAGTCAAGCGAAACCGTCACGTCGTCCTCTGCAATATGTATGTTGATGCGAATGTCAGGGTCAGAGACAGAGATGTTTGGACGACGGCCGTTCTTGGAACGGAACTGGTCGACAATGGCATCCTTCACTTTGTATGTTACAAAGCGTGAGTTCGAGAACTCGTTGCTGTAAACAACCGAGTCAACGGAGAATGTCTGCCCTTCGCTAATGTATTTGCTCCAGTCCATCTTCAAGACATTTTCGTACACCTGATCGGGCGACTTTGCCTTGAAGTGTTCTATAGGCTTAAGTATTCTGATTGCGGTGCGCAAGGCAAAATTTGCTCGATACATCATAGCCTTGTCGCCAGTGAAGCTCACCATTCGTCGGCCTATTTCGATATTGTTGGCACCGAGTGCAGTAAGCTCTTCTGCCAGAAGGTTTTCCAATCCCATGAAGGTCTTGGCAATCATCTCAAATTCCATATCCGTTTTCAAAACCTTTAGTTTCTTTTATGTTTTTGTATATTTTCGTGTCGGGTGCTATGTTATCTGTTACCCATCTGTTAGCTCCAATGATTGAACGGTCGCCTATGGTTATACGACCAAGTATTGTAGCATTACTATAGACAATAACGTCGTTTCCGAGAATAGGATGACGTGGTATTCCCTTTATAGGGTTGCCGTTTTCGTCCAAAGGAAAGGAGAGTGCTCCAAGCGTAACGCCTTGGTATAGTTTTACGTTGTTGCCTATTATGCACGTGGCACCTATAACAACGCCTGTACCATGGTCTATGGTAAAATGATGTCCTATCTGCGCAGCCGGATGTATGTCAATGCCAGTCTCAGAGTGTGCCAACTCGGTCATCATACGTGGGATGAGCGGTACTCCAAGAGTGTGCAGGACGTGGGCCAAACGATAGTTGGAAAGGGTACGGATAACAGGATAGCAGGCGATGATTTCTCCGAACGACGTTGCAGCCGGGTCTCCATTAAACGCTGCCTCCACGTCGGTTGCCAGTATTCGGCGCAACTCTGGTAGCTGCTTAATGGTTTCCTCCGCAATCTGACGTGCCTTCTCTTTTGTCTTGTCAACAGAGAACGACGGGTCGTCAGCGGAAACGCCAAAGCTAAGTCCTGCGAGTACTTGCTTCTTCAAAAGTCGGAAGAAGTGTTCCAAGGATACGCCAATATGATATTTTATACTATCCGTAGTGACCTTTGACTGCCCGAAGTATCCAGGAAAGAGAATTTCTCTGGCAAGTTGTACAATTTCGGCCAGCTCTTCGCTGGAAGGCATCGGCACTCCAGGGTGCACCCTGCGAAGCAGTCTTTCAAGACTCTCTGGTGAAGAGAGTTGCACTACCGTTTCGTTGATTGTGTCAGAAATATTTTGGGCCATTAGTGAATTCATTAATTGCTTGCAAAGTTAATAAAAATATTTTGAACGTACTTTACTTCATATCTTTTTTTATCAAACCGTTGTCAAAAACGCCTGTACATTATAGTTACGTCTATATGTATTTGACCATTTCCTTAGACGGACAGACAAAAGAATGTCGACAGCCAAAGTATAAGGGCAAGATACACAAAAGCCGTCAAGGGGATGCAACAGAAATACGCCACTACGAGCACACACGTGAACAAGGCATTCGCCACAAGACGTACACGTGCCATCTTTTTATACTGCGCCGCAGGCATGCGGGACGGATGGATGTACCGCAGAGACAATGGCACGTACGCCAACACGAACAGGGTCACTACAAGTTGAATATAGTAACTGTTCTTATCGTAGATACCGGATGTGTCAACTTGCAGCCCGCCATTTATTAGTACTATTATTACGGCAAGTATCGGCGGGAAAGCTATTGAAAGGTATTTCATCTTATATGTTCCGTTCTGTTAGGTAACCGTGGCGGTAAGCATACAGAAGTTCCTTGAGGTCCTCTATCTGCTGCTTCATCTCCCTGCCTCGGTCAGTATCTGCCACTAGCAGGCGCTTGCCCATTGTAGCGACTATCTGCGTCGTACCTTTGATGTCACGTCCGTGTTTGACAGCGTCTTCCACGTTTGTAAACGGTTCGTGTTGCACCAGTTCGAACTCACGGCTGTGGTAAACGAGTGTGTAGCCTGCAATGCCAGTCTCTGCGTGGTAAGCCTGGGAGAATCCTCCATCTATTACCATGATTTTCCCGTTTGCCTTTATCGGGTCTTCACCGCTGGCTACATGTACAGGGACGTGTCCGTTGATAATATGTCCATTGACAGGATCAATGCCGAAGGCTTCCAGAATGGTGTCTGCCGTACCCTCCTGATTTCGGAGTTGGAAGTAATATCCTTTCTCTTCCACGTGCGTTTCCTTTTCTTCTATAAAGTAGCGTTCAAAGGTAGCCATCTTCTTTTTGTCAAAGAGGCATGAGTCCGGACCGCACCATAGGTATAGGAAATAATCGCAGGCGTAACGCCGTTCTTCCTCCGGAGTCTCATGATGGAAGGCTGAACGGACGAGCATCCCAGTGCGGCGCATCAGGAGTCTGCCTGAGCAACATACTCCCGGCTTTATCTCAACTTCTTTCATTTTGCCGTCTGCCGTCATTGGGACGGAAGCATGGAAAAGAAGGTTGTTGTTGTATATGGTAAAGAGTCTGCCGTGATTGCGGATTGTGCTCATGTGGCGTTGCAGCTTCTCGGAGACGCGGAATGAGTGTCGAAGTTTTTCGAGCAACTGCATCTCTTCGTCAGTCAGGGTGTCGGGGTTGTTTGGATTGACGGTAGGGAAATTCATGTCGCGCATCTTATAACTCTTACCGTCTATCGTACAAGTACCATCGGAGAAATTGATATGACTGAGCATGCAGCGGTCTTCCATACCCCATTGGGGGTTACGACGGAATATCAATGCCTCCGCTTTGAACTGCAATACACTTACGGCTTTATGCATCATAGTAAGCAGACGTATTGTCTTCTCGTCAAAACGTTTTGCCTGTTCTGAATTAAGTTTGGGAACGAAAGCCTTGCAGGGGTCATCAGCGTAGTGCTCAATTGCATACGTCGCAAGGGGCATAAGGTTAATGCCGTATCCTTCTTCTAATGTTGTCAGATTGGCGTAACGAAGGGATAGGCGAATCACGTTGCAGATGCAAGCGAAGTTGCCGGCGCTTGCACCCATCCAAAGCATGTCGTGGTTGCCCCACTGGATATCCCATGAATGATAGGTCTCCAGTTTATCCATAATGATGTGTGCGCCTGGTCCACGGTCGTAGATGTCACCAAGGAGATGAAGGTGGTCAATGGTGAGACGTTGGATTACTTCTGCCATAGCAGTAATGAAGACATCGGCTATTCCCGTGGAGATAACGGTATCGATAATGACATTAACATACGCAACCTTGTCTGCACCGCCTGTACCTTCGTGAAGCAACTCCTCCATAATATAACTATATTCTTCCGGCAACGACTTGCGCACTTTTGAGCGAGTGTACTTGGAAGACACTTCCCTGAAGACACGAACAAGCTGGTGGAGTATCATACGACACCAGTTCTCTTCGTACTGCCCGTCACTCTTGAGAAGGTCAAGTTTTTCTTTCGGATAATAGATGAGCGTACACAGTTCCTTCTTAGCCGACAAAGGGAGGTATTCGCCGAATATCTCGTCTATCTTTTGAGAGATGCGTCCTGACGCATTCTTCAAGACGTGCAGGAATGCTTCATGTTCTCCGTGTATGTCAGCAAGGAAATGCTCTGTACCCTTCGGCAACTGAAGAATTGCAGAGAGATTTATTATCTCGGATGAAGCTGCTGGTATATTGGGAAAGGACTCGGAAAGGAGTCTGAGGTATTTTATATCACGCTCTATATTATATTTCTTCATGACAATAGGGTTTAAAAGTGGTGCAGTCAAATAAGTCTAGAAGATGTAATATCCTGGAGTAAGGTCAAGT
>CAVCKM010000085.1:0-12449 GCA_963602765.1 Alistipes putredinis | reverse complement strand
TGGCCGTTAATTGACCATTAATTTTAGCCATTAATATTATTTTAATCCATCCGGACGGGATTAATAATTAATGAATAAATTAATGGTCCAATTAATGGTCAATTAACGGCCATTAAAGTCCTAAAAAAAACTTCGAGTCAAAAAAAAAAAATCTACAAGTCCTCAAAATACCATTGGCGTTTAGTTGTGCACGAGAGTACCGATTTCCTCGCCCTCCATGACCTTTTTGAGGTTACCCACGATATCCATGTTGAAGACGTAGATGGGGAGGTTGTTCTGCATGCACATGGCGGTGGCGGTGACATCCATCACCTTCAAGCCCTTCGATATGACATCGGCGTAGGTGATGTCGTGGAACTTCGTCGCTGTCGGGTCCTTCTCCGGGTCGGCGGTGTAGATGCCGTCTACGCGGGTGCCCTTGAGCATCACGTCAGCCTCTATCTCGATGCCACGGAGCGAAGAACCCGTGTCGGTGGTGAAATACGGGTTGCCCGTGCCGGCAGACATGATGACCACCTCACCCTGCTGCATAGCGTCGATGGCCTTCCACTTGTTGTAGAACTCGCCGATAGGCTCCATGCGGATGGCGGTGAGGACACGGTTTTTCTGACCTATGGCACCGAGGGCGCTGGAGAGAGCCAGAGAGTTGATGACCGTGGCGCACATGCCCATCTGGTCGCCCTTGACACGGTCGAAGCCCTTGCCGGCACCGCTGAGTCCGCGGAAGATGTTGCCACCACCGATGACGATGCCTATCTGCACACCCATGTCGGCAATCTCCTTTATCTGACGTGCGTAATCATTGAGGCGGTTAACGTCGATGCCGTAACCCTGCTCGCCCTGCAGGCTCTCGCCCGAGAGTTTCAAAAGAATTCTGTTGAACTTCATATATTTATTTGTTAGTAATAAGTATCCAATAATGTCTTCACTTCCTTGAACTGGTATGCGCTCTCCGTGCCGTCCTGACGGAGGAGGTGCAGCGTGCCGTCGGGGTCTACGCACTTAATGCTTGCCATGAAACGGCCGGCGGCATCCTCGTAGGGATATAGCTTGCCGTCGCCACGGTAGAGAGCGTCATGGTAGAGATGCACTATACGCTCTTCGCCTCCACAACGAAGCACACCGCAATAATACTCGAAACGGCTGACCACAGCCTCGAGCAGACGGGGGACAGAATGCTCCTCACCCGTTATCTGCCAAAGCGACACGGGGTTGGGGGCGTCGCTGCGGAACTCCCGCTGATTGACGTTGATGCCAGTGCCTATCACCATATCCTGCAAGCCACGGGCGGAGATGTTCACGTCGATGCGCGTGCCGCTCAGCTTGCGGTCTTGCCAGTAGATGTCGTTGGGCCACTTTATCGTGAACCCAGAAACGATACCGTTCAGAACGTCGCAAACAGCCACCGCCTGCGCCATGGAGAGCAGATACTGCTTGCGGGCGGGCAACCACGTGGGGTGTATGAGTATGCTGTAGAGCAGGTTCTTGCCGCTCTCGCTCTCCCAGCGGTTGGTGCCCATGCCCTTGCCTGCCGACTGGTATGGCGTCGTCACCACTCCCTCCCATTGCGGCTGACGGCGCACGCGATCGAGGAGGTAGTCGTTGGTTGAGACAGTGTCGGTGAGAGTTATAATTTCCATTTCAGTCTGAATTGTCGTTCTTTCTCCTGCGTGTCGGCAAGGAACCGTTTGTATTCGTCGCCGTCGGGATTGAAGGGACGGTGGGCAAGGGCGGCACGGATAGGTTGCCACTCGCGAACGAAGGCGCGCGTCACGTCGGTGAAGTACACGTCGTCGAAGCGACTGTATATGTAATCCACCGCCTGAGGGCTGGGATGCAGCATGTCGGGCTGGTAGAAACGATAGTCGCGCAGTTCGTCGTTCATTATCTCGTACGCAGGGAAGTAACTCGTATCGCGCGTACCTTTTATTATATAGTCAGCGGCAAGGAGCAGCGTTGCCTTGGAGAGGCGGCTGCCATGATAGCCGTATTTGGCGTAGCGGATGGGACTGACCGTGAGGACCACCTTCGTCTGCGGATTGAGCCGGCGCAGGGAGTCTATGGCAGTCTGGAGAGCCTCAGCACACTCGTCAACAGACAGTTCGCGCTCGGTGAAGAGCCGCTGCGGACGCTTCCGGCAGTTGTCCACTATCTCGCCCGTTTCGTTGAGGATATAAACGTGGTTGGTGCCGAGCGTGAAGACCGCCACGTCTACCCCACCCTCGCCCACCGTACCGTCTGCAACGGCACGCTGCACCGTATGGAGGACGCTGACGGGATTGTACATCACGCCATAGGGATTGACAAGCGTGCGGAACTGGTTTTGGGCGAACTTCTCGCCGATATTTGCCGCAAAACACGAGCCGACGAACAACAGTCTGTCCGACGGCAGGACGTGGAAGGGTGCTCTATCTATCTCAACATGAGTGAGTAATGTCATCTGCATCATTTCGGGTGCTTTGTTTGGGGCTTATTCAGTGCAAAAGTAATAAATTTAAATTGATATCCGTCAACAATATACTATAAATCTGTAAATATGACCACTAATTATTTTGTGTGCACCTTAACAATTAGTACTTTTGCAACATCTTAGTAAGGTTAATGCGTTTTAAGGATAAAAGATTGTTTCAAGGTACTCCACACAGATTTGTGAGATGCTTGTTCCAGTCTTGATAGGAATAAGACAAAGGTATAGAAGGTTTTTGGCCGTGAGGCCGGGGATAGCTCAAAACAGTAAGAAGAAGATTAGGATTAGAGAAAAAGCCCAGAGCCAGTTGATGGTCCTGGGCTTTTCCCTACACAAGGATAACAAAACTATTTCACTCCTTTATATATATGCAGAAAGAATACTCCACTATCATCTGGGACCTCGACGGCACCCTGATGGACACGCTCGAGGACCTCTACCTCGCCGTAAACCACGCGCTGCGCACGTTCGGCATGCCGGAGCGCACGTTTGAGGAAGTGCGACAGTTCGTCGGCAACGGCGTACGCCGACTGATGGTTCTCGCCACACCCGACGGCGAGGCGAACCCACAGTTCGAAGCCGTGTTTGCCGAGTTCAAGAGTTACTACGTAGACCACTGTCAGGACCATACGGGACTCTACCCCGGCATAGCCGAGACGCTACGCACGCTGAAGGCACAGGGCAAGCGCATGGCCGTGGTGAGCAACAAGCTGCAGGCCGGCGTGGACGAGCTGTACGAGGTGTACTTCAAGGACACCATAGAAGTGGCTATCGGCGAGCGACCGGAGGTGGCACGCAAGCCTACCCCCGACATGGTGCATCTGGCACTGGAGAAGCTCGGCGTGGATGCCTCGACAGCAGTCTATATCGGAGACAGCGACGTGGACGTGGCAACGGCACGCAACTCCAAGCTCCCCTGCATCTCCGTGCTGTGGGGATTCCGCGACAAGGACTTCCTCATCGCCCACGGTGCCACGACCTTCGCCGAGAAGCCTGCCGACATCATCGACATCGTAAACGGATAACGAGACGTACACAGCCTACGCACACACAGTTCTATCTTTCAGAATGCCGGCGCAGCGTGTTCACCAGAGTGCGCACCTGCTGCTCGGCATTCTTTTGTGCCAGCTGCAGGTTCTGCTTGGTAAGGCAACGCTCACGCATCTTGCGGCGAGCACAGTCGGCAAGAGCCTGACGGTCGGCACTGCTCCACTTACCCGACTCATGGAAGGAGCGCGAGCGTGCCTCGTCAAGGAAGTCCTCGTCGAGCAGCTTAACGGGCGGCAGTTGCAACACCACCGAGTCGCCCTCCAGACGCACCCAGTCGTCGTCGCAGAGAGAGAAGTCCAGTCCTATGCGCAGCGTACCGTAATATATACGCACCAGTTCGTCATCGGAGAAGAACCCCTTGCGCACGGTGTCCACCAGTTCCTCGTCGTTGAGAGCCAGAAACTCCCACTGACCGATTTCGCGCATCGACTCTACCAACGACGGTGTGTCGCCGATGGACGTGTCGCTGACGCCCATCTCCATAAAATCATTGCGCGACTTATAGCCAAACCAGCACACTGTCCCCACTACCGCCACGACGGCGACGGCAACAAGTGCAACGGAAAGTTTGTTCATTCCTTTATAAATACGTAGCAGCTTCATACTAATCCAACACCCATGCTATGGTGTTCCTGTTCTTGATGTCTTCGGAAAACGTTATAGTGATATTCTCTTTCTTGAACCCCATCTGTGCTATCAGCGGTATCAGTTGGCGTGCGGCACTCTGGCGAGCCATGTCCAGCAGACCACTGGTGGGCACATCGTTGATTATCGCCTTGCGCCCCTGAGACTGATAGGATGTCAGTTCCTCGTCGGTGAAGTCACTGCGCAGCAATGCCACGTACTGCTTCACCTCCTTATGGTCTATCCTGGTAGACGTAAGCATTACGTGCGGCTTTGGCATCATCACCTCTATACGGTCTCCGTCGCGGCGTATGTCCTCCGGTTTGATGGCAGACATATCCACGTACGCCTTCAGCGTGGCGGTGACGGGGATTGCCACTTTCCGCTTGCCGACGGGCAGGTTAATGGAGAAGTCCTTGCCGAGCGCCTTTCCACGCAACTGCACCTCGTCGTCGTGAGTGACAATCTTACGCACACGGCACTCTGCGGTGTACAGGCGCGAGCACTGCTGCATCTGTTGCACGAGCACGGGGATGGTGTCAGGCGTTTCCACCTTCGATTCCTCGTCCTTGTTGCCCGTGCCACTGCATGCAACGACTGCGGATGCAAGCACAAAAAGCACAATAATGTTTGAAAAATGTTTCATATTGTGGGGTCTTTTGATGTATATAGAAACAAATTGCCCCATCTCGCTTCGTCCGAAGGAAGATGGGGCTTTATGTTGATCCGATGTTCTCTATATTGCTTAGGAGATTAGAATAAGATTAGATAAGTGTTAATGCGTTTATAGTATAGACAAAGTTACAAGATTGGGGATGTCCACCGGATTTGCAATGCAAAGATAGCAATTTATCTTGACATGAAACAAAAAGAAACTTTGTACTGTGCAACATTTCACACTTCTTAACAACATTTGGTCATTCTTGTAATCTCCAAAGTGTCATTTTCTGCCAAAATCGGCTGGTATCTCGCCCCATTCCTTAGTTTGCCACTTTACGATGGGAACGCGGAAGGAATGCGTGCGAAGCCACGTCTCAGCGCGTGCCACGAGCTCGTGTGCCTTCTGTGTCTCGGGGGTAAGCTCGAGTTTCGTCTTGCACTGCCGCTTGCTGACCCACAATTGTGCGTTGACGGAATCGCTGTATATGGTATAGCCCGTCATGCCGCGCTGTTCCATCAGTGCCAGGGCGTGTACGATGGCAAGAAACTCGCCGATGTTGTTGGTGCCGCGTATGGGACCGAAGTGGAACACCTGCTGGCCCGTAGTGAGGTCAACGCCGCGGTATTCCATCGGTCCGGGATTGCCGGAGCAGGCAGCGTCCACTGCCCATGCCAAACTTCTGTTCTGCATATTCTCTTACATCCTCTCAGGTACTTCGATGCCGAGCAAAGCCATGCCGTTCTTGATGGTCTTGGCCACGTTGGCAGCGAGAACGAGACGGAACTTCTTCTGGTCCTCGTTGTCTGCACCGAGGATGGAGAAGTCGTGGTAGAACTGGTTGAAAGCCTTGGTCAGCTCGTAGCAGTAGTTTGCAATGCCTGAAGGGCTGTAGTCCTTTCCGGCCTGCGCTACGGCGTTGGCGTACTCGCTGATTTTCTGTATGAGGTCTATCTCCTTCTGTGCGAGCGGCACGTTCGGCAGTGTGGTGGTGTCGATACCAGCCTCCTCGGCCTTACGCAGGATGCTGCGTATGCGTGCGTAGGTATACTGTATGAACGGACCGGTATTGCCGTTGAAGTCGATGGACTCCTCGGGGTTGAAGAGCATGTTCTTGCGTGCGTCCACCTTGAGGATGAAGTACTTCAGGGCACCCATACCCACGATGCGTGCGATGTTCTGCTTCTCCTCCTCCGTCAGGTCGGCGTTCTTGCCGAGGTCGTCGCTGGTCTTGCGTGCGTCGCCTATCATGGTGGCGATAAGGTCGTCGGCATCCACTACGGTGCCCTCACGCGACTTCATCTTGCCGTTGGGCAGTTCCACCATGCCGTACGAGAAGTGTACGAGGTCCTTGCCCCACTTGAAACCGAGTTTGTCGAGGAGTATGGAGAGCACCTGGAAGTGGTAGTTCTGCTCGTTGCCCACGACGTATATCATCTGGTCTATGGGGAAGTCCTGGAAGCGCAGTTTGGCGGTACCGATGTCCTGCGTCATGTAGACGGACGTGCCGTCGGAGCGCAGCAGCAGTTTCTCGTCGAGACCCTCCTTGGTGAGGTCAGCCCAGACGGAGTTGTCGTCGCGGCGATAGAAGAAGCCCTTTGCGAGACCTTCCTCCACCTTGTCCTTGCCTTCGAGGTAGGTGTTGCTCTCGTAGTATATCTTGTCGAAGCTGACACCGAGTGCCTTGTACGTCTCGTCGAAACCGGCGTACACCCACTCGTTCATCTTAGACCAGAGAGAGCGCACCTCAGGGTCGTTGTTCTCCCACTTGACGAGCATCTCGTGTGCCTCCTTTATGAGAGGAGCCTCCTGCTTTGCCTTCTCCTTGGCAGCGTCTTCCGCCATGCCTTCCTTGACGTACTGCGCAGCGAGTTCGTCACACTCTGCCTTGTAGTGCTTGTCGAAGGCCACGTAGTAGTCGCCGATGAGGTGGTCGCCCTTCTTTCCGGATGTCTCCGGTGTCTCGCCGTTGCCCCACTTGAGCCATGCGAGCATGGACTTGCAGATGTGGATACCACGGTCGTTGACGATATTTGTCTTGACCACCTTGTTGCCGTTGGCAGCCATAATCTGCGCCAGCGACCATCCGAGCAGGTTGTTGCGGACGTGTCCGAGGTGTAGCGGCTTGTTGGTATTTGGAGAGGAGTACTCTATCATGACGAGCGGCGACTGTTCCGTTGCCTGCTTCTCGCCGTAGTGCGGGTCAGCGTTGATGGCAGCGAGTCGGTCTACCCATGCGCCGTCGCCGATGGAGAGGTTGAGGAAGCCCTTCACTACGTTGTAGGCAGAAACGGCGTTGCAGTTCTGGACGAGATACTGTCCTATCTCCTCAGCCACGTCCTCCGGCTTCTTCTTTGCCATCTTGACGAAGGGGAAGACGACGAGAGTGAGGTTGCCCTCAAACTCGGCGCGTGTCTTCTGCAACTGTGCCATCTTCTCCGGCACGTCCTGTCCGTACAGTTCTTTCACTGCGGCAAGAACTGCCGCGATGATTGTCTTTTCCATTGCTATATATATGTATAGTAGTTGTCAGTGATGTATGTTATCCGACGATGGAGCCGGGTTTCACATTGGTGGATGTCGTGGTGACGGAGAGCGTGCCGTCGTAGTTGACGGCGGAGAGTATCATGCCCTGGCTCTCCTCGCCCATCATCTTTCGTGCGGCGAAGTTAGCCACGAAGAGCACCTGCTTGCCTACGAGCACCTGAGGGTCTTCGTAGTAGGCGGCGATGCCGGAGAGGATGGTGCGGCCGTCCTTCGTTCCGTCGTCGATGTGGAACTTGAGGAGCTTCTTGGACTTCTTCACCTTCTCGCACGAGGTGACGAGACCTACGCGGATGTCGAGTTTCTCGAACGTGTCGAAGTCGACGTTCTCCTTTACGGGTTCCGGTTCGAAGTTGGCAGCCTCGTTAGCCTTCTTGGTGTCCTCGAGTTTCTGGAGCTGTGCCTCAATGACGCTGTCCTCAATCTTCTCGAAGAGCAGCGAAGGCTCGTTGAGCTTGTGGCCGGGCTTGAGGATGTCGGTGTCGCCGAGCTGTTCCCATGAGAAGTCCTCCACGCCGAGCATCTCGCGCAGTTTCTGGCTTGAGAAGGGCAGGAACGGCTCGAAGGCGATGGCTAGGTTTGCTGTGAGCTGCAGGCAGACGTAGAGGATTGTCTTGACGCGCTCGGGGTCTGTCTTCCACACCTTCCACGGTTCGCACTCGGTGATGTAGCGGTTGCCTATGCGTGCGAGGTTCATTGCCTCCTTCTGCGCCTCGCGGAACTTGAACTGCTCCAGGTAAGCCTCAACGTTTGCCTTGACGTCCTTAAACTCGTTGATGGCCTGCGTGTCGACATCCTGCAGCTGTCCGCACTCGGGGATGATGCCTTCGAAGTACTTCTTGGTGAGTTGCAGTGCGCGGTTGACGAAGTTGCCGTAGATGGCTACGAGTTCGGAGTTGTTGCGCTCCTGGAAGTCCTTCCACGTGAAGTTATTGTCCTTCGTCTCAGGGGCGTTGGCGGTGAGCACGTAGCGGAGCACGTCCTGCTTGCCCGGCATGTCGACGAGGTATTCGTGAAGCCATACCGCCCAGTTGCGTGAGGTGGATATCTTGTCGTTCTCGAGATTGAGGAACTCGTTTGCAGGCACGTTCTCCGGCATGATATACTGTCCGTGCGCCTTCATCATGACGGGGAAGATGAGGCAGTGGAATACGATGTTGTCCTTGCCGATGAAGTGTATGAGGCGCGTCTCCTCGTCCTGCCACCACTTCTGCCATGTGCCCCACTTGGCGGGGTCTTTCTCGCATAGCTCCTTGGTGTTGGAGATATATCCGATAGGAGCGTCGAACCATACGTAGAGCACCTTGCCCTCTGCTCCCTCAACGGGAACGGGGATACCCCAGTCGAGGTCGCGCGTCATGGCACGTGGCTGCAAGTCCATGTCGAGCCAAGACTTGCACTGTCCGTAGACGTTCGGACGCCACTCCTTGTGACCTTCCAGAATCCACTGCTTCAGCCAGTCCTGATACTTGCCGAGGGGCAGATACCAGTTCTTGGTAGGACGCTTGACGAGTCCGTTGCCGGGGTTGTTCTTGTTGGTAGGGTTGATAAGCTCGTCCGGCGAGAGCGTGGCACCGCACTTCTCGCACTGGTCGCCGTAGGCACCCTCTGCGCCGCATCGTGGACAGGTACCCACGATGTTGCGGTCGGTGAGGAACTCGCCCGTCACCTCGTCGCAGTACTGCTCTTCGGTTATCTCCTCCAGTTCGCCCTTGTCGTAAAGAGTGCGGAAGAAGTCGCTGGCGAACTTATGGTGTATGTCGCTTGTGGTGCGGCTGTATATGTCGAACGAGATGCCGAACTCCTTGAATGAGTCCTTGATCATCTTGTGGTAGCGGTCCACCACTTCCTGTACGGTGATACCCTCCTTACGTGCACGTATGGTGACGGGCACGCCATGCTCGTCAGAGCCACCGATGAAGACCACCTCGCGCTTCTTCAGACGGAGGTAGCGCACGTAGATGTCGGCAGGTACGTAAACGCCTGCGAGGTGTCCTATGTGTACGCCGCCATTGGCATACGGCAGGGCGGCAGTGACGGTGGTACGTTTGTAGTTCTTCTGTTCCATTCTTTTCCTTTATATTTCTTATTCTTTGTTCTTCGTATCCATACAGATGGTGACGGGACCGTCGTTGAGCAGTTCCACCTTCATGTCTGCTCCGAACTCGCCCGTCTGCACGGGTTTGCCGAGGGCCTCGGACATAGCCTTGACGAAGCCTTCGTAGAGGGGCACCGTTATCTCGTGGCTCCCGGCGCGGAGGTAGCTGGGGCGGTTGCCTTTCTTGTATGATGCCCACAGGGTGAACTGCGAGACGACGAGCACCTCGCCGTCTACGTCCATGACGCTGCGGTTCATCACGCCGTTCTCGTCGTCGAACACCCGCAGTCCGGCTATCTTTCGGGAGAGCCAGTCGATGTCCTCCTGTGTGTCGGCATTCTCACAGCCGAGCAGCACGAGGTATCCCTGTCCTATCTTTGATTTCACCACGCCGTCGATAGTCACGGAGGCGTGGCGCACACGTTGTATTACAGCTCGCATGATTTCGTATTAGTTTACAACTGAAAGGTTTTGCTTTACAACTGAAAGGTTTTGCGTTGCAGTTTGAAGTTGGTACCGAGGTATTTCTCACGGACAATCTGGTTGGATGCCAGTTCGTCCGGCGTACCGTGGAAGAGTATGCGTCCTTCGAAGAGGAGGTATGCGCGGTCGGTGATGTTGAGAGTCTCGTGCACGTTATGGTCAGTGATGAGGATGCCGATATTTCGGTGCTTCAGGTGCCACACCACGTTCTGTATCTCCTCCACTGCGATAGGGTCGACACCAGCGAAAGGCTCGTCGAGCATGATGAACTTTGGTTCTATGGCAAGGCAGCGTGCTATCTCCGTGCGGCGTCGCTCACCACCGGAGAGTCGGTCGCCAAGGTTCTTGCGCACCTTTTGCAGGGAGAACTCGCTGATAAGCTCCTCCAGCTTGGCCTTCTGGTAGTCCTTCGGCTTGCCCGTCATCTGCAGCACGGAGAGGATATTGTCCTCCACGCTCATCTTGCGGAAGACGCTCGCCTCCTGCGGCAAGTAGCCCACGCCGTTGCGGGCGTGCTGGTAGACTGCCATGCTCGTTATCTCCGTGTCGTCGATGAACACGCGCCCGGCATTTGGCACCACCAAACCCGTAGTCATATAAAACGAAGTAGTCTTGCCCGCACCGTTAGGTCCGAGCAAGCCTACTATCTCGCCTTGTTTGACGTCAAACGACACGTCGTTCACCACGGTGCGTTTGCCATATATCTTCACCAAGCCCTCACTGCGTAGCGTAGAGCGTTGGAGTTCAGTCTGTTCTGCTTCCAATTATTAACCAATTATCAATTAGGAGTTAGGAATTAGGAATTTACCCCTGCGACCGCGGCGTTATACTCGTCCACCAGTCGCTGCATGATGACGCTGACAGGCTCTACCGCCTTGATGGCAGATGCTATCTGGCCAATCTCAGCCTCACCATTGTCGAGGTCACCCTCTTCGTCAGAGAATATGCCGCGGCGCGATGCCTTCTCGCCCAGTATGGTGAGCAGCTCCTCCTTGCTTGCCCCGGCAGCCTCAGCCTCAGCGATCTTCTCATAGAGCGAGTTCTTGATGAGACGTGTCGGTGCAAGTTTCTTCAGACACAGCATCGTCTCGCCCTCTTCGAGCGTCGTACAACGAGCCTTGAAGGCGTTGCTTGCACTACTCTCCTCAGACAGTGCAAACAGCGTGCCTATCTGCACGCCCTCTGCGCCGAGCACCTGCGCAGCCAGACAAGCCTGACCGGACGCTATGCCGCCAGCGGCGATGAGGGGAAGGGTCGTAGCCTTGCGCACCTGCGGTATGAGACACATCGTGGTGGTCTCCTCGCGACCGTTGTGGCCGCCAGCCTCGAAACCCTCTGCCACAACAACGTCAACACCAGCCTCCTCGCATTTCTTTGCAAACTTGGAGGAAGAGACGACATGAGCCACTATCATACCAGCGTCATGGAAACGCTGCGTGTACTTCTTCGGACTGCCGGCCGAGGTAAAGACAATCTTGCAGCCCTCTTCGATGATCATGTCGATGCAGTCGTCTATCTGTGGGAACATGAGCGGCAGATTGATGCCCCAAGGTTTGTCGGTGGCAGCCTTTATCTTGTGGATATGCTCGCGGAGGAGGTCAACGGTCATAGTGCCTGCGCCGAGAAGTCCCAGACCACCAGCGTTGCTCACTGCGGCAGCCAGTCTCCAACCGCTGCACCATGCCATACCGCCTGCGATGACAGGCTGTTCGATACCGAAAATGTCCTTGATTCTGTTGCTCATATCAATGCTATTGTTTAGTGGGTTGTGTATGGGTAAACTAAAATTCCGCCACAAAATTACTCAAAATAAACGGAATCAACAAATAAGTGCACATTTTTTACCTCAAAATGCGCACCTAATCCTTTAGGTTACTTTGACACGTACACCCCAAATTTATTCAACGAACAGCCATTTTTCTTCTACGACCCACAACAAACGAAGAGTTTTTCGGTTACAGCCTTGCCTCTTATGGTTCTGCAACGGGACGAACAGTGAAACCGGCGTAACGGGAATCAATGCCGCTGCTGACGTGATCGTCTTCGTCCATCAAGGCAAGATAGGCTTTGGTGTTAGAATCACGCGACCTGGACCAATAACGTCCCTTTTCTCCCTGTAGGATAAGACTATTATCACTATATTTGCCAGTTGCAGGAAGAAATATAGAATTCCCGTTCTTATTGCTGGTTACTTTGTAACCCGATATCTCCGTACCGGAAGAGTTGGTTTGAGTAGTCCATGTCCAAGTGCAGTTGTCAGTATTGTTTAGCTCAACAAACTCCTGCATAGTGGGCATACGGCAAAAAGTACTCCAGTTGACGTAGGCAGCATCGTCGTCCTTGTCGAGAGCGGTCTTTTGGTCTGTAGAATTGTACTTGGTAATCTCTGTAGATTTCGTACCATGCTTATAGGTAGCCCAATTGTAAGATGTCTTCGTCGTCATTTCTGTCTCTCCCCATGCAAAATAACAGGTTCTTCCGTTAAATGCGTAGACGCTTGTCGTGTAAGGCGTATAGCTTTAGCG
>CAVCKM010000084.1:0-2345 GCA_963602765.1 Alistipes putredinis | reverse complement strand
ACATGCACAAGGCTATAGACTTTTGCCCTTACAGGGCGCGTAGATACATACAAATAAAAACCCAGGGCGTTGCCCTGGGCTATGGAGTGGTTGGGCTTTCAGCCCGTACTGGTTCAAAACCTGCTCAAGTTATTTTTTAACATTACTAGGCTGTCCAATTTGATGTACCCAAGAAAAACATCCAAAACACTATACTCTACACTAAAACCCGACACACGTACCCCATGGCAACATACGCTATATACAGTTTCGAAATACAGGAAGGACAAGGCAGAAGCCTTTTCTACAAAAAAACAGGAGAAAGAACCATCGACATGGCTTGCTCCATCTTCAACAATCTGCTCCATGACGGCATGACCTTTGTGGCAAAGAAGCGCGGGCAGGACCTGCCGCTCAAATATCTGGACAAGACGGGAAGGGACGGCATCTTCACGCTGGTGCTCTGCAACGAGAAGGACATCACGCAGTACGAAGGACACGAGAAAACCACCCTCGAGTCGCATCCCGGCTGCTACGTCATCTTCGACAACAGACCGGGCATCTGCCAGATAGCCATCGAGCAGAGCAGCGCCTTCGGCTCAGGCACAGAAAAGGTGGCCAAGATTATCAAGCGGACCTTCGATACCTACCTCTCCGAATACGGACTGCAGTTTGTCATCAGACGCAAATACAAGGCGGGACGCGTCAGAGACCTCGTGCTGGAGAGGATACTCAAGCACAAGGATGCGCTAAAGAAAATAGTCTGGCGATTCCCCAACCCCGACAGGACGGCAGGCATCGACGCCGACAAGGAACTGATAGGACAGATGGGGATGCTGGACCGCCTGACGCAGGCAACGCACGCCCTCACGTGCAACATCGAATGGAAAGGGTCAAAGAGATGCCCCCTGCAAGTCGACGAAAATACCATAGAGGGCTTCGCACAGATCATCGCCGCAAGCGCACAAAACGGGTTCGACCTCTCCTTCCACTTCTGGAGCTCCATGGTCATCGACGTCAAACGCTCAGTCTTCGTCTCATACGACATAGACAGCAAGGTCATCCGCGATTTTGAGCACGGACAACTCTGCTTCGGCGACGACGGACAGACGGCCTATCAGCTCCAATGCGTTCTCGACAACATCAGAAAGGAGGTGGCAAACTGCGATGAAACGACTATTGAATACAAAGGCTAAGCAAACACTCAGGGACACCTACCGCAACAACGTCCTCTTCAAGACCGTAAACGCAGCATACAAACCGACGGAGTGCGCAATGGAAACGCTGCGCTTCTCGACAGAGGAAATATGGGCAAACAGCATCATCGTCTTCGACGACATGCTACGGCACCCCGACAGCATCGGGGAGACGGCCGACAGCCTCTGGGACACCCTCTTCTGCCAGCTGCGCGACGAAGCCAACGACACGGGGCGCTGCTATGGCCCATGGGAACTCGAGACCGCCACGTCGTGCATCGTGTGTGTCACAGCCTTGTACATGCTGGCTTCAGGAGAATACCGCATGATGCGCCACGTGAACTCTCTCCTGGAGCAGACAATGGAGAAAACGCCACACGCAGCCACGGAAGACCCTCTGATGGACAACGTCCAAGAGGGATTCGCCGAGTACATCCGCAAGTACATCGCACAGCAACGCTACATCTCCTCCTCCCTCGACTCGCCCCTATCGCCCGCAGACCCCGTAAAACCCGTCCTCACGGCGAGGGACAAGACGGAGATGAAGGACGCCATACGCAGGCGCATCGCCTTCATGAGCGGAGCGACGGACAAAGGACAACAGATAATGACCCCGACCGACTTCAACCAAATGACGGAGGCCGTGGACTACCTGGTGGAGAACCACGTCGTAAAGATACAGGACAGAAAAATCGAAACAGCACTCCCCCTCCAACACCTCTACCACACCTTCTACCTGGTCTACAAAAACGAAGGCAAGCCTATAGGCAAAACGCTATGGGTAGACTTCCTGACGAAAACGTTTTCCGCCGCGGAGGGAAAACGGGACACCATCTCAAAACATTGGTCCCATGAGCCCTCAGGGTATTCATACAACCGGACGGCAAAGCGGAGAAAAACAGCAACGGGCTGAATTGGAAATCGGCGGCCGAAGGGAAAGCCAAAGCCCATCACTACATAGCCCAGCGCAACGGGCTGGGCTATGTTGGGCTGAAAGCCCTATACTCCATAGCCCAGGGCAACGCCCTGGGTACATCGGGACACAGACCACCGCCCTGTAAGGGCAAAAGTACATAAACCCTTCGCGCCAAGACTATAGACTTTTGCCCTTACAGGGCGCGTGGATACATACAAACAAAAACCCAGGGCGTTGCCCTGGGCTATGGAGTG
>CAVCKM010000083.1:0-2529 GCA_963602765.1 Alistipes putredinis | reverse complement strand
CCACCAACACTACGGGCTGAAAGCCCACCAACACTACGGGCTGAAAGCCCACCACTACATAGCCCAGGGCAACGCCCTGGGTACACCAAGCAACCAACCACCGCCCTGAAAGGGCAAAAGTACATAAACGCCAATGACCGAAGAACAGATACTCATAAAATTGTCAGGCATTTGCGCACGCGGCGAGCATTGCCGCGAGGAGATGCGCCGCAAAATGGAACGTTGGGACGTGGACGAAGCCATGCAGGAGCGTGTGCTGGCGCGTCTCGTCGACGAAAAGTTCATCGACGAGGAGCGCTACGCCCGGTTCTTCGTCAACGACAAGGTGCGCTTCAACCATTGGGGACGGCGCAAGGTGGAGCAGGCCCTATGGGCAAAGCGCATACCGCGCGATGTGTACGAACCGATACTGGACGAAATGAGCGCCGATTCGTACGAGGAGGTGCTCTTGCCTCTTCTCCGTACGAAACGGCGCTCGGTAAAGGGTTCTTCCGACTATGAAATCCGCATGAAGCTCATACGCTTTGCCATGCAACGGGGATTCTCATACGAACAGGCGGAACATTGCCTGGGGAAGATTGATTCTTGACTTTATTTACCAATGCGGAACGATTCTTGACTTTATTTACCGATGCGGAACCAGTCCACGTCAACCCATCCGCGTACTTTCTTGCCGGCTTCCTCGGCGGCGCAGATGCCCACCTTGGCTCCTATCCACTTGCCTTGGCGCATCTTGAACGCATCGCCGCAGGGGGTGAACTTCTTGCCGTCCTTGGAGTAGGCGAAGGTCACTTGCGCCTCGTGCTTGTTGGTGCCATCGGAGTTCTTGCCGCCAAGGTACTTCACGTTAAGGCGAAGATACATCTGGCAATGTATGGACGGCTGGTAGTCGATGGCGTCCTTGGAGGTAGGCTTGAACGTGGCAAGCACCTTGACATCTTCCGCCTTGCCCTTGTCGGCACTCTTGCAGGTTATCTGCTGGAGCTGGAACTCGTCCCCCACTCTACGCAGCACGATGCTCGAATAGTCCATACCCATGACGATGATGCCGCCGTACTGGCCTTCCGCTTTTGCCGTCATGGTCAGCTTCGTCGTAGCGGTAAAGTTGTCGGCCGGTGTCTTCTGCAACAGGAGGTTGCCGGCTTCCCACAGGTTCTTGTAGTCGGCACTCTGACGGTGGCAGAACACGCGCATATAGCCGTTCGGTGTCGGCATGCCGAAGGTCTGGTCGTAGTTGGCGTGCCATTGCCATTGCTTGCCGAGGACGGGCGTGTTGAACTCGTCGCTCTCGACGGGGTTGCATATGGGATAGCTTTTGCCCACGTTTGGCTTCTTATATTTGAGCACGGGTTGTCCGGCGTACTTCTCCGTCTTGCCGTATGCCTTCACGGGGGCCTTCTCGCCCATCACGGGCCAGCCGTCCGTCCACTTGACGGGTTCGAGCCATACGACACGGCCGTAGGCCTCCTTGTCCTGGAAGTGCAGGAACCAGTCTTCGCCCGACTTCAAGTGCACCCATCCGCCCTGGTGAGGGCCGTTGCAGTCGGTAGTGCCTTGTGCCAGCACGGTCTTGCTCTCGTACGGACCGAAGGGCGACTTGCTGCGCATGGCCAACTGGTGGCCTACGGGCACGCCGCCTGCCGGACACATTATCCAATAGTAACCGTCGCGCTTGTAGAACTTGGGACCTTCGGCGGTGCGGTCGTGCGTACCGTTGCCGTCAAAGACGATGACGGGGTCGCCTATCTGCTTCATGCCGTCGGCACTCATCTCGCGTACGGTGAGGACGGAGTTGAACTGGCAACGCGAGTTGGCCCATCCGTTCACGAGGTAGCATCTGCCGTCCTCGTCCCATAGCGGAGAGGTGTCTATCATGCCCTTGCCGGGGATGATGCACTTGGGCTCGCTCCATTCGCCCTCGGGGTCCTTGGCGGTCACGACGAAGACGCCAAGATCGGGGTCGCCCCAATATATATAGTAGGTGTCGTTGTGCTCGTTGTAGCGGATACAAGGGGCCCACACGCCGTTTCCGTGCTGGGCCTTGGCGTAACGGTCAAGGGGCAGCAATGCCTTGACGGCGTAATTGACTATCTCCCAATTGACAAGGTCTTTCGAATGGAGTATCGGAAGACCGGGTATGCAGTTGAACGACGAGGCGGTAAGGTAGAAGTCCTCCCCGCTCTTTCCGACGCACACGTCAGGGTCGGAGTAGTCGGCATTGATTACGGGATTGGTGTACGTGCCGTCGCCATTGTCCGGACTCCACACCTGCGATTTGTAGTTTGCACCGAATACAGCAGCCGCTGGCATAAGCGTTGCCGCAAGGAGCATCAGAAATTGTTTCTTCATAGATGATTTAAGTGATAATGTAGTTATTTAAGTGATAATGTAGTTATTTAAGTGATAATGTAGTTATTTAAGTGATTTTTGAATACCTAGTAATGTTCAAAAAATAACTTGAGCAGGTTTTGTATCTGTACGGGCTGAAAGCCCAACCACTCCATAGCCCAGGGCAACGCCCTGGGTTTT
>CAVCKM010000082.1:0-11479 GCA_963602765.1 Alistipes putredinis | reverse complement strand
ACGCCCTGGGTACATTAGGTCGTCAACTACCGCCCTGTAAGGGCAAAAGTGCATAAACTTCTTTAGCAAACTGATGAAATACCTACGCAAACAACCCCTGTCCATCCTCCTTACAATAGCAATATGGGTGGTCTGCATGATACCCATACCCGAGACACCGCTCGATAACATCGCCTTCATGGACAAGTGGACACACTTCATCATGTACGCCACTGTCGTCATCGTAATCAGTGCCGAATACGGTCGTCGCAGCAAACGTATACAGTGGAGCCACTACCTCGTGGGAGCCGTACTGCTGCCCGTCGTCATGGGCGGACTGGTGGAACTGGCACAGGCATACCTCACCAACGGCGTGCGCTCCGGCGACTGGCTCGACTTCCTCGCCAACTCCGTCGGCGTACTGATTGGCTGCATCGTCGGCATCCCGTTGGCCATGCACCTAACAAGACGGACATAAAGCCTACAGACCTATGCAAGAGATTGATGTAACGACTGATGAGAAGCCCGAAACACCACTGGGCAAAATAGAAAAGCACACCCGAGGGGCGTTCGTACTCGTAAAGAGCGGAACGGCCACCATTGAGGTGGACTTCAAATCATACCATATATCCCGTAACAGCCTGCTGCTCTTCCTCCCCGGCAGCCATCTGATACAGGTGGAGCGGAGCAAGGACTTCACCGTCTCGTACGTGACGTTCACCCCGAAGGTCTATGACGAGGTGACCACCCACTTCGAACCCACCTTCGTCTTCTTCCTCAAAGAATACCCCGTCGGCAACATCGGCGAGGAAGAGGCCACGTTCGTCAACCATCAGATACAGGCCATACGCCACGTCATGGACCACTGCCCCGGCGATCACCAGATGCAGATAGTGCGCAACCTGACGCAGAACTTCTACCTCGCCCTCTACGACCGCACAAAGGAAACATTCTCGCGCCGTACCACGAAAAACATCAGCAGCCAGGAGGGACTATTCATGAAGTTCCTCATGCTGGTCCACGAGCACGCTGCTACGGAGCGCGACCTTCCCTTCTACGCCGACCGCCTCTGCATCACTACGCGATACCTCTCCACCGTCGTGCGCAACCAAACCGGCCGTACGGCAAAGGACTTTATAGACAGCCATTGCCTGCAGACCATCAAGATACTCCTCCGTACCACCGACGAGCCTCTGCAGACCATAGCCATAAAGCTACACTTCCCCGACCAGTCCTTCTTCTCCCGTTACTTCAAGAAGCTCACCGGCATCCCACCCACCGATTTCCGCTGCAGCGGAAATTAGGCGACGAAATAATTTTGAATACCTACTTAAAAAGGCAGCCCGCGAATCACTTCGCAGGCTGCCCGTTGTGTTTTACAAGAGATGTAACTGATGAAAAAGTTAGACGACAACGTCTTTTTTTATTGTGTTGTTTAGTTTGTTAAACTCGTGTTACTTTGTGTGCCTTGAGAAACCGCTGGCTCTTCTCCTCCACCCAGAGCCTGGTAGAGGTTCACAACCTGCTGCATGAGGGCAAGGTTGTTCGAGGTGCGGCTGAGGCGTGCGCTGAGGAGGGTCTGCTGGGCAGTGAGCACCTCAAGGTAGGTGTTGTTGCCGTGCTCCATGAGCAGGGTAGTACTGCGCAGGGCATTCTCCAGTGCTGCCACCTGTGCGTCGATGGATGCGGACTTCTCCCTGGCTGCCTGATAGGCTGTGAGTGCATCATTCACTTCCTTGCCGGCATCAAGCAGCGTCTGCGTGAACGCCAGTCGTGCTTCCTCCTGCTGTGCCTTGGCTATCTTCAGCTGTGCCATGTTCTGACCACGGTTGAAGATGGGGGCTGTCAGCGTGCCGAGGGCTGAGGCGAGGAACTGTCCCGGATTGACCAGCTGTGCTCCAGAGCTGTTGGTCCAGCCGATGGTGCCGCCCAGGGTCAGTGACGGGTAGAAGGCGGAGCGTGCCAGGTTGACGCCATAGAAGGCGGCCTCAAGGTTGCGCTGCGCCATCCTCACGTCCGGACGGCCGTCGAGGAGACGGAGGGGAACACCGACGGAAATGTCGGAGGGGAGGGCGAGGTCCGCCCATGCGGAGGTCTCGTAGTGGCGTGGGGTGACGGCGAGCAACTGCGACATGGCGTTTTCGGTCTGGGAGATTTGCGTCTCCAGTTCGATGACGGAGGTATGTATGCTGTGCACGTTGGCCTCCATCTGCGAGACGGCCGACTCGTCGTAGCGTCCGATGTTCATCAGTGCGCGAGCCGCCTTCAGCGTGCCCTGCCATGAGGTCTCCGTCTCCTTGGAGATGTCGAGTTGCTCACGCAGTATCACGAGCGTGTAGTACGTGTTGGCGATGTTGGCGATGAGCCGCGTGCGTACCGCCTGACGGTAGTCCTTGCTCTTGGCGTAGAGGGCCTTTGCCTGCTGCTTGGCGTTGCGCAGTTTGCCGAAGATGTCTACCTCCCAGCTCATATTGAGCGGCACGGAGTACGTATGCGTGTTGACGCCGTTGAAGTGGGAGAGGGAGCCTGTCGGTGCAATGGCGAACGAGGGCAGGTAAGCTAGCTTTGCAGCCTTCAGCGTTGCGGCAGCCTCGTCCACGCGCAGGGCGGCGGTGAGGTAGTCGGTGTTGGCGGAGAGTCCCTGCTCGATGAGAGCCTGCAGGCGGGAGTCGGTGAAGACTGCGTGCCAGTCGAGGCTGCCCAGTCCCGTGCTGTCCGTGGTGCTGTAGTCTGCCACTGGGATGCTCCGCACGGAGTCGCCGTAGAGAGTCTGCGGCACGTCCGTGACGGGTTGGTATTTGGTATATAGTCCGCAACTGCTCATGAGGAGCGCGGCGGTGGCTATGATAAGATGATTCTTCATATGCTTCATTGTATAATGGTTTACTCCTTTCCGGCATCGCGTTTCTCCTTGATGCTGTTGATGAGCTCCTGGTGTATTTGCAGGTCAGCCTCCTCGTTGTATGGCTTGCGCACCTTTTCCTGGAGGTATTCGAATGCCACGTAGAAGACCGGCACTACGAAGATGAGTGCCAGCGAGCCTATCGTCAGACCGCCTACGACACCCGTACCGAGGGAGCTGTTACCGTTGGCACCTGCACCGGACGAGAACATCAGCGGCAGCATGCCGAATACCATACAGAGCACCGTCATCAGGATAGGACGCAGACGGGCCTGTGCTGCAGAGTAGGCTGAGGCTATGATGCCCATGCCCATACGGCGGCGCTCCACGGCATACTCCGTGATGAGGATTGCCGTCTTGGCCAGAAGGCCGATGAGCATGATGATACCCGTCTGGAGGTAGATGTTGTTCTCCAGTCCGAACCAGCGGGCGAAGAGGAAGCTGCCCATGAGGCCGAACGGTATGGAGCAGATGACGGCGAACGGTATGAGGAAGCTCTCGTAGAGGCACGCCATGATGATGTAGATAAGTACGATACAGATGGAGTAGATGAGGGCGGTGTTGGAACCGCTTCGTGCCTCCTCACGTGCCATGCCGCCGTATTCGTAGCCGTAGCCCGAAGGCAGTGTCTGCTTGGACACCTCGGCGATGGCCTTCTGTGCCTCACCGGAGGAGTAGCCCTCGGCGGTGCTCACGTTGACGCTGATGGAGCTGTAGAGGTTGAAGCGTGTGGCCTGCTCGGCACCCAGCTCGTCGCGGAGCGTCACAAACTGGCTAAGGGGAGCCATCTCGTCGCCGTTGCGCACGAACATGTTGTCGAGGGCGTGCTTGTCGAGACGGAAGTCGGGCGAAGCCTGTATCTGTACGCGGTACACCTTGCCGAACTCGTTGTAGTTGCTGACGTACGACGCACCGCAGTAGGCACCCATGGCATCAAGGATGGTGGACGGCGATATGCCGGCACGCTTGCACCGTGCAGCGTCCACGTCGACGGCTATCTGCGGGAAGCTCATACTGTATGAGGTGTAGGCGGCGCCTATCTCAGGACGCTGGTTGAGGGCGGCAATGAACTTCTGCACGTAACCGTAGAACACCTTCTGGTCGCCGCCGGTCTTGTCCTGCATGTTCAGCTCGATGGAGTTGCCCATACCGTAGCCCGGAATCATGGAAGTCTGGAATGAGAACACCTGTGCCTCCTTTATCTTGGCGAACTCCTTGTTGAGGCGAGCCATCACGTTGTCCACGCTGTGCTCGGCACCCTTACGCTCGTCCCACGGTTTGAGGCGGACGATGACGGAGCCGTATGACGTGCCCTGGCCGGAGAGCATACCGTAGCCGGAGATGGCACTGTAGTGGTCTACCTCCTCTACGCTGTCCAGAATCTTCTGTGCACGGTCCAGCACCTTGTTGGTCTGTTCCAGGGTGCTGCCCGGCGAGGTGCTCACCTGTACCATGACGGTGCCCTGGTCCTCCTGCGGCACGAAGCCGGTGCGGGTGGTGGACATGAGGTATACGAGTAGCACTATGGAGGCTACGAGACCGCCCCAGCAGAGCCAGCGGTGGTGGAAGAAGAACATCACGCCGCGCTTGTACTTGGCGAACACTACGTTGAACGATGCGTTGTAGGCGGCGCGGACACGGGCGTTGAAGCCCTTGGTGGAGAGCTCACCCTCGGTGGGGCGCATCATGATGGCGCAGAGTGCCGGGCAGAGCGTCAGGGCGGATATCATGGAGAGACCGACGGACGTGGCCATCGTGACACCGAACTGCGTATAGAAGATACCTGTCGTACCGCCCATGAAGCATACCGGGATGAACACTGCCATGAAGACCAGCGTACAGGAGACGACCGCCATACTGATGTCGTGCATGGCATCCTTGGTGGCTAGGTAGGGCGACTTGTAGCCGGCCTCAAACTTTGCCTGCACTGCCTCCACGACGACGATGGCATCGTCCACCACCGTACCGATGGCAAGCACAAGGGCGAAGAGCGTCAGGATGTTGATACTGAATCCTGCCACGGAGAGGCAGGCAAACGTGCCCACAAGGCTGACGATGATGGAGATGGATGGGATGAGCGTACTCTTGAAGTCCTGCAGGAAGAAGTACACCACGATGATGACGAGCAGGATGGCGATGACCAGTGTCTCCACCACGTTGTGGATAGAGGCGAAGAGGAAGTCGTTGGAGCTTTGCATCTGTATGAACTTACAGCCCTTAGGCAGCGCCTTGGCCATCTCGTTGAGCTTGGCGGTGATATTGGCGTTCACCTCCGTGGCGTTGGCACCTGCCACCTGGAAGGTGAGGAACGTTACGCCCGGGTGCTGGTCCACCTTTCCGCGAAAGCTGTAGCTCTGCTTGCCCAGCTCCACCTTGGCGATGTCCTTGAGGCGGAGCACCGTACCGTCCGTGTTGGAGCGGATGACCATGTTCTCGAACTCACCGATGTTCTTCAGTCGGCCGTGGTACTTCATAGTGTACTGGAACGTGTTCTTGCTGTCGGCACCGAGCGAACCGGTAGGAGCCTCGATGTTCTGCTCGCCGAGCACCTGGGTGACGTCGGAAGGCTGCAGGTGGTACTGCGCCATCAGGTCTGGCTTGAGCCATATACGTATGCTGTACGTATCGCCAAGTTCCATCACCTCGCCTACGCCGTTGATACGCTTTATCTCCGGGATGACACTGATGTCAAGATAGTTGGCAAGGAACGTCTCGTCGTACTTGCCGTCCTCGCTGACGAGGGTGTTGATTTGCAGGAACGAGGTCTGCTGTTTCTGCGTCGTCACACCGATTTTCGTCACCTCCGACGGCAGCAGGCCCTGCGCCTTCGATACGCGGTTCTGCACGTTGACCGTCGCCATGTCCGGGTCGGTGCCCTGCTCGAAATATACGTCAATCTCCGCCGTGCCGGAGTTGGTGGCGGTGGAGGTGATGTACATCATGTTCTCCACACCGTTGATACTCTCCTCCAGCGGCATGATGACACTTTTCATCACGGCGTTGGCATCGGCACCCGTGTACGTGGCACTGACCTTCACCGTAGGCGGCGCGATGTCAGGGTACTGCTCCACTGGCAGATTGAAGAGCGAGATGGCACCCACCATCACTATGAGCACGGCGATGCAGATGGCCATCACCGGGCGTTTTATGAATATATTGCCTTTCATTTAATTCGGGGTTAAGAATTAGTAATGCCGGATTACTTGCCTGAGGCTACGGCTTCGCCTTCGTGAACCAGTCCTGCGCCGTCGGCGATGATGATGTCGCCGGGCTTCAGTCCGCCCGTCACGATGAACTGCGTGCCGTCGCTGATGCTCTCCACTTCGACGAGCTGCGACGTTGCCTTGCCGTTGACTACCTTATATACTATGCGTTTGTCCTGCTGCTGCACGGTGGCGGCCTGCGGTATGATGATGCTCTGCTTGCGCGTTACTGGTATGAGGATGTTTCCCGAGGCTCCGCTGTTGAGCAGTCGCTCTGCATTGGGGAACTTGGCGCGCAGGCTGACGGCACCTGTCTGCTGGTCTATGACACCGCTGATGCTCTCCACTCGTCCTTTGTGGCTGTACATGGTCTGGTCGCCCAGTTCGAGGCTTACCTCAGGCATGTTCTTCAGAGCAGCGTCCTTGGAACCGTACTGGCGTATGTGGCTGAGCAGCTGTTTCTCGGTCATGGAGAAGTAGACGTACATCTCCGAGTTGTCCGATACGGAGGTGAGTGGCGTTGTCATCGTCGGGCTTACGAGCGAGCCGACGCGGAAGGGCAGTGTGCCCACGACACCGTTGGCCGGGCTGCGCACCTCGGTGTAGGAGAGGTCGTTGCGGGCGTTGACCACCTGCGCCTCCGTCTGTGCCACCTGTGCCTTGGCTGTCATGAGGGTGTTCTCGGAAGTCTTCAGCGTGTAGGCCGAAACGACCTTCTGGGCGAAGAGCTCCTTGTTGTTGTCGTAAGTGAGTTGGGCTGTGGCGAGAGCCGCCTTGGCCTGGTTGGCATTGGCGAGAGCCGTGTTGAGGGCTGCGCGGTAGGGCACCTGGTCGATGACGAAGAGCAACTGTCCCTTCACCACCTTGTCGCCCTCGCTGACGCAGAGACGCTGTATCTTGCCGGACACCTGCGGCAGGATGTCAATGTCCTGGCGACCCTGAATGGAAGCCGAGTACGATTGGTTGAGCGTCAGGTCCTTGCGCTCCACCTTCATTGTTTTGAAACTTGGTTGTTCGGTAGCTTCCTGCTTCTTTTCCTTACAAGACGTTACCGAGAATAAAGAGCACAGGGCGACGCCTATGCATACAAAAATACGTTTCTTTGTCGTCATGTCTTTACCTTTTTTTAATCGGGTGCAAAGGTACGGACATTGCGAAAAGAAACGTATTACATATAGTCTCCACATTTTTTCAAATGCGGAACATTAAGATGTTCTTATTCGTCAATCTTCTTTATTTTTTTCTTCGGCGTAATGCCGAAGTCCTTTAGCTGCTCCATGCGGCGGAGGATGTTGCCGGGCCCGGTGGAGAGCTGCTTGTATGCCGTGTCGTATTTGTTCTGCAGGGAGGCGATGGCAGTGCCAATGGCGCTGAAGTTGTCTACGTAGCCAGCTACTTTCTCATAGAGTGCTGTGGCATTGGTGACGATGTTCTCCACGTTCTTCGACTGGCGGTCGTACTGCCAGAGGTTGTAAGCGAGTTGTAGAGCCATCATCAGGGTGTTTGGTGAGACGAGGATAATCTTCTTGCTGTATGCATACTGGCTGATGTCCGGCATCTGCTTCATGGCGGCAAGGAGGCTCGTCTCGTTAGGTATGAACATGAGCACGAAGCCGATGGCATCGCTGACGATGGTGCTATAGTCCTTGGCGGCGAGCTCGTCGATATGTTTGCGCACGCTGAGGGTGTGTGCCTTGAGGAGTCGGTCGCGGTCTTCGTCGTTCTCTGCCGCTACGGCATCGGAGTATGCCGTCAGCGACACCTTGGAGTCGATGACGACGGAGCGGCCCTCGGGGAAGCGCACTATGACGTCGGGACGGAAAATGTTGCCGTTCTCGTCCCTCGTATTCTCCTGTATGAAGTACTCTTCGTCGCGGCGCAGTCCGCTGTTCTCCAGTATCGTCTCGAGTACCATCTCGCCCCAGTCGCCTTGCAGCTTGCTGTCGCCCTTGAGGGCGCGAGTGAGGTTGGCGGCGTCGGAACCGATGCGCTGTGTCTGCTCCTTCAGGGCGGTGACGGTCTGCTGCTGCTCCTGTTGGAAGAGTTTCATGGTGGACTCGAAGGACTTCTGCAGGTCGTTCTTGTTCACCTCATTCTGCGTTTTGCTCTCTTCGACGGACTTCTTGAAGTCGGCAAACTGCTCCTTGATGGGCTTGAGCAGTTCGTCCATCTGCGTGCGGTTGCTCTGCTGCAGGGCGGATTGACGTTGTGCCAGCTGCTCGGCCGACTCCTTCTTCATCTCCTGCTTCATGGCCTCCAGCCTCTCCTGCCACTGCTGGTCGCTCTCGCGGCGCAGTGTGGCGGCGTGCTGACGTTCGTTTTCCATCTGTTCCTTCAGCAGCGCCACTTCCGCAGCGTGCTGACGGCGCATCTGCTCCGTTGCCTGTGCAGCAGCTTCCTTCTGGCTTTCCAAAGCCTGTGTGGCTTTTTCCTTCTGGCTTTCCAAAGCCTGAGCAGCAAGGGTCTTCTGGTGCTCCACGTCGGCGGTGAGCATCTGCATCTTTGCTGACATTTGTGACTTTTCTTCTCCGGCGGCTTTTGCCGCAGTGAGTTTGCCGATATAGAAACCGGCGGCAAGCCCTGCGAGGAGGGCTACAATGAGTATTGCTATTTCCATCGTCTGTATAGAGGTTTTATTGAGCGCAAAGGTAATAATTATTTTCGTGTTATACAAAAAATAAGTACCTTTGCACCCATGAAACTGAAAGACTGGAAATACTACCTTCAGCCGTTGCCGCAAAAAGGCGGCCGTTTTGCCAAGGGCAACCCGTTGGGTATGGGTCGTCTCGGTCTGTTGGCGTCAGAGATGGCGACGTTTGTCTACGCTGCCGTGACGGCGGTGGTCATCCTCTTTACATGGACCAACATACCCGATGCCTCTTCGTTGCTCTTTCTGCGCCTGCAGTATCTGGCGGGCACCATAGGCTTGTGGATAGTGGGGCTGTTGTGGCCTTGCCGCCTGATGATGCTGGCGCGCGTATGCTATCTGCTGGCGATGCTCGGCAGTTGGTATCCTGACACGTACGCGATAAACTCGCAGTTCGGTTCGCTCGACCACGTCTTCGCCGGCATGGACCAGCAGATGTTCGGCATGCAGCCGTCGTTGATATTCTCGCAGGCATTCCCCTCTGCCGTGGTGTCGGAACTGATGTGCGCCGGATATTTTTCGTATTACCTGTTCTTCATCGTAACGCTGGTGCTGATATTCTTCCGACACTTTGCCATGTTCGAGCGCGCGGCGTTCATCGTGTTTGCCGGCTTCTACATTTGCTACGTGGTGTACCTCTTCCTGCCAGTCACGGGACCGCAGTACTACTACCTCGCCGCCGGTCTGGACAACATAGCCCACGGCACCTTCCCCGACGTGGGGCATTACTTCCGCGACCATCAGGAGTGCCTCGCCGTACCGGGCTGGTCGGGCGGTCTGTTCCACCATCTCGTGCAGGCGGCCCATCAGGCAGGCGAACGCCCGACGGCAGCATTCCCCTCCAGCCACGTGGCAATCTCCACCCTCGTCATGGCCATTGCTGTGAGACTGAAGATGTGGCGCTGGCTGCTCGTCCTTGCCATACCATATTGTTTTCTGTGCCTCTCCACGGTATATATATACGCCCACTATGCCGTTGACGCCATAGCTGGCTTTGTATTCGGATTACTTCTTTTCTTCGCCTTGGGCGGAATGAAACTAAAAAACACACAAGAATGGACATCCAAGTTGTCGTAACTCTCATGGCGGCCCTCTTCATCGTAGTGATTGTAGGGTTTGTCTCACGCAAAACACACCTCATGGGCGGTGACTTCGACCGCTCCCTCTCCGTCTTCGTCATTCAGGTGACGTGCCCCGCCCTCGTCCTGGCCTCCACCATGGGCGACCGTATGCCCGACCGCAGCCACATCCCCATGCTGCTGCTCATCAGTGCCGCCACGTACGCCATCCTCATCATCCTCGCCTACATCCTGCCGCGGCTGATGGGCGTGAAGCCCGAACTGCGCGGTATGTACAGTTTCATGCTGACGTACAGCAACGTAGGCTTCATCGGCTACCCCATCGTGGCGAGCATCTTCGGTAGCGACGCCGTCTTCTACGCCTGCATCCTCAACGTCTTCAACACCCTGACCATCTTCATCTTCGGTGTGATGTTCGTTACGGGCGAGAGCATGAAGGGCGGCATGGACTGGAAGCTCTTCCGCTCTCCAGCCATGATAGCCACCTACATCGCCGTCATCATAGTATGCCTCGGCTGGCACGCCCCGAAATTCATAGCGCAGCCCGTCAGTCTCGTGGGCAACATGACCGTCCCCGCCTCGCTGCTCATCATCGGTTCGTCCATCGCCGACATACCTCTTAAGAAGATGCTCGGCACGCCCCATACCTTTATCATGTGCGCCTTGAAGCTGTTCGGTCTGCCCATGCTCATATTCTGGCTCTTCAGCCTCTGCGGCGTGGACCATCGTCTGAACTCCATCAATATGATTCTCATCGCCATGCCAGTAGCCAGCTTCGGCACCATGTTCTGCCTGCGCTATGGCAAGGACGAGACAGCAATGTCGCAGGGCACCTTCTGGTCCACCCTGCTCTCCGTCATCAGTATCCCCCTGCTAGCTCTGTTGACGCAGTAAGGACAGAATCCGGGACAGTTGACAGTCGTTTCTATTCAGAGTAACGGAGTCTTTATGTAACGTATCATGTTCATAAAGTATCTCCCTAATGACTTCTTTTTGTATCATAATCATAATGTTGTTTTATCTGTAGGACAAAATTAGATGGTAGAAGTTGGGTTAAGAAATGGATACATCAAATTGGACACCCTACTATAAAGCTCTCTTTTTCTGCGAGCCTGCCATATATGAAAGGTATCTCCATGCGCTTTTACTTGTTACTGTTAGACTGCAAGGTTACAAAAAAATATAAATAGTCTTATAATAACACCATTTATAATTATGGATATTTAACGGACAGTTCCTGGTAGCTACTTGAATAGTTACAAAAAAGTTTTTTAGCGAAAAAAGTCTCAAAGTATCATTCATAACTTTCCAGCATATTGTATTCGGTTGATTTGCAGTATTATAACAAAAGGCTGCTTTCGATACTTTCGATAAAAAGTATCATAAAAGTCTCATAAAAGTCTCATAAAAGTCTCATCTCTCCCCTTATTTTATACCGCCTCGATGCCCGCGGCGTGGGCATCCTGTCCCCGCGCCGTGAGCATCGAGTCCCCACGGCTTGGGCATCGAGTGCCCACGGCGCGGGCATCGAGGGGCTACCATGTGGGTGGACAAAACAGATTCTAATGACACCTTGATGACACCTTGATGATACTTTGATGATACTTTTATGATACTTTGATGATACTTTTATGATACTTTTATGATACTTTTATGATACTTTTATGAT
>CAVCKM010000081.1:0-16208 GCA_963602765.1 Alistipes putredinis | reverse complement strand
TCAAACAATGAAAACATCTGCATCAAAATAGAGTACAATAAATATAAAAATAATTGTGAACACCTACTTAACCTGAATAAAGGGTAGTATTATACCCTTGACAATGGCAAACGTCCTATATCACTCTTAGACTAAGAGGTGATATAGGACGTTTTACCGTAATTATGTAGGAAGATTACAATTTCTGGCGTTTTTGTAACCTTATTTCTTTCGTATGAGCACTTGCCAGTATCCCTCGGTGTGCTGTGTCTCGGAGAGGACGGTGTGTCCCTCCAGGCGTACCGACCCCGGGACATTCTCGATAGGCTTGCCGTCGTCGAGCAGTATCTCCAGTACGTCGCCGGACTGCAAGGATGCCAGCTCCAGCTTTGTACGTACGAAGTTCATCGGGCAGAGCACACCTCGCAGGTCTTTGAAACGGACCGGGACTACTTCTTCGTTGACGGCAGGAGCCTCCGTTGTCTCAGCACTTGTCGCTGTTGTCTCGGCAGGAGCTTCTGTTGCCTCTGTAGCAGGTTCGTCAGCCTTGGCAGAAGCCGCATTGGCAGTAGCCTCTTCCTTGTCTGCCGTTTCTGCTGCGGCAGTCTGGGCGGCAGCATCGGACGGTGCGGCCTTCTTGAACTGCAGCGACTCGTCCATGCTCTCGTATAGAGCAATGACAGCGTCCGCGAGGGCATTTGCCTTGGCATTGTCGTATGTGCCGCCCTCGCCGTTTGCCTTTGCGGCGTTTATCAGCTCGGTGTATGAGGCATCCACGTAGCCCGTCTTGATGAAATGCTCCGTGAAGGCATCGAACACCCCGGCGGCATCCTGCGGGTCCAGTCCGCGTGTGACGAGCAGCATGCGTGCTGCGTGGAAGATGACGGCGTATGTGTCCTTGTCGCGGGCCTCGGCGATGCTGTCCTTGTCGACAGTTATCATGTCGAAGAGTCCGGCAGAGCACTCCGGTTTGCCGCGCTTGGTCACGTTGAACACGTCGTCGCTGCCCCAGTCGAAGTAGTAGTTCTTGTCCTCGGAGAAGAGTGGTACGTGAGCATACTTCTCCACGAGAGCCTCGGCAGCCTTGCGTCCTGCCTTGCTGCGCAGCCACTTGCCGAAGGAGAGTTTGCGGTCGAACACCTCTGCCAGTTCGGCGTACTCGGCGAAGCGTGCCGCCAGGTCAACGACAAACTTAGGTATGTCGTGCGCATTTACCGTGCCGACGCTCTCGGCCAGCTTTGGCTCGTCCTCGTAGTTGGCTCCTACGTATATCTGGTAAGCCGGATAGACGTGGTCAGTATGCAGCACCTTGCCTACGAAACCTAGGTCAGTCCACAGAGGCTGTCCACAGAGGTTGGGGCAACCGGAGATATTTATGCGGGCATCGTCGAGCAGCTCCAGGTCGAGACCGCTGTTCTTCAGTGCACTGTACACGGCGTTTGCCAGTCCCTTGGAGAGGCAGATGCCGAGTCGGCAGGTGTCCGCTCCCGTGCAGGAAACGATATTGTTGAGCACGGCAGGCAGAGTGGCGTCCGGCGTGTATGCAGCTATCAGTTTCTTCACTTCGGCGAGCTGGTCCTGCGGGATGTTGCGCAGACGGATGTTCTGCTTCGGCGTGAAGCGTACGGTGTGTTCGCCGAACTCGGCCACCTTGCTGAGCAGCGTCTTAAGGGCCTCCACCTTGTTCTTGTCGTCGAGGTGTATGTTGCCCCATACGAACGGCAGTATGGTCGTTGCCTTTGACTTGTCGTCCACGGGAGTGGTGTCCACGTCGAGCACCTTGGAGCCTTTTGCCTTTTCCTCCTCGAAATACTTGTCGATGAGTCGGAACGTCTCCTCCTTGCCGAGTTTGTAGAAGATGAAGCGTATGCGTGCCTTGTACTTGTCCTTGCGGTTGCCGTTTGCCATGAAGAAGGTCTTCATGGACTTGACGAGGGCGTAGAGGTCCTCCACGGGCATGAACTCCTTGTAGAGCCATCCCACGGTAGGCTTGCTGCCGGCACCGCCGCCGAGGTACACCTTGAAGCCGCGCTTGCCGTCGCGTATCTGCGAGATGAGGCCGATGTCGTTCACTCCGGCGTAGTCGATGAAAGCAGGATTGCTGGAGAAGGCAATCTTCATCTTGCGCGGCATGAGGTATGAGTCAGCCTCTGCCACCATCTCCGTAGTCAGCGCGTTGGCGTATGGCGTAGCGTCGAAAGCCTCGTCCGGGTCGATGCCGGAGAACTCGCTCACGATGATGTTGCGTATCGTGTTGCCGCCGCCGCCCTTTGTGGCCAGTTCCGCCTTCTGCAGTTCTGTGAGCACATTCTGCACATTGTCCAGCTTGAGGTTGAGAATCTGTATCTCTCCGCGTGTGGTGATGTGCAGCAGGTTTGAGCCGTTGCGTGTGGCAATGTCGATGATGTCGAGCAACTGGTGCGGTGTCACCACGCCGCCCGTAGCGCGTATGCGTGCCATGTACACCTCGTTCTTTCGCTGTTCGTAGACGCCCATCGGCACACGGAAAGCCTTGAACTCCGTGGTGCTTATCTTGTCGTCCTGATAGCCACGTGCGAGCGTTCCGAATTTCTCTATGTCTTGTGTTAAGTTTGCTGGAATCTTGTACATAATGTCTTTGGCTTTTGCTTTACAGATGCTTGTCTATTTCCTCTTTTATCTTTGCCGCGTTGACGGCTCCTGCGAGTCGTCCCACTTCCTCGCCGTTCTTGACCAGAAGTATGGTGGGGACGTTGCGTACGGTGAAGCGTTCGAGCAGTTCCTCGTTGTTCTCGGCGTTGTATTTTCCTATGATGGCCTTGCCCTCATATTCCCCTTCGAGACTCTCGAAGATGGGTGCCAGGCGTTTGCACGGTCCGCACCATGTGGCCCAGAAGTCAATGACCACGAGTTTGTCCTGTTCGAAGAGTTCCTTATAGTTGTCGTCTGTTATCTTCATGTTGCTTGTCTTGTTATTAAGTAGGTGTTCACAATAAATATGATGACAATCCTACTTTATATATAAATAATTTTGAATACCTACTTACTATCTTTTGTGCAGTCCGCACTCCTTGTGTTCGGGGTCCTCCCACCACCATCGTCCGGCACGTATGTCCTCACCCGGCTCAATGGCTCTGGTGCACGGTTGGCAACCGATGGAGGGGAATCCCTGGTCGTGCAGCTTGTTGTACGGGACGCGGTTGGCCTTGATGTAGTTCCACACGTCCTCTTCCGACCATTTTGCGAGCGGGTTGACCTTGAGCAGTCCATTGTTCTCGTCCCACTCCACCACGTGTATTCCCTTGCGTGTGACAGCCTGCGAGGCGCGCAGTCCGCATATCCATACGTCCAGTGTAGAGAGGGCACGCTTTAGTGGCTCGAGTTTTCTGCAGTGGCAGCAGGCCTTTCGCAGTTCTATGCTCTGGTAGAAGGCGTTGACACCGTTCTCCTTCACGTATTTCTCTACTCCGGTGTGGTCTGGCGAGAACACCTCCAGGCGTATGTCGTATTTGTCCTCCGTACGGTCGATGAGCTGGTAGCACTCTGGGAAGAGTCGTCCGGTGTCGATGGTAAAGATGCGTGCGTCTGCCTTTGTCTTCGCCATCATGGCGGTGAGCACCTGGTCCTCCAGTCCGAGGCTGGAGGCGAGAGCTATGCGCTGACCGTATTTGGGGAGGAAGTACGCCAGGATTTCCTCTGGCGTGCTGTCCTTGAATTGCTCGTTGAGCTGTTGTGCAAGTTCATTCATGTTTTGTTCCTTAGACGTGTGTTCGGTACGTTCCTTATTCAATAATCATGCCAGCGCCTACTGTCTCGTTGGTGCCTTCGGCGATGAAGATGAGCGAACCGGTGGTGCGGTTGTCCTTGTAGAGGTCGTACGCCAGCGGTTTTGACACCTTGAGTGTCACCTTTGCGATGTCGTTCATGTTCACCTTCGGGTCGTCGGTGATGTTCTCCAGGGTGTTGATGTTCACCTTGTAGTCCACAGCGGTGACGAAGCCCTGCACCTCGTCAGCTCCGTGGCGGATGACATACTTCTGGCGCAGCTGTAGCGGACGGTGGTTGAGCCAGCATACGAGCAGTTCCACCTGCTGTCCTACCTTTGGCAGTTCGTCGCTCTTTACAATCTGGCAGCCGCGGCTTACGTCCACGTCGTCTGCCAGCGAGATGCTCACGCTCTGCGGAGCCTGTGCCTCCTCGAGCTGTGTAGTGCCCTCGTCGATGCGGCTGACTGTCGACTCGGTGTACGACGGCAGTACGGTCACCTTGTCGCCCACCTTGATGGTGCCGCTTGCTATGCGTCCTGCATAGGCGCGGTAGTCAGGCCACTCGGCAGTCTGTGGGCGCACCACGTACTGTACGGGGAAGCGGAACCGCTGCAGCTCGATGCCCTCCTTCAGCGGCACCTGCTCCAAGAGGTGGAGCAGCGTCTCGCCCTGATACCAAGGAGTGTTCTCTGAAGGGTTCACTACGTTGTCGCCCTTGAGAGCCGAGATGGGTATGAAGTAGACGTGCTTCAGCCCGAGCAGCTCTGCTACGTGTGCGTATTCGTCCTTGATGCGGTTGTACACCTCTTCGGAGAAGTCCACGAGGTCCATCTTGTTGATGGCCACGATGACGTAGTCGATGTTCAGCAGCGAAGCGATGTACGAGTGGCGCTTTGTCTGCTCGATGATGCCGTTGCGTGCGTCGACGAGGATGATGGCAGCGTCGGCGGTGCTGGCGCCTGTCACCATGTTGCGGGTGTACTCGATGTGTCCCGGAGTGTCGGCGATGATAAACTTGCGCTTAGGAGTGGCGAAGTAGCGGTAAGCCACGTCGATGGTGATGCCCTGTTCGCGCTCTGCACGCAGACCGTCGGTGAGCAGCGCCAGGTTGACCTCCGCATTGCCCAGACGCTCGGAAGCGGCCTCCACGGCCTCGAGTTGGTCCTCGAAGATAGATTTTGAGTCGTACAGCAGTCGGCCGATGAGTGTCGACTTGCCGTCGTCCACGCTGCCTGCGGTGGTGAAGCGCAGCAACTCCATGTCAAGATATCCTTTGCCTGTATTTATATTGCTCATAGTGTGTTGTAGTCGATAATGTGGTGAGGAATGAATGTTGTGTATTTATAAAGACTGAAGTACCGTGCGCGGTTGTTGTCAATCAGAAGTAACCTGCCTTCTTGCGGTCCTCCATGGCGGCCTCCGAGCGTTTGTCGTCGGCACGTCCGCCGCGTTCTGTCACACGTGAGGAGGCTATCTCGTCGATGATGTCCTCTATGGTGTCTGCCGTGGAGAGTGTCAGTCCCGTGCAGGTGATGTCGCCGATGGTGCGGCAGCGTACTCGTTTTACCTCCACCTTCTCGTCCGGTTTGAGCTGCATGAACGGATAGTGTGCCAGCCACATGCCGTCGCGCTGGAACACCTCGCGCTCGTGGGTGTAGTACAGCGAAGGCAACGGGATGTTCTCCTGCAGGATATACTGCCATACGTCCATCTCGGTCCAGTTGGAGATAGGGAACACGCGGAAGTGCTCGCCCATGTTCTTCTTGCCGTTGAAGATGTTCCAGAGCTCAGGACGCTGGTTCTTCGGGTCCCACTGTCCGAACTCGTCGCGGTGGCTGAAGAAGCGTTCCTTGGCGCGTGCCTTCTCTTCGTCGCGTCGTGCACCGCCGAGGGCAGCGTCACACTTGTATTCCTCCAGCGTGTCGAGCAGGGTCACCGTCTGCAGCTTGTTGCGTGAGGCGTTGTAACCCTTTTCCTCTACCACGCGTCCATCGTCGATACTCTTCTGCACGCTGCCCACGATGAGCTTTACGCCGAGGCGCTTTACGAGTTCGTCGCGAAACTCGATGGTCTCCGTGAAGTTGTGGCCGGTGTCAATATGCAGGAAGGGGAACGGAATTGGTGCCGGGTAGAAAGCCTTGTATGCAAGGTGTGCCATGACGATAGAGTCTTTGCCGCCCGAGAAGAGCAGTACAGGACGTTCAAACTGGGCTGCCACTTCGCGAATGACGTAGATGGCCTCCGACTCCAATTCTTTCAAGTGTGTAATCTTTGTGCTCATGAATCTGTGTCTTTATTTGTTTAATTCCGAGTGCAAAGGTACGGCAGTTTTGCCACGTGGCAAATAGCCCCATAGTGGGAATCGTATCACATACTTATGTGACTCCTCCTTCGTCCCTGTGACATTTTTCTGCCCATAACGTTTCCGTGTCTCAGTTTTTTTCATTACCTTTGCACCCGCAAACCGTAAAAGGCTCCTTCTTTGGGGCTTCACACCTTATATAATATATAGAGTTATGACACACGGACATGAAGTGCTCCACATGATGGAGGGCAACAGCTACGCTACAAAACAGCAGCTCATCGACGCTATCGTCGAGCGTTTCGGCGCTGACGAACAGTTCTACACCTGCTCGGCAGAGGGTATGACCGCCGCAGAACTGGTGGATTTCCTCGAAGCCCGCGGAAAGTTCATGCCTGCTACTGGCGAAGACGACTTCACGGTGGACATCACAAAGGTGTGCAACCACTAAGCGGTTGCACGGCGCGCGCTACACACACGGAAAGTCTGCAACCACTATACGGTTGCCCTACGGACTAGGGTGGGAAAAGTAAATGTTCCTTAGTCCCGAGTGCTTGCTTAACCTCGTAAAAAACAAGAATAATGGAAAAGAAAACTCCTCTGTTGAGTTTGCTGTTTATGCTTTACAGCGTACTCTTCTGCGTTTGCCTCATTGCTGCAAACGTTCTCGAAACAAAGCAAATCGCGTTTGGCTCATTCTCTTTGACCGGTGGACTCATCGTCTTCCCCGTCAGCTACATCATCAACGATGTGGTATGCGAAGTATGGGGCTACAACAAGGCCCGCCTGTTGATATGGCTGGGCTTTGCCATGAACTTCTTCTTCGTTGCCTTGGGTGCCATCTGCGATGCCATCCCCGGTGCGCCCTACTGGACAAACGATGCCGGATTCCACGCCATCTTCGGTCTTGCGCCGCGCATCGCCGGAGCTTCTTTCGTGGCATTCATCATCGGCTCCTTTGCCAACGCCTACGTGATGAGCGTGATGAAGGTGCGCGACGGCGGCAAGCACTTCTCAGCCCGTGCCATTCTCAGCACCGTGGTAGGCGAGACCTGCGACAGTGTCATCTTCTTCCCCCTGGCTCTGGGCGGCATAGTGCCCACCTCAGAGTTGCCCTGGCTGATGCTCTGGCAGGTAATACTGAAGACGGTTTACGAAATCATCGTACTGCCCGTGACCATCCGCGTTGTCAAGGCTACAAAGGAGCTTGAGGGCGAGGATGTCTACGACAAAGACATCTCCTACAACATCTTCAAGATATTCAACCTGAACTAAGTTTTAAACATTAATAGCCGTTAATTGACCGTTAATTGATCATTAATTTTAAGTATGTCTCCAATTTGACTGACTAATAAAAATTAATGAATAATTAACGGTCAATTAGCGTCTGTTCGGCATTGCCGCTTACCTAAGCAAGAATTAACGTCCCCACAAATTTGAAACATTCCGTTATTTTGTGTAACTTTGCATCAGATTTATAAAACGACAAATTATGATGGAAGGATACAAAATGAAGTACAAGAACAAATGGGTGGGAGGAGCAGCTTTGGCTGTAGCCGCCATGATGCTGGCCTCATGTGCCAGTGACAATGATACTCCAACAAACAACCTGCCGCAGGAAACCGTGGTGACAGAAATCTCCGACAGCATCTGCGATGTGCTGGCAAAGTCGTCCATCGAGGAATTCTTGGCCTTTGCCAAGATGCCGCGCTCCAGCTTCCGCATGGAGAGATGCAGCGCCTATCTTACCAACTGGGCGAAAGAACATAAGCTGGAATATGGCATAGACGATTCCCTCAACGTGTGGATAGACTTGCCCGCCAACACCAAGGAGATGGAATCCATGCCAAAGGTTATCCTGCAGGCCCACCAGGATATGGTGTGCGCCTGGAAAAGCGGCGAGACACACGACCCTACCACTGAGGTCGGCGAGCCTTATTATGACGGCAATGACCTGAAAGGCAAGAATATCAACCTGGGCGCTGATGACGGCATCGGCGTGGGCATGGCACTTGCCATCGCCAAGACGAACGTAGCGCACGGTCCGCTGAGACTGCTCTTCACCACCAACGAAGACTGTGGTATGTATGGCGTGATGTTCCTTGACCCCCAGGTGCTGGATGCCGACTACCTCATCAGTTTCGACGACGAGGATTACCCTAAGGTGACCACAGGCTGTCAGGGAGCTTACGTCTGGACTTCCAGCAAGAAATACGAACTGAGCAATCCATCTGGAAAGATTGTAACCCTCAACGTGACAGGGCTGCTCGGCGGACATAGCGGTGCGACCATCGGAGAGAAGAGGCTAAGTGCCGCCACGATATTGGCAAAGGTGACAAAGGATGTCATCACATCCAACGGAGGAAAGCTGATGGACATCGACTGTGGAACCGCCATTAACGCCATTGCCAATGTGTTGACCCTGCAGTTCGCAGTCGATGCCGACAAGGCTGAGAACTGCAAAAGCGAGATAGAAAATATTCTAGAGAACTTCAAGAAAGAGTTTACTGACGAGACGGCTATTGCGAGCACCTGCAGCATAGCAGACGCTCCATCCACCAATGCAGCCACCGTCAGCGCAGAAGAATTGCTGACCGACCTCAACAAGTATTTCGAGGATGTAGAACAGGGCGTAGTAGAGCGTGAAGGAACCGACGGTCTCGTCATCAAGTCAGGGAACATCGGTCTCGTGAAACTGTCTCGCGGAGAGTTGTCCATCAGCAGTTCCATCCGTTCCTTCAAAGAAGAATGGATCAACAGCGAGAAGACAAGATTCTCCCAACTTGCATCTACACTCAGTATGGAACTGGGCAACGAGATTCTTATACCTGCGTGGGACACCGAGGCAAACGACCCGTTCATCGGGTTAGTGTTCAAGAACTACCAGGCGGTGGATAACAAAGCATACAAAGCAAAAGCCATGGGTGGTCTGGAGTGCGCATACTTCGTCAAAAAGAAACCAGGCATCAACACAGCGGCTATGGGTCCGACCATAAAGGGTGCACATACCATCGATGAGGCACTGGACACAACCACCGTGAAACCACTGATGAAAGTCGTGATGAACACCCTGCAGCAGATTAATACACTCAAATAACGAACTAATGATTCGTAAAAAAATCCGTGCAAAATGAAAAAGACTATCTCCATTCTGACTTTATGCTTCACGCTGCTGGCTGCCCATGCAGAAGAGACGTTCACCGTCTGCACTTACAACATTGACGGTCTGCCCACACATCTGAACGTACTCGGATTTGAACTCCCCATCAAACCATCAGGCACCGGCGCAGGAGGCACCGTGAAAATCAGCGAATACCTCGCCGGCAAGAACTACGACATCATCGGGGTGAACGAGGACTTCCAATACCACACTGAGCTTATGCAAAATATGGCAGCCACGTATGAATGCGCCACTTGGCAAGGTCCTATCGACGTCTCAGAGTCGATACCAAAAATCCCACTCGAAATGGACGGACTGAACCTGCTATGGAAGAAGGAAAGAATAAAGGTAGAGGACGAGAAAATAACGTCCTTCACGAATGCCTACGGGATACTCGACCACGAGAACGACTCGCTCGTCACCAAGGGCTTCCGCTACTACAAGGTAACGCTGCAGAGCGGCACCGTGATAGATATGTACATCACCCACATGGATGCCAGCGTTAACCTGTCTGACGCAGAAGACATACGCGTACGCCGCATACAACTGAAGCAAATAGCAGATGCCATCAATGCCAACCACAACGGCAGACCCATCATCCTGATGGGAGACACCAACTGCCACTATCAGTACGACGACGTGAACGGACTGCTCATTGACGCCATCAACAGCCAGGGCGAGAAGACCATCACCGACGTACGGACTTACATGGACAATGCGGGGGAGGACATCTGGGACAAAGTGTTCTTTATCAACCCGAAGAGCGGAAAACAAATCACACCTGTCAAATACGACGTGGACAAGACCCCGAAGCTAAGCGACCACGACCCAGTGGCAGTGACATTCTCCGTCACAGACAAAACAACGGGCATCAACGAAACGGCTTCCTCAACTGTAGCCTCAGGCGAAACAGAAGCCATCTACTCCATCTCAGGCCAGCGCCTTCAGTCGCAGAAGTCAGGAGTGAACATAGTAAGCCTGCGCGACGGACGTACCGTCAAGGTAGTGAAGCGCTAACAGCCATTCCTTCATTATTACCAATGTGACTACAAACGGATGCAGAATGTTTTTTTTCAGAAAAAGTCTCAAAGTATCATCTTTGAGCTTTTGCGGTACTCCATGTGGCTGAACAGTAGGTGCTTATTGATGGTGAGTCATGCCCACGCCGTGGGCATCGTGTGCCCGCGCCGCGGGGAACGCGTGCCTGCGCCGTGGGGAATGCGTGCCCGAGCCGCGGGCATAGACTGGCATCTAAGATGATGCTTTGATGATACTTTAATGATACTTCGATGATACTTTTATGATACTTTTATGATACTTTTATGATACTTCTCGACCTGAAACTGTGAAGTGTTGCCGTGCTTATGTTGCAGGCAGTCAAGTCGTTGCAAAGTTTTATGCGGTCGGCGAATGATACTTTGAGACTTTTTCTATTTTTTCTTTTTTTTCGCAAGATGCCTACCTTTGCGAATTTTTTAGGACTTATTTGTTGTCGAACGTTATCGGTTTGCCGATGCAGCCGTTGGGAGCCTGGACGTGCAGGAGGGCGCAGACGGTGGGGGCGATGTCTGTCATCTTGCAGGGGGTGGTCGTCTCGCCGTGGGGGATGTGCCATCCCATGAAGACGAGGGGGATGTGCGTGTCGTACGGGTTCCAGGCGGAGTGGGTGTTGCCGCGCGTACCGCCGTTGTCGGAGTAGCCGGGCTTGAGAACTATCTGCACGCCGCCGCTGCGCTCGCGGTTGTAGCCGTTGATGGCACGGTACTTCACTTCGTCGGGGACGCTGGCGACGGATGCCTTCTCCATGTCGAAGGCGTAGAGCACGTCCTTGTCGCGTTGGAGCACGTCGACGACGGTCTGTTTGACGGCTGCGTAGTCGAGGGAGAGGGAGTCTATCTGGGCTATGTCGAGGAACACCTGGTTGTTCATGACCTTCCTGACTAACTGGGATGCTGAGGGGTATTTCGCTGCCAATGCCTCGTTGACAGCCCTGACGGCAGATCTTGCACTCCACGTGCCGGCTGGTATGTGCTGGTCCTGCAGGAACGTGGCGTTGTTCGGTCCGCCATGGTCGGCGCAGAGGAAGAGCAGGTAGTTGCCCTTGCCCACTTTCTGGTCGAGAAAGGAGAGGAAGTCGGCAATGGACTGGTCCAGACGCAGGTAGCAGTCCTCCATCTCCACGGCATTGATGCCCAGTTGGTGCGCCATGGCGTCCGTGCTGGAGCAGCTGACGGTGATCATGTCCGTCGCCGTGCCCTGTCCCAGTTTCTCGCCCTCGATAGCTGCCTTTGCGGCATCGAACGTGATGTTGTTGCCGAACGGTGTGTTGCGCAGTATCTTGTAGCCGTTCTTTTTGTAGAGCCGCGGGAGGTCGAGCGGCAGTACGGCTTTCTCGCCTTTGGCGATGCCATACTCGTATGCCGTCTCGTCAGCGGTGCTCTCGGTGTAGGTGTCGATGGGATAGAGTGTGTTCCATTTCTGGGAGAGGTACTTGGCGGCAATGTTCTGCAGGTTGAACTGTACGAGCCAGTCGGGCAGCTGGTCCATGTAGTACGTGCTGGTGACGAACGTGCCTGTCTTGTCGTCAAACCAGTAGGCGCCGTTGGCGTGGTGGCCGGCAGGGAGTATGGAGGCGCGTTCTTTCAGTGCCACGCCGATGACTTTGGAGCGGTTGTTGGTGGCGAGGCGCAGTTCGTCGCCGATGGTGGTGGTCCACATGTTGCGCGGCGACATCCGGCACTTGCTGTTGTCCGTGCCGACGGGGGTGACGGTGGGGTCGTCGGTGCAGTAGACCGTCTTGCCGTTCTCCATGAAGTTGTTGCCGGCAATGCCGCTGATGGAAGGGACTGAGCCTGTATAGATGCAGCTGTGACCGATGGAGGTGACGGAGGGGATGTACGGTATGGTCGTGCTGGCGCAGGAGTAGCCCTCGCTGAGCAGTCGCTTGAAGCCGCCCTCGCCGTAGCGTGCGTAGTAGCGGTAGAGGTAGTCCCACCGCATCTGGTCTACCACGAGTCCCACGACAAGGCGCGGACGTTCCGGCTGTGCGCTGGCTGCGCCGCAGAAGGCGCAGAGGGCTAAAAACATAGTGACAATCTTCTTCATTTGCTTAGGTGTTTAAGTGGTAATGTGGCAAAGGTACTGCTTTTTATCGAAAAATCGCCCTTATTTGGCTGCGGAATGTGGTCCCGCGGTCAAATAAGGGCGATTTCTGTATGGGAGTGTCGGTTTATTCGTCTGCCTTCGCTGCCTGTACGATGTCCTCATAGAGGTCGTCGACGGCTTCGAGTCCGATGGAGAGGCGTATGGTGGTGTCGTAGACATCCATGGCGCGTCGCTGGCTGCCGGAGAACGGTCCGAAGATGGTGGACGCCGGGTGGATGGCGAGCGACTTGTTGTCGAAGAGGTTGGAGGCGCGGTGTATCACCTTCAGACGGTTGATGAAGCGGATGGCGGCTGCCTTGTCCTCAAGGTCGATGGTCATCATGGCTCCTGCCGTCTTGCCGTAGAGGCTCTGGGCGCGCTCGTAGAAGGGGTTGTCGGGGAGGCCGACGTAGTTGACGCGCTTTATCTCGGGTACGCTCTGCAGGCGTGTGGCGAGTTCGAGGGCGTTGGCGGACTGTACGCGGTAGCGGGCGTCGAGCGACTCCAGACCGAGTGTCTGCATGTAGGCGGCGTGTGGGGTCATGTAGGCTCCGAGGTTGAAGAGCAGCTCGAAGCGTATGCGTGCGTTGACCTTCGGGAAGCGGCCGTACTCTATGACGAGACCGCCCAGCGACGTGGCACCGCCGCTGATGTATTTAGTGCTGCTGACCACCTGCACGTCGATGCCTATCTCCTTGGCGTCAAACTCGGTGAAGGGGATGAGCGTGGTGTCGGCGATGAGCGGCACGTTGTGCTCGCGCAGTATCTCGGAGAGGGCGCGCACGTCGGCCACCTCCAGCTGTGGGTTGGTGATAATCTCGAGGAAGAGGCAGCAGGTGTTCTCGTCCACGGCGGCGCGCACGGCGTCCAGGTCGAGCAGGTCCACCTCGCGTGTCTCGATGCCGAGGGGTGCGAGGGTGTTGCGCATGAGGGCGATGGTGTTGCCGAAGAGGTGGCTGCTGGTCACGATGTTCTTGCCGGCGGCGGCGAAGGTGAACAGTATGTTGGCGATGGCGGCCATGCCTGTGTTGAAGGCGAAGACGTTAGCGGCACCGGTGAGGGCCTTGACGCGCTCTTCGAAGAAGGTGACGGTGGGGTTCATCACGCGTGAGTACTCGGGGTCGAGCACGCGGCCGCAGAAGACGTCGGTCATCTGCTTTGCCGTCTCAAACTCGTAGGCGCAACAATGGTATACCGGCATGCTCAATGCGCCGTAAGCGTCCGGTTTCTGATAATTTGTAGTGGTGGCAATAGTCTGTTTTTGCATATCTTGTGTGTAATAGTTTCTTGTGGTGAATGGCGGTGTCTTAGCTGAACGCTCCGTCGAGGTAGCGTTGTGTGAGTTCGTTCTGCGGGTTGTTGAACACGTCGCGTGCGGCTCCCGTCTCTATCACCTCTCCGAGGTACATGAAGATGACGTGGTCGGCGATGCGTTGCGCCTGCTGCAGCGTGTGTGTCACCATGACGACGGTGTACTCTCGCTTCAGGTCGACGAACAGTTGCTCCACCTTCTTGGACGAGATGGGGTCGAGTGCCGAGGTGCTCTCGTCGGCAAGGAGCACGGAGGGTTCTACGGCGAGCGAGCGGGCCAGGCACAGGCGCTGCTGCTGTCCGCCGGAGAGACGGGCGGCAGGGGCGGAGAGGCGGTCTTTCACCTCGTCCCACAGTCCGGTGACACCGAGGTAGTGGCGCACCACTTCGTTGAGCTTCTCCTTGCTGCGCACACCGTGTATGCGGCAACCGTAGGCTATGTTGTCGTAGATGGACATGGGCAGGGGGCACGGGCGCTGCGGCACCAGTCCGACGTGTCGGCGCAGTTCGATGAGCCGCGTGCCGCGTGCCTTGACGATGTCGCGGTCGCCGAGGAGTATTTGTCCGTCGATGTCAACGCCCTCGGTAGAGTCGATGAGGCGGTTGAAGGTGCGGAGCAGTGTCGACTTGCCACAGCCGGAGGGACCGATGATGCAGGTAATCTTGTTCTTCGGTATGTCCAGCGTGACGTTCTTCAGTATGTGCGCGTCGCCTATGTGTATGTTAAGGTTGCGCACGTTGATGCCGTCGTGGTCTATGTGTTCGAATTTTTTCGTAGGGTTGAAGTCTGCCATGTACTCGTTGTTTTGATGGTGCAAAGGTACGGGGATTACTGCGTGCAAGCAATCACATAAACGTGTGAGGAGCTTAGCCAATTGGGGTTATTGTACCATTATTAAAATGACAGTAATTTTGCAGCGAAATAAATTCAAGGAAAAACAAGTCAACGGAATGATAAGTATCGTAGTAACTTTTTATAATGAAGAGCAGAGCATCATCTCTTGCCTGCAGAGTCTCGTGGCCCAGACAGCCCAGCAGTGGGAATGCGTTGTCGTGGACAACGGTTCGACGGATGCCGGCGAGTTTCAGGTGCGTTCGTACCTGATAGACCGCCGAATGCGACTGGTACACCTCGACCAGCGCCTGCCCGTATGGGAGGCACGCCGCAGGGGACTGTCGCTGACCTCGGGCGAATGGGTGGTGTACCTCGACGGAAACGACTATTTGGAGTCCAATGCGCTGCAGGCTCTCTACCTGGCTCTGAAGAAGTACGGCACGAAGTGCGCCATAGGCAACTATGCCGTGATGCGCAGCGGCGACAAGCAGGTGGTGAGCCATCTGCAGGACTGTAAGCTGACGGGGCAGCAGATAGTGGACGGCGCGATGAGCGTCGTGACGGGCAACAGCATATTCAGCCGCGACGTGGCCTTCGAACCGGAACAGTGGCCTTCGCTCGACTTCGGCTACACCGAGCACGTCATCCTCGTCAGCGGCGAGCGCGAGGAACCGCTGGTGAAGCAGCACGAACCGTCGTTATGGACTAAGATACTGAAACGATTGAAGTTGGTAAGATAAGATAATGACAAAAGACTATAGACTAATAAAAGATACAACGGCCGGGTGGGTGATGACGGCGTTCACCCTGTTCTCCGTACTGCTCGTCGTTGCCTTGGCCGTGGGGCTGTGGTACAAGTCGAGTGCCGTCATGCAGGAGCACTCCGTGTGGCAGTTGGTGACGGAGTCTGAGTGGAAGCCGTCGAAGAACCAGTTTGGCTTTCTGCCCTTCCTCGCCGGCACGTTCTACGTGACGGGTGCTGCCGTGCTGATAGCCCTCCCCGTGTCGCTGCTCATGGCGGTGCTGCTTACGGAGTATTCGCGCCCTGCCGTGCGCAAATACATCTATCCGTTGCTGGACATCCTGGCCAGTCTGCCGTCGGTCATCTTCGGCGTGTGGGGCACGCTGGTCATCGTGCCGCTCGTCAGCGATTGGGTTGGACCCTTGGTGGGCACCGCCACGTCGGGCTATACGCTGTTGTCGGGGGCCGTGGTGCTCAGCGTGATGATAGTGCCGCTGCTGGTCAGCCTGTTCATGGAGATATTCTCCAACGTCAGCCGCGACCTGCGTGAGGCATCCCTGTCGCTCGGTGCCACACGTTGGCAGACAACGAAGCACGTAGTGCTGCGTGCCGGACTGTCCGGCATCATAGCCTCCACGGTGCTGGCCATTAGCCGTGCCCTGGGCGAGACGATAGCCGTGCTGATGGTCTGCGGCAACCTGGCCATCGTTCCCGGTTCGCTCCTCGACGCGTGCTACCCCATACCGTCGCTGATAGCCAACAACTACGGCGAGATGATGTCGCTGCCGCTGTATGAGTCGGCACTGATGTTCGCCTCGTTCATACTATTCTTCGTAGTGCTGGTATTCAACCTCGGAGCAAGGATTTACCTCAAGAGGATTCATAATTCATAGTAATGTGTAAAAAATAACTTGAGCAGTTTTTATATGACTGTCCGAATTGAATGCGATGGGCTGAAAGCCCTATACTACATAGCCCAGGGCAACGCC
>CAVCKM010000080.1:0-2250 GCA_963602765.1 Alistipes putredinis | reverse complement strand
TTGCAGCACCTGTAGAAGAAGGGATGATGTTGCCTGCAGCTGCACGGCCGCCGCGCCAGTCCTTCATAGATGGGCCGTCAACAGTCTTCTGTGTAGCGGTTGTAGAGTGTACGGTAGTCATCAGACCGTCTGTGATGCCGAACTTGTCGTTCAGAACCTTTGCGATAGGAGCCAGACAGTTTGTGGTGCAGGAAGCGTTAGAAACGAACTGTGTGCCCTTTTCGTACTTGTCGAAGTTAACGCCGCATACGAACATAGGAGTAGCGTCCTTAGAAGGAGCAGACATTACAACGTACTTAGCACCAGCCTGGATGTGAGCCTGTGCCTTCTCCTGAGTCAGGAAGAGACCAGTAGACTCAACAACATATTCAGCACCGATTTCGTCCCACTTCAGGTCAGCAGGGTTGCGCTCTGCAGTTACGCGGATTGCCTTGCCGTTAACGATGAGCTGTGACTTTTCAACGTCAGCCTCGATAGTTCCCTCGAACTGGCCGTGCATTGTGTCGTACTTCAGCATGTATGCAAGATAATCTACTGGGCAGAGGTCGTTAATACCTACTACTTCGATGTCGTCGCGGTTCTGAGAAGCGCGGAAAACGAAACGGCCGATACGACCGAAACCGTTAATACCAACTTTTGTTGCCATTTGTTTAAGAAATAAATTTAAATAAGGTAATACCTAAAATTAACTTTGTCCTATTGTTTTGCATTGCAAATTTACAAGTTTTTTTTGAAACGTACACGAAATTTCGGAAAAAGATTGTAAATTTGCAAAGGAAAAATGTCAAACGCTTAATCTATATCAATTTTATGGGTAAATTTATACAAGAATTCAAAGAGTTTGCAGTCAAGGGCAACGCTGTCGACATGGCTGTGGGTGTTATCATCGGCGGTGCGTTCGGCAAGATTGTCACCAGCATCGTAGAGGACATCATCATGCCGCCTATCGGATGGATAATTGGTGGCGTGAACTTCTCCGACCTCAAGTTTACGTTGCCGCGCGAGGTCATCGGCGACGTGGAGATGGCTTCCGCCACCATCAACTATGGCAACTTCATTCAGACCATCCTTGACTTCACCATCATCGCCTTCTGCGTCTTCATGCTCGTCAAGGGCATCAACAAGCTGAAGAGTTCTGCCTCGAAGCCTGCCGAGCCTGCTCCCGAGGAGACTGCACCGGCCCCCGAGCCGACAGCCGAGGAGAAGCTGCTCGCCGAAATCCGTGACCTGCTGAAGGCACGCCAATAGCTTCGAGTTACTAAGGACTACAGAAATGATGAACGAAGAGACGGCGGCAGTGCTGCGTGCACTCGCCGCGAGATACGAGACGGAAGGGTTCCTTACGGGGGACCCTTCGTGGTTTATGCACCAGGTGTCGGATGAGTCCAACCAGGAGGTGACGGCCTTTGTTGCCTCCGCGCTCAGCTACGGTAGCCGTGCGCAGTTTCTGCCCAAGATATCCCGTATTATGGAGTGGGCGACGTACGGCGGCGTGGCGAATGTCGCAGAGTGGGTGCGTGGCGGAGCGTTCGAGGCGGACCTTGGCGAAGACGCGGCGTGCTTCTACCGCTTATATAATAATGGGACAATGCGTAGCTTTCTGCGTGCTCTGCAGCGAATGCTACAGGAGTACGGAAGCATGCGACAGTTCGTCGTCAGCACCGTGCCGGCGTACAGCACCCCGGGCGTTGGCGTACTGAAGCGAGATGCCATGCGCGTCATTGAGCAGCTGACGGCGTGGTTTGCCGCGCAAGGCAGCACCTGCGTAGTGCCGAAAGACACGAAGTCGTCCTGCAAGAGGCTGGCCATGTTCCTGCGCTGGATGGTCAGGGACGGGTCGCCCGTGGATTTGGGGCTATGGTCTGACCTGATAGACCGCCGCACGCTCGTCGTACCGATGGACACGCACGTGGTGCAGGAGGCGTGCCGTCTTGGACTGCTGACGTCCAAGTCAGCTTCGATGTCGTCAGCAAGGCGGCTGACGGATGCGCTGCGCCTCGTGTGGCCTGACGACCCACTACGGGGCGATTTCGCACTGTTCGGGCTGGGGGTAGACTTCAATGGGCGATGATTTACATCTGAATTTTTAACACGCTATCTGTAAGGGCAAAAGTATATAGAAAAGAATGCAGAATAAGTGGTATCGGGTTGACATGAGTCAACTAAACGTCGCTTTTTGTGTATTTCATGAAACTTTTTCCCGAAAAACATTTGGCAGTTTCGCTAAAACTCTGTACCTTTGCACTCGCT
>CAVCKM010000079.1:0-15184 GCA_963602765.1 Alistipes putredinis | reverse complement strand
GCTCATACTCTTTGGAGATACAACCAAGTGTAAAGTCTGTGCGTTTTACATCAAAAAGACTGATGGGCAGTTCCTGTTGCGCACAGTGGCATTTTCGCCAAAACATGACTGTTGCTCTACGAATCTTGTGACCCACAGAAGGAATAAAGGAAAGTTTTGTGACTGCCTTGTGACTTTTACCAAAGATACGAGTATAAGTTACTGAACAATAATCACTTGTTGGTAAGCATAGTGTTAAGAAGAAGAATATACATGCCGCAAGGAAGTTGACGGCTGATGTCTGGAAGAACTGGTCGCTGCCGCCACCGCCTTCCTTCTTGCCTTTCTGTAGGGAGTCAATGAGGGTTTCGGCGGTCTCAGAGGCGGCCGCAAGGTTACTGATGTACTTTAGCTGGATAGGATTGACCCGACATGAATATTCCACGTCAACGAAGTTGATGATGTTGAACTTCATGTTCTTGGCTATCTTGCTGTCTTTGTTCTCGAGGTTCTTGCGGTAGTGGTAGTAGAGCTTCTGGGCGAGGGTGGGGAACTTGTAGTCGTACACCACCATGGCGAAGCCTTTCTTGCTGTGCTGTCTGATGAACGGCTCTATGACGGAGAAGGTCTTACCGGAACCTGGCGTACCCACCACCCACGTTCCTCTGAACGGGTTGATGACGTTTATCCATCCGTGCCGGAACTTGCCCTTGTAGTAGTAGCGCATGGGGATATTCACGGAGTAGTCGTTCTCCACCTTGTTCTCTGTCTGCTCGAAGCTCTCGTTCTCGAAGTTGAAGCGGTCTTTGCCGAACTGGTCCTTGAGGTACTTGCTGACATTGTCGCCGCCGACATGTATGAGGACGATGCCCACAACGCTGAGTATCATGTATACCCAGACGGTCACGTCGATGCCTCCGATTGGCAGTCCGAAGTTCATGAAGTACATGAATACGGAGAAGATTACGAAGGCGAAGCCCACCGACATCGGTATCACGACGTGCTTCTTCAGGTCAAACTCCAGATTCTTCTTGTTTCTGGTACCAAGACAGGCGAGGGCGAGGATGACAAGGGTGGCAAGTTTGCTCAGCACGAGGTTGCCGGGGCGGTATATCATCATCTGCTGAATACGTCCGTGTACGTCAGCGACGACTCCCATCGTGCCTTCCGCAAACGGGTCTGGAACAAAGACGTACTCAAAGAACTCCAGGAGCACCAGTGCGTAGACCAGTGTCCGGAGTATCATATACATTGATTGCAGTTCTTTGCTTTCTTCCATAGTCGATAGGGATTAGTCTGAGTAGTGGTACAGTGTTTCGTTGATTTTGATGACTGGGCGTGTGGCATACCCTACAGTCTTCTGGGCATCGAGGGTGCGCCCGGAACCCATGTTGATAGTCCACGCACGGGAGTCGGTAGCTCCCGACACCTCTGTAGATGTCCAGTAGTAGTTGCTGCCGATTTCCGTTCCGCCAGCCTTTTTCAGACTTCTGTTGACGGTGTCCTTTGTCCTGTACATCATCTGGAACTCATACAGGCACGGGACGAAGGTGGACTGGTTGAAGGGGAAGAAGCGTTGGACGGCATTGGCAAGGGGACTGCTCACCTTGTCCTTGGAGGTGGACAGGGCAATGGTATTGGCATAGCCGTTATAGGCTTCCACATTGACGGAGTCGGCTGTCGTGCCCTGCGTTATCAAGGTGTCGGCGAACGGCAGCAGGTCTGTCTCCTTCAGCATCACGGCGTAACCGCCGCCGGAGTATCTGTCCAGACTGTTGTTGTCGAATATGACTGCCGCCGCCTGGTGGCTGGTGGAGTCGTAGTCCTCGACGTGAACGATACTGCCGTCGAGGAGTACTATGTCGCCGACTCTGTACTTGCTTTCGGGCATGGTGTACTCGTGGTCATCGCAGGAGGTCAGGATGCCGAGGGAGAGGACTGCCACAAGGGAGGGTATGTAGTGTTTGATGTTCATTGTCTTATCTGTTGAGGGTTGCATTTGAAAAGTTTATCTGCGGTCTGTCGGTATTTTCAGACCCAGTCCGATGCCGCCACGGAATGCGTCCTTGCCCCGGAAGGTGAGGTCGGCTTTCAGTTGCCAGTAGAGCTGCCACCCGTGACGGAGGTTGTAGTCGTGCTCGTAGCCGGCATGGATGCAGTAGACGAAGCCGCTGCTCTCGTTGTCGTACTCGTCGGTCTCGAACTTGCCGCCGAGTCCTGCACCTATCCTCATGTTGCCGTGGGAGTTTCTTGCACGGACGACGCACGGCTTGTATGCTACGCCGCCTTCGATGACCCTGTAGTTGTTCCAGAAGGTCTTTGACGTGATATGGCCGGCACGGGGGTCATCGGCGTACTGGAAGTAGTAGTTGCCGAAGTATTCCCATGACTTGTGGTACTTGGTCTCGTGCTCGAAGGCGAGGTTTACCTCTATGCCTCTGGAGAAGAGGTAGCCGGTGCCTATGTTGATGTGGTTGCTGTATGTCTGGGCCACGGACGGTGCCGCTCCCGAGAGCAGCACTGCCATGACGGCCAGAGTATTCCTGATTGCTTTTGTCATAGTTCTTTTCCCTTTCTTGTTTCTCGTTGGGGGTTTTCGGTTAATTCTCGCCGAGGAGGTTACGTGAGAATGAGTCGGCACTAAGCACATCCTCGTAGTCGATGGTCATGAAGATATTGCGCCCGGAGATTTGCTTCTCGCTCATCTCTATCTTCAATACCTTGCTGTTGGGGAAGGTGAGTTTCTTGATGACCACGACGTTTCTGTAGCCGTACTTGAAGGAAGCGGCAGGTTCCAGGACGAACTCGGGCTCCAACTCTATAGTCTGTACGTTGGTGGCCTTGTTTATTTTCTTGTCTTCCAGCTTGAAACGCAGCTGGTCGATGTCGAACTGTATGTTGGTCTTGTTCTCTACGCTGAAATCGAGGAAGAAGTACTCGCCCACGGAGTAGACGTTGTTCAGGCGCATGACCATCTTGTGCATCTTGGTGGACACGCCACGGTAGTTTGCCTTGCTGGTCCAGATGCGGCGTGCGTAGCGTGCCATGTCCTCTTTCGACATAGACACGTCGGGGTTGTTGTACTGGGTGGTCTCCTGTACGAGTATCTCCTTGTCGGTGACGGCTTCTGTCATCTGGCTTGTATAGATAAGGCTGTACTGTACTCTGTACCGTTCTGTGACCACGGTGACCACGCCGAGGAGGTCGCCGTCCTGGTGTACGTCGGCTCCTTCCTTGGGTTTCAGGCGCACGGTGTTGTTAATGGGCTGGTCACCGGCTATCTGGTCGGTGGAGATGTCGACGAAGCGGATGGGCTCGCCGGCGGTGATAACGGTGGTAATGTTCTCATTGACGGTGAGAAGCTGCATATTGTCCATGGTCTGCTGGGCAGACGCTGCGCTTGCTGCCGTTACTGCGATGGCGGCAAAGAGGGTTTTGATTCTATTCATAGTGGTTTGTTGAGGGGTTTGTTACTTTGAAATGCCTTGACGTGCCTGCTGGAAACTGGACTTGACGACATCGGAGATGGTACGGTTCTGCTCTTTCTTGTCGGCCGAGTTGATGAGGTAGACAACGGTGCCGTATTTCAGGCGTGCCTTGTTCTTCTTTATGGCCTTGCTGATGGAGTTGCTTATCTTGTTGACGGCATTGGAGGCTGCCTGATAGCCCATGGCGATAAGGGAACCGGTGGCATATCCGCTATTGGTGAACATGCTGCTGGGGTTGGAACTGGTGAGGGCATCGGAGCCTACCTCCTTTGTCAAATCGCGGAAACTGCTCTCGGGGACGTAGAGTCCTTCGAGTCCGTCGGTGTCGTAGATGCTAAGGCTTATCTTGGTCAGTTCGCCGTTAAGCAGCACGGACTCCACCTGTCCCTGTACTCGCTGTGAGCCGAAGCCGCTCATGGTGGCATAGAGGTATGTGCCCTTCGGTATGAAGGTCTGGGTGGGGGACTTGCCTACCACCATATCAGTAAGGAGACGAAGACGGACACGTGAGCCTTCCTTTGCCTTTATCTCTTCGTCGATGATGGCGGAGATGAGACGCTCGCTCTTGTCTTCTACGGCTATGGTGTTGAAGTAGTGGCGGTCTATGCTCTTGGTCTCTGCCACTGCCGCCTCCTGGTATGCTGTCTTGTCGGTTATCTGGCGTACCGCATCTTCCTGACGGTCGATGTTGGCGGTCATGTCGAGGGTGGCACGTTCCTTGGCACGTTTGGCAAGTTCGGGGGACATCGGGGGGCCGCCAGTCCCTGCGCCTGTGTCTGTACCTGTTGTGGTGCCGACGGCTGCGGTGCGGCATTGCCTCCTGCCCCCGACAGTCCTTCTGCCTGTGCCCTGGACTTGGCGAGGTATTCCTGCAACTGGGCTGCCACTTGTTTCTCGGCATCGCTGTTGCCAGTGGTGCGCTGACCGTTCTTGTCGAAGCTGCCACTCGCATCGGCGGCGGCCTGCTTCTCGTCGAGTTGCTTCTGGAGTTTCTCCAGATTGGCCATTGCACGCTTCGCCTCGGCGGAGTTCTCGTCGAGGGCGGCAATCTCAGCATCGCTGTACTTGGACTCGTACTGTTCCAGCTTTGTGGTGTCCTGCTCGATGCTTTCCACTGCGGTGTGGTCTTGTACCTTGCCGTAGGAGGAGAGCATGTTGTCGTACTTGTTGCCTATGCCGTCGCCTTTGTAACGGGCATCCTGCACTTTGGTGTTGATGTATTCGGTGGTCTCCATCCCGTTGTCTTCGGGAGCCTGGAAGCTGAACATGTCGCACACAAGCCACTCCACACCAATTACCGGGGCGAGGATGATTGCCGGAATGGCCATCTTGGGCTGTTTCCAGTCAATCTGCTTGAGTAGTTTCAAATCTATATTTGCCATATCTTTAGGGATTTGTATTCGTTATGGTTGTGGGGCAGGTGCTCCGGGTGCTGCCGAATGGTTCGTGGGTTGCTGACTGGTGTGCCGGGTCTTGCCTATTGTCTTCTCTATCAGTCTTTCCTGTGCCTGGACTGCCGTTTCATGGTGCGGCTTTTTGGTGTACCGGGTGGCACTGATGATGCGTGACATGCTTACGGCGGTCAGCATCGTCACCAGGATGATGACACAAGCCACGAAGCCCTGGCGGTGGGTGTCGGCGAGGCGTTGGATGTGGTAGACGGCTTTGTCGAAGCCGATGAGCCGGGCGAACCTCTGACCCATTCTGACATCGCTTTCGTACTGTGCCTTGTACTTGGGGTCGTTCTTGTCGGGGTCGGGGCCCGACTTGAATAGTAATTTTCTGAGTCCCATATTATAAAGTTAGTTGAGGGTGTAATTTGTTATCTTGGGCGTTGCGCTATGTCGCTGAATATCTGAGTGTTGTTAACCTCTTGTGCCCAAGGCTCGGGCATCTCGTTCTCACGGCGCGGGCATCGAGTGCTCACGCCTTGGGCACTCGATGCCCATAGGGCGAGAAGAAGTTCGAGACAAACAACGACATTAGTATGCGCTCTTTTCCTTCTGTTCAAGGTCTTTGTTTATCAGCGTTCGCCAGTTGGTGACAAGGAGTCCGTGAGGGTTGTTTTCTGTGCGCGGCACTCGTCTGAGCTGGCCGGCGGTGACGAGCTGTCGTGTCAGGATGGAGGTGCGGCGTTCTATTCTCTGTCTGCCGTAGTATGTGAACTCCATGTTGTTCTTGTCGAACTTGATGCTGTCGCAGAAGATAGAGAACACGGCGTTGGTGCCCATGATGTTGCCGTAGAAGCCTTTCTCCTTCAGGGTGTTGTACTGCGCCAGACCTGACTCGTCGCACAGGTACATGGCTTTCTGCATGGTGTACTGTATGTACTTGTCGTCGGGGGCGAGGGTGAAGAAGAAGTTGTGGAACATCTCGACGTGGCTCTTGGCTTCCACGTCGAGGGTCTCCTCCTGCCCGTTACGGCTTACCATGATGGGAACGTGGTTGGAGTCAAGGACGTAGACTTTCTGCTGTGCTTCGTCCACCATCGTCTTGGCGATGAAGAGTGAGCCGAGACTGATGACGATGCAACCGCCGAGGAAGATGCCGGAGATTATCATCACCAGCTTGATTTTATTTTCCAGGTTCTTTATTACCATTGGTTTTGTTGTTTTGTCGGTTTATTATATATGGTACTTGTTGTGGGCATCGGGGGACGGCTCTTAGTGGGTCAGTCCCCTTGTTGCGCCGCCTGCCATTCGTGACATATAGCCCTGGGCTTCCTTGCCCATGCCTTCGCCGAAGCTGCGTGTGGAGAAAGCGGTGTCGCCCTCTGGTATCATCCATGCCGCAAGGTCGGGGACGAGGGTAAGACATCTTACTGCCACGCCGCTGGCTGCAAGGAGGTAGCCGCTGGTGAAGAAGCTGTTCTTGATGTAGGCGGTGAGGTACTCGCCGTTTCCGTCGGGCATGATGGCAGAGAGGTCGGCGTACATCATGTTGATGGCGATATCGAAGAGGAGCATCACGTAGAAGCCGACGAAGAATATCATGGCTCCGTAGAAATGGACGGTGAGGTATCTTATCAGCCACTTGGCCCATGCTCCTTCCCACTTGGGGAGACAGCTGAATGCCCATTGCAGGGGACCGAAGATGGTGAGCATGCCGAGGATTATCTGTTGGCAGTATATCGTGCCCCACCATCCTATCCTCCATACCACGAGGGCCATGAAGATGAGTATCTTGTCTATGAAGAAGACAGCCCCGGCGGTAGCGGAACTGAGGTAGGTGGAGTTGGTCTGCAATAGGGTGGAGACGACTTCGGACACGTCGAGAGCGGCATTGGCAGAGACTTCTTCCGAGGTGTTCGTAGCTCCTTCCTTGGAGACTGTGGCGGTGGCCTGTTTCTCCTTTATGCCGTCCTCAAGGGATTTCAGCTTGTACTGGCAGTCCTCGAAGCGGTCTTGTACCTGGCTGGCCTCTGCCTCGTAGAGTTGTTTGGTGTAGTTGCCTATGGCATTGGGGAGGAGGGAGAGCATCTCCAGGACGCTGGCGTTCTCGCTGGAGCGGCCTATTCCTGTAATCGACGGTGGGTACCACCAGCAGAGGACGATGGAGATGGCGAGGGGACGGAGGAGTTTCAGTATGTCGACGGGCTCGTGCTTGACCATCATCTTGAAGGCCATGCCGGCGAACATAATGATGGTGAACAGTCCTGCAAGGGCCATGCACATCTGGAGGATGTACCAGAACGGGCCCTGGCTGCCGATGAAGGTCTCGTCGCCGAGGAACTGGCTGGATGCCCACACGACATTGTCAATCTCGCTTTCGACCAGGTTCATGCCGAAGTCCATCAGCGTGTCTTCGGCCATTACCGTGACGGGACTGAGTGCGTACAGTGCCATGAGGGACAGCAGACGCAGTGTCCATAGTCGGAGTTTGTTTTTCTGTTTCATTTGCATTTATTGTTGAGGGTGGTTATTTCTTGGTGTTGCGCCATGCCTTGAGGGCGTTGTATCTCCATGTGCCTACGCAGTTCTGGACGTAGGAGGTTCTGTCGGAAGAGGGTAGGGTGGTGGCGGTGTCGTCGCCGCCCTGTTTGAGCTTGAAGGCTGCCGCAGTGTAGTCGCAGCATGCCACGTTGTCCTTGACGATGTCGGAATAGAGGTCTTGGTAGGCTTTAAGGCGTTTGTAGTTGGGCTCGTAGTTCTGGCATTTGCCGGAGAGTCCCATGGAGATGATTTTCGTCGGGTCTACAGACTCCATGATGCTTTTTCCCTTTATTGTGGTCATGGCGTAGCGGTGCTTCTTCAACCTGCTCATGAACTCGTCATAGACTGCCGAGGTGCCGCCGTATTTCATGATTTTACCTACGTTGGAGGAGAGTTTGTTAAGGGCCGCCTCTACCTTTTCTTCCTCTGACATCAAGGCGGCGAGGTCGGCAATATTGTCGATGGCATTGCCTATCTCTCTTTCCAGATTGTCGCTCTGGTTGCTCTTGATGGTGTCGGACAGGCTGACCTCGTCCTTCGTGACAAGGACATTGGTTGCAGCGGTCGGTATAATGGCGGCGACACGGCCGGTAGCGGATTCTGCCGACTTCTTGTAACCGGACTCGAAATGGGTGGTATAGAAGGCGAAGTTCTGGAAGAGGTCGTTGCGCAGGTCGCCCTTACCGCTGAACCCCACTGTTATCTGGTAGTACTTTGTCGGGTTGTGGTTGTAGGTGACGGGAGTCTCGGCAAAGGCATTGATGGTACAGACAAGCAGGAGGACTGTGGCGAGGAGAGGACGGTATGGCTTCATGTTGCTTACTATATATTATGGTGTATAACTTTTGTCGTTTTCCTTTTACTGGTTGTAGAACTTGTAAACACTTCCGGCGGCTTTCCATCTGCCGTATGCCTTGTTGCAGATGTCGGTCTTGTCCTTCTTGTGCCATAGGTCTGCCTTCCAGAAGGAACGGCGTGCCTTGATGTAGCAGGTGCTCTTGTAGAGGAGGTTGTGGACGGTGGACTGGACATGGCGCAAATCCTTTTCTATCGCCTGGGCCTGGTCGGTCATGGCTTTGGTGGTGAAGGCGAACTTGACGTTGGACTTGGCAATCTGGCTCGCTCCGTTGCCGAGGATGACCGTGACGAGGGTGGCCACGGACTTGGCTATGTGGGTAACGTCTTGCGTTACGGGGTCTACGGCGGACTCGAGGTAGTCGTAGAGGTTCAGGTCTTCTATCTTTATGTCGCCGCTCTTAAGGCATTCTGCATGATATTCGGCGAGGAGCTGTGCGTATTTGGCAAGGTCTTCGCCGATGGCTTGAGGGGCATCGACCAGAGTGTAGCCCATTTTCAGCATTGCAAGGGCGGTCTGCAGTACGTCGAAGGCTTTGAGGTATGCGTCAAGGAGGTCTTGCGACACCTTGACCTTGCTGTCGCTGCTCTTATGAAGGTCGTGAGTGACACGGGTGGCGACCTCGGCGGCTCCACGAAGGAGGTTGACTTCTCTGTGGAGCTTGTTGTATTCTATATACGACAGGGTGCCCCAGTTGTCTATAGCGGCATCGAAGGCGGCGGCACGACCCCCACCGAGGATGGTGAGGGCTGCCACGATGGCCAGTGTCTTGCTTGCTCTTGTCATTGTGATGCTGTTTTTAATTGGAGGTCTGCTGTTTCTTTTTCTTTCTCTGGTCGATATATCCGGACAGGGAGGCATCCTTTATCTCGCCCTTGCCCCATGGACTGCCTGAGGTGTATGACCAGCCTTCGTGGGACATGGCTCTCCACCGTTGCAGGACTTCGTCCGTGAGGGTCTTTTTCTTGCCGACATCGAGACGACCGAGTTTCTTGCCTTCGTCGACGAGCCAGTCGAGGAGGGTTCTGCGGTAAGACATGAACTTCTCCAGGGTGACGAGTCTGCCGTAGATGTGGAGCAGCCTTGCCTCTATATGGCGCGCTATGGCGAGGCGGTCGCTGGAGTAGAGGAGGTGCGGCACATCGTCGTCCTCGGGGTTTACGGTGTCGTTGGTGTAGTCCACGACATACGACACGTCGCAGTCGGGGTAGACCTCTCTCCATGACTGGAGCTTTTGGTTGATGGTGGCTTCCTTGGAGGTCTCGCTCTCGTCGGCAGAGAACTCTATCTGTTCGAGGGTGGTGGCGTTGTCGCCGTCGGTCTCAATGTATGCCTTTATCCTGTTCCGGGAACGGTGGATGCGGAAGATGAAGTAGACAGCTTCTTCCTTCACTGTCACCTCGGCCTTGAAGGTGATGGTCTTTCCGCCGGTGCTGCCTGCAGCGGCACTGCCGTCCTTCATCTGTCCTACTCTGCTGTAGAGGTAACTGCCGTCGGGCTGACGCTCGTATTTGCCCTGTCCCGACCAACGGATGCTGAACATCATCTGGGCCTCGGACTCGTAGTCCTTGATTTTTTCACCGGTGCCGCTGACGTAGGTGGTCTGCATGTCGGTGAGGGCTTCGTTGGACCGGTTGATGGCTGACTGGTAGCTGTTGGCCTGGTCTTGCAGCTGTTTCTTTTTTTCGTTCAGTACTGCATACTGCTCTACGTATTCGTCGGAGGTGATTTCGTGATTGGAGTATTTCATGCTTAGACCGTACATCTGTGACTGGACGGACGAGATTTCCTTGTTGGTGGCTTCCAGACTCTGCTGACAGTTTGCTATCTGGTCCTGCAGCTTCTGCATGTCCTGCTCCCGTTTGGCCTGTTCGTCATTGCCGCCGAGGGCGCACTGTCCGCCGTCTTCGTCGAGGGTGTAGTCGTGGTCACTGCATTTGTAGACGCACTCTCCCAACTGTACATTGGCATGGTCGTGGCAGGTGACGTTGATGGAGACGTGGGTTGCGCCCTTGAGTTTGTCGGCGTTGGCCTTCTCGTAGGTCTTCTTGCTACCCCAGTAGATATAGAAGGTCTGACCGTAGAGGGGGTTCTTGACCTTGTCGAGGGTGCTGGGGTTGTTGGGGTCGGTATTGTCGCTCTGCACTATCTTGTCAGTGACGTTGTATTCATACTTGGCCCTCTGGTTCCATTTGTCACGCTCTGCCTCCACCTGTCTCTCCCACGCCTCCTCTGACTGGTTGTAGGTGTCTACGCTGGATTCATAGACTACTTCCTTGTAGTTCCAGTAGCGGTAGGCTCGGATGGCACATGCTCCATAGCCGGCAAAAACATCTTCCTTGTTTCCATTATGGTATGAGTACCACCATCCCGGAAGCCAGTCGCTATAATAGTAATTAATTCTAGGGTCGTCCTGAGCCTTGAGGGCTTCGACTCTTTCTTTTGTCCAGCCGCCGGCCATCTCTGCACTATGGGCGAGTATCTTATTATACTCGGCAGTTCCCGATTGCGGACTTGCTTGGCTGTGCCAAGGCTCTACGTACGTATAGTGGCCGCAATTTTTCATGTCTTCTGCCTGTCCCGAACCGTAAATGGGAGGATAATAGTCGCAAAAGTCCTCACGTCCTGATACCCACGTGTATATCTGAGCTGTCCGGGTGTAGTACTTGTCGGCATCGGGATTGGCGTAGGTGCTCGTCCAGTCCTTGCCGTCCATCACGCCGTATTGCAGGATTTTGCCGAGTATCTCCTCTGCATTGCCTCCCGTGTAGTTAAGGTAGTTGGCAAGCTCGCCCTTGGCTGCATCGAGCCAACTACCTGTGTTGTCGTTGAGCATCGTGTTGAAGTTCTCGAAGCCGTCGGCAATGCCGTATTTGTCAAGGTCGCCCAGTGCGCCGCCGGTAAAGATGTTGGCGTAGTCTTTATACTCCAGTCCTTTCTCAAGAAGGTCTCTTAAACCGTCAAGGCCTGCGCTGGAGGCGGCAAGGTTGATGAGGGGCTTGGCGAGCTGCTTGATGTATTCCTTCATCTCGTCACGGTCGCCGTCCTTCGGGCGTTCGGGGAGCTTGAACATCTGGGTGAGCTTCTCTTCCCAGTTCTCGCCGTTGAAGTTGGCGAGGTTGATGAGTCGCTCGAAGTCGGGGTTGAGCTTGAAGAATATGATTTTGTCAAAACTAAGGGAGCAGTTGGTGACTATGCTCACGAACTCCTGGCACAGAGACTGGATGTCGGAGACGATTTTGGCCAGTTCTGTGCCCCAATACAGGGCGGTGGTAGGGTCTTTGATGCAGGCGAGTGCTACGGTGGCGGTCTTGGGGATGATTTTGTCCTTCACCAGATTGAAGATGCGCTTGTAGTACATATTCTCCTCTTCGCCTGACCAGATGTCAACGTCCTTCAGGGCGTTGTGTTTCAGTCGCTGTACGGCGAAGATGCCAGTGGCGGACTCCAGGGAGGACTCGTAGTTCTTCTTGATGTCCTCAAGGGCTTGGGTGGTCATGAGTTCCTGAGCCTCCTCTGCCGCAAAGGCTGCGGAGATGGCCGAGATTGTCTGGGTATCAATATTGATGGCAAAATACGGCACCTGCGCCACGGCAACCGGGGTGGCTACCGAGGCGAATAGTATTGCCGTCGCTATTTTACTGATACTTGTGCGCATGGTGCTCTGTGTTTGGTTTGCTTTTGTTGGTTGTTGCTTTATGGAGGGAATTTACAGATATAGGACTCGGCCTTCTTTATTGACCTTCTGGGCGAAGGTGAGTGAGCGGTCGATGCCGGACTCGTTCCAGTCCTTGACGTACTGCTCGATGGCTTTCTGGTGTGAGCACCGAAGCTCTCTCTTGTAGAGCTTTAGGGCTTCTTTCTCTGCTCGCTCCGTGGTGTATGTCATGTAGCACTCACGGGGCTCCTCGACTCCGAACACGTCGCTGTTGGTCGAGCGACGGATGAAGACTTCACGGAAGAAGGCACGGTTCTCCTTGTTGTCAAGGCGGTTGATGGTGAATATCTTCTTGCACTCCACGTCGGTGAGTCCGAGGATGGTCTTGATTTCACCGAATCGCTCCTTGAACTTACTCTGGTCGAGGAGCATGAAGATGTCGGAGTTGTTGATGATGGCTTCCTTGACGATAGGACTGCCGATGATGTCCTGTATCTCCTGCGTCACTACGCCGACGGAAGCCCAGAACTTACGGGCTGTCTTGTAGAGGTACTTGATGTACTCGGCCATCATGGGTGACGCTATGGCTTTCCACGCTTCCTCGATGACAAGGCATTTGCGGTTTTTCTTGATACGCATCTTCTGGATGAACACGTCCATGATGATGAGGGTAACAAGAGGGAAAAGCAACGGGTCGTCCTTGATGGAGTCTATCTCGAAGACGATGAAGGTCTCGTCGAACAGGGTGGTGTCCATGTTCTCGTTGAGGGTGCGCTCCAGTTTGCCGCTGAGGTAGAACTTGCTGAGCTGGTAGGAGTAGCTGTCTAGGTCTACGTCATGGAGGCTGTTCTCTGCCATGATTTGCGGTAGACGTTCGGTGGAGTACTCGAAGAAGGTGTTGAAGGAGAGGTCTTTGACCTTCAACTCGGCACGGCGCAGCTCACGGTCTGTCAGGATGGCGTGTATCTTTGCGTCTATCTGCTCACGGGTGAGGAGCTTGTTCTCGGGGACGAGCATTAGGGCTTGGCGGATGGTGCGCCGCTGTGAGGCAGCTGCAGACTCGGTATATCTGTCGAAGCCCTCGAAGTATGCCTGGTAGTATTCGTTGATGACTTGCTCGACGAGGGAGTCTTCTGTCTTGCTGACTTTTACGTCGGCTCCGTTGCCTTTCCATATCAGCATGACGAGGTTCTTCAGGAAGCCCACTTTCTCTACGTTGAACTCGGTCTTCTCGAAACGGAAGGGGTTCATCGTGATGGGGTGTTCCTCGGTGTATGAGATGTACTTGCCGCCGACGTACTCGCAGAGTCCTTCGTAGGAGTTGCCAGTGTCTACCATGACGATGTCGGTGTTCTGCTCCCACAGCTGTCTGACTACGCTGTTCATGTGGAAGGACTTGCCGCTGCCGGACGGACCGAGGCAGAAGAAGTTGGAGTTGTCGGTGTATTTCACTGCGCCTTCCTTGCCGGTGATGTCTATCGCCACGGGTACGCCCTGGCGGTCGGTATAGTATATCTTGCAGGGGGTGTCCTCGCTGTGCTTGATGCGTTCCTTGTACATGAGGCAGGCAGCGGCATCGGTGAGGGTGAGGAAGCGGTCGTAGTCTTTGTTGAAGGTGTAGCAGTTGCCGGGGAAGGAGGCGACGAACAGCTCGAGTTGGTTGTATGCCTGTTTGCTGATGCTGATGCCGATACGCCCGAAGGCGTTCTCCAGGTGGTTGACGCATTTCTGCAGGTCGCTCTTTTCGTCGATGGTGACGATGATGTTGAAGTGGCAGTAGACGAGTTGTTTGTTTTCCCTTGCAATCACTTCCTGTACCTTGCCGATGTCTTCCACGGCTATGAGGTTGGCAGGGGAGGGAAGGGAGGAGTGGCGGTTTTTCTTCTTCTCCAGTTTGCCGAGCTCCTGCTTCTGTTGGGGCAGGAAGACGACCTGGTTGTACACGCAGCTCGTAACGCCGGGGATGTTGCTCACCTGGTTCACCAAGTCTACGGGCATGGAGGTGTTGTTGACCTCGATGGTGGTGTAGGGACGGATAATGGAGGGCAGATTGATGCTGTCCACGTCTACGAGTGAGAAGATTTTCATCTTTCTGGTGCCCAGGCCGATGTAGTCGTCTTCTACTTTGAGGTTGTGGAAGGAGGGGTGCTCTGATGTGAAGTCCTGTGCGAAATAGCGGTCGGCGTACTCTGACAGTTCTTCTTTTGTCAGGAAACGGGTGGGGCAGCCTCGGTCTTTGAAGAGGTCCTGTACCTTCTGGGCCTTGGTGAGGAACTCGTCGAACTTCTTGTTGTCGTAAGAGAAAACTGCGCTCTTCTTGTTTTCCTGGGTGATGGTGATGTAGGTGACGCAGTCGGTGTAGTCACGTCCGGTGAAGTAACGGAAATAGCTCTCGGAGAGGAACTCGTGGTTGCCGCCAGTCTCATCCTTGAACTTCCTGCGAATGAAGATGTCCTGCTTGTGCAGGGCGTAGCCTTCGCCTACGGTACCCATAATGGAGGTGAGCAGACTGGCGAAGTCGTAGTAGCTGTCGGTGTCAGCGGAGTACTGCTGGACGGGGTTCTCGAGTTGCAGGACGGCGGAGTATTCGCCGTTCTTGGTATACACCACGCCTTTGCCGCCGATGTCATCTATCGAATAGTAGATGTTGTCGAATATCTTGCTGCGCTTGCCCCCGGTTCCGAAGGCGTACACGCTGATGGCCATGCCGACAAGGATGCAGAAAATTACAAGTATCACATACACTGCTATCATAGTGTCTCTATCTTTATTTTATATTCGTGTCTCTGACTGTGGCTCTCTCTACAGCCCCTTTAGGAAGGCATAGATGAAGATGCCATGGGGTGCTTTCTTGGTATGGAGTCCTCGCTTTTGTTTTATTCCTATGAATCCTGCTCCTGTGGACAGTATCACGACTGCCCCTATTAGGGCTACGACAAAGCCCAGGGTGGTGAACAGGATAATGAACACAAGCAGGGTGGCTCCCACCGTGCCGGCCGCCCAGCCTATGTAGCGACCGCGTAACCCCATGAATTCAAGGGGCCGCTGAAGCCCCTTGAATATGGGATAACTGATGTTCTCGGATGCCATTGCGCTTCCTGCCTATTGGTTACGAAATGCCGAAGAACAGTGGCAGTGCCTGTGCTGCTGCGATGAGGAAGATGCAGGCACCGACAATCATCATGATCTTCTTCTTGATAATCTGCTGATTATTTGCAAGTGACTGATTATCAATATCTATTTCAAGTGGGAAAGTGCAAAAGGAACAAAC
>CAVCKM010000078.1:0-19021 GCA_963602765.1 Alistipes putredinis | reverse complement strand
CAAAAACCCAGGGCGTTGCCCTGGGCTATGGAGTGGTTGGGCTTTCAGCCCGTATAGGTACAAAACCTGCTCAAGTTATTTTTTTTGAATATTACTAAGTTAAATATTTTATTTGACATGAAGTTTCTTCCGATAAACATAAACATTGAAGGGCGCCGCATACTCGTCATTGGCGGTGGTCGCGTGGGGTTGCACAAGGCAACCATACTTAGCCGTTATACCGACGAAGCAACGGTCATCTCCCCGGAGTTTCGCGATGGATTCGAGACTCTGCCCTTCACGTTGATACAAAAAAAATACGCCCCGTCAGACCTTGACGGAGCGTATATGGTGTATATCTGTACTGAAGACCACGAGCTGAACCGGCAGATAAAGCAAGATGCCGTGGAGCGGCACGTCCTCGCCAGCGTCTGTGATGCACCAGCCCTCTGCGACTTCACCTCGCCGGCCATCTACAGTGAGGACGGCATCACGGTAGCTGTCTCCAGCGATGCCAAAGACGTGAAGCGCAGCATACGGGTGAGGGACAAGATAAAGGAACTGCTGAGTAAGATAACGGTATAGCCTCAAAGGTGAATGGGGTATAGCCTCAAAGGTGAGTGAGGTATAGCCCCGTTAGTCCGGAGAATATCCCCTTGCGATGTCTACGATTTCGGCGAGTCGCTCGGGAGTGTGCTGTATTGACACGAAGTTCGTCTCGAACTGCGAGGGCGAGAGGTAAACGCCGTGGTGGAACATGTGTCGCCAGAAACGGGCGAACTCGTCCGTATTGCTCCCGTTGACCTCGGCGAAGTTCTGCGGATGCAGGCTGCCGGTGAAGTAGGGCGTGAACATGTTGCCCACGTGGTTTATCACGATGCCCTTCGGGGCGAGTGCTTCCGACAGGGCATTGACGAAGGTCTCCGCCTTAGCGTTCAGTTCGTCGTACAGACCGGGGCGGCTGAGTATGCCGAGCGTGGCAAGTCCGGCAGTCATGGCGACGGGGTTGCCTGACAGCGTGCCGGCCTGGTAAACGGGGCCCTCCGGGGCGAGCATCTTCATGATGTCAGCCCGTCCGCCGAAGGCAGCGGCAGGGAAACCGCCGCCCACTATCTTGCCGACCGTGGTGAGGTCCGGTTCGATGCCGTAGTATTTCTGTGCACCGCCGAGGGTGAGGCGGAAGCCCGTTATCACCTCGTCGAAGAGGAGCAGCGAACCGTACTGCCTTGTTATCTCGCGCAGAAAGGCGAGAAACCCCTCTTGCTGCGGCACGACACCCATGTTGGCAGGCACGGGTTCCACGATGACGGCGGCGATGTCGTTGCCGTACTCCTCGAACACCTTCCTGACCGCCTCCTTGTCGTTGAAGGGGGCTGTCAGGGTGTACTGCACGAAGCCGCTGGGCACTCCTGCCGAACTGGACATGCCGCACGTGGCAACGCCCGAACCGGCTGCCACGAGGAGGTGGTCGGCGTGACCGTGGTAGCAACCCTCAAACTTCAGAATGTAGTTGCGCCCCGTATAGCCTCGCGCCACACGTATGGCGGACATCACCGCCTCCGTGCCGGAGTTGACAAAACGCACGCGCTCCATCGTGGGGATTAGCTCCGCCACTTTCTTTGCCAACGCTGTCTCGACGAGCGTCGGTATGCCGTAACTGGTGCCGCGCACGATAGCCTCCTGCACGGCGGACTGCACCTGCGGATTGGCGTGCCCCGCTATGAATACGCCCCACGAGAGGCAGAAGTCGGTGTAGTCGTTGCCGTCGATGTCGGTGAGCGTCACCCCCTTGGCGCGCTCGATGAATAGCGGTGTCTCGCCTACGGAACGCAGGGCACGGACGGGGCTGTTCACGCCGCCCGGTATATAACGTACAGCCTCGTCGAAGGCTGCCTGACTTTTGGGTCTGTTGTTCATCTGTTGTCTCCTTTCTTTATATTGCGGTAGTTTTTATGTTGTTGCGGAATGACTCCCAACGTTTCAGTTCCTGTATTTCCTCTTCTATAATAGCTTCGCACCGGCTCACTTCGCCACGGCGTGCCTCCGCGTTCTGCCGTGCAAGCAGCTCGATGTCGCCGAGGGTGAACAGCGTCTTGCCGATGAGGCGGCGCACGTCCTCGTCGATGTCGCGCGGGTCGGCAAGGTCGAAGAGCAGCATCTTCTTGTCAGAGGGGAGGAAGTCGTGTCGGCTGATCAGCGTGTGGGGGGCTGACGTGGCACTGATGACAACGTCGGAGAGGTCAAGCAACCGCTGTTTCTCCGTCAGCGGCAGTACGTCCGCCCCGTAGCGTTCTGCCATGAGTTCGGCGCGCTGCATGCTGCGATTGGCGAGGATGATGTTCGTTGCACCGCGGGCGGTAAGGAAATTGAGTATCGCCTCGGTCAGTTCGTTGACACCGATGATGCTCACAACCTTGTCGCGCAGGTCGGGCAGGCGTTGGCAGAGCAAGTCCACCGTCACCTGCGAGTACGAGACGGCACCGTGGCTTATCCCCGTCTCCGTCCTTGCGCGGTGGCCGCAGTGCATGGCGGTTTGGAAGAGCCGGTGCAGCGGTGCGCTCAGCTTAGTCCCGGCAGCTGCATCCTGGTATGCCTTCTTTAGTTGTCCCTGTATGGCGGTCTCGCCGAGCAGAGGCGACTCCAGTCCGGCGGCCACGCGAAAAAGGTGGCGTGCCGTCGACTCGTCTATCGTGCCGTCGCCCCAATACAGTTCGGTGCGTGTGCACGTCTCCAGTCTGACACCACCGACGGGTGTAGACGGAGCGAGATGCTTGTGGTCTCTGTCAAGCAGTAGGGTCTGTATCATGTGTACTTATTATTATAATAGCTTAATTCCTGATGCAAAGGTACTGCGATTTCGGCGGACGGGGTATAACATAAGTTTGTGATACGATTCCCCCTATGGCGTTATTTGCCAATTCGGGAAAACGCTGTACCTTTGCACTCGGAATTAAACTTACAGCGAACCGGAATTAAACTCAAAATCAAATAACGTACACACAACATGGCAAAACTTATCGTAAACGGAGAAGACCAGGAAGTGCAGCTTCCATTGACAGTATCAGAACTCATCAAGCTGAACAACGTGTTCCAGCCTGAGATGGTCAGCGTACAGGTAAACGAGGAGTTCGTTGAGCGCGAAGATTTCGACACCCTGCAGCTCAACGAAGGAGACAGCGTCGACTTCCTGTACTTCATGGGTGGGGGATGCTAAGTAATTCATAATTTATAATTTATAATTTATAATTCTGCATTAAAAATCAATTTTTCAGATGTTTGATTTCACAGAAGAAGAACTGAACCGCTACAGCCGCCACATCCTCCTGCAGGACGTGGGCGTAGAGGGTCAGGAAAAGATAAAGGAAGCCAAGGTGCTCGTAGTGGGTGCCGGCGGACTGGGCGCTCCCGTGTCGCTCTATCTCGCCGCAGCCGGCGTAGGCACCATCGGCATCATTGACGGCGACGTGGTGGACCTCTCCAATCTTCAGCGCCAAGTTATTCACTTCACCAAGGACGTGGACACTCCCAAGGTGCTTTCCGCCAAGGAGAAGATGCTTGCCATCAATCCTAACGTAAAGGTAAACGCCATTCAGGACCTCCTCATGGCAAACAACGCCCTTGACATCATCAAGGAGTACGACTTCATCGTTGACGGTACGGACAACTTCCCCGTCAAATTCCTCATCAACGATGCGTGCGTGATGGCAGGCAAACCGTTCAGCCACGGCGGCATACTGCGTTTCGAGGGACAGACGTTCACGCACGTCCCAGGCAGCGCATGTTACCGTTGCGTCTTCGGAGCACCACCACCGCCAAATGCAGTGCCCACCTGCTCGCAGGCCGGCGTGCTGGGTGCCATAGCCGGCATGCTGGGCACCATACAGGCAGCCGAGACACTGAAGTACATCACGGGTGTCGGCGAACTGCTTACCAACAAGCTCCTCACCTTCAACGCCAAGACGATGGACTTCCGCAAGGTGTCCACACACCATAACCACCGTTGCAAGCTCTGCGGCGACAACCCGACAATCCACGAACTCGTGGACTACGAGCAGGCTGTCTGCGACCTTGCTTCACACAAGAAATAGACCCCATACGACATGAGCAACAATCCATACGGATGGATAGAGAGCGGCAAGGTGATACGCATCACTCAGGAGGCATACGACTCCATTCTCGCACAGGCACAGGAGGACGCACCCGTCGAAAGCTGCGGCTACGCCCTTGGCGAGAAGACAGAGGAGACCGGCACTGAGGCTGGACTGATCATCACGCACAACTACCGCCTCACCAACATAGACCATGCTGAAGAACACTTCACCATGGACCCCAAGGAGCAGTTTGCCGCCATCAAATATGCGCGGCAGAACGGCCTGAAGGTCATCGGCAACTGGCACAGCCACCCGGCATCGCCCAGTCGCCCGTCGGAAGAGGACAAGCGTCTGGCATACGACCCGAACATCCTCTACCTGATACTGTCCCTTTCGCCCGACGTCTCGGGCCTGCCGTATCACACCGACCCGACAGAGCCAGTGCTCAACGCATTCAGCATAAAAGAAGGCGTGGTCACGCGCTACGCCGTATTAGTTTAATTCCTTTCAAACCGGACGGGAGTCGTGGAGACTCTGTCCGGTTTTTTTGCGTACGTGGGAGCAAATAATGTCAAATGGCAAATATACGGGTGACGTAAATAATAAAGACAATCTTTGGTGGTCACAAAGAAAAGTTGTAAATTTGCACCATTAGTCAACCTGCAAAACAAAATGGCACGTGTGGAAGTAACGGTACCTTATATACAAAAGAAGTTCGTGGAGTTCAACCGCCAGATGTTTGGCGGCAAGCTCCCCATGCTGCCTATACGCCTGAGCAATGCCAAGACGTTTATGGGGCAGTGCTGCTTTAAGACGCGGCGCAACAAGTTCGGGAAGACGGAGCTTTATGACTTCGTGCTCCGTATCAATACGCGTATAGAACTGCCGGAGAGGGATTTGGAGGATATCATCATCCACGAGATGATACATTACTACATAGGCTACCATCAGTTGCAGGATACCAGTCCGCACGGCGAACTGTTCCGCAGTATGATGGCGGAAATAAACCAGCGGTTCGGCCGTAACATCACCGTCTCGCAGCGGTTGACAAAGGAACAGAAAGCGCAGGCACGGTCGACGCGCCAAACGTGGCACGTTGTGGCGGTGGTACAGTTCCACGACGGGCGGAGTGGGGTGAAGGTGCTGCCAAGGATAGTGGAGCGCATCACGCACTACTACCACAGCGTCTCGTCGGTGAAGACCATCCGGAGCGTTGACCTCTTCATGAGTTGCGACGTCTTCTTCAACCGTTTCCCCTGTTCGTCCGCCCTCAACGTCTGTTTCCACGACGAGGCTGATGTACGTGAGCACTTGAAGGATGCCAAGCGCCTGGAGTGCAACGGAAAAGAAGTCCGCATTTTATAGGAATACTACAAAGTTTCGAAAGAAATGAACCTACTTACCCAAACTATATTGTTGTCAGCTTCTGCGGCGAGAATGTTGCCGCAGATAACCTTGTATCTTCTTCACCGGAAGGAGATGGAGGCTGACTTGCTCCAGGTACAGGACAAGAAAGCAACCTTACTGAACTTCGTCAAGGCATGCACCCGCGAGCGTACCTTCCGCAACCTGTTTTATTATCGTATGGGCGAATACCGTTCAGCACTGATAAGCTGGTTGTTGCCGGCTGAACGCACCATGACAATATGGTGTCCACGCATCGGCAGGGGGGCACACTTCGAACACAGCTATGCGACGTATCTCAATGCTGAGTCTATCGGGGAGGACTTTTATTGTCTTCAGATGGTTACATTGGGCAACGGCAAGGGTGGACGTCCCACCATCGGCGACCATGTAAAGATTTATACCGGTGCGACAGTCTTCGGAGGCATCTACATCGGCAACCATGTGACCATAGGAGCCGGTGCCGTCGTCTTCCATGACGTGCCAGATGGGGCTACCGTCGTGGGAAATCCTGCCCGGATCATTGAGCGGGGCGATGTTCTCAACTAATTGGACAGCCTACCTTAGAGGTCATAGATTGAGGATGTACTTTATGATAAGCCGTGCGTTGTGAATCCACATGAACAGGCTGAGGAACGAAACGATGCATAACACTGAGATATACACCGGACGGACATTCCGTTCGGTGTTTTTTAGTATGTAGCCTACGGCGATGGGGATAACGAAGGCCCAGTGGGCGGTCATGATATAGGCATCGGCATTGGCAAACTCCAACCCGACGTGCAGCAGCATGTCGAAGACGAACATGCCGAGGGTCATCCACATCAGTCGTTCGCGACGACCGTACCAGGTGCCTATGATGAAGAGCAGCACCGTGGCGGTCTCCATGGCGTAGTACCACCAGTGGCGGTAGGTCACGAGGGCGGGACGGCTCTGGTTGGCATCCTTCAGCGTGTAGTCGGTGTGCAGTATGAAGCCCTCACCGAAGATGTTCTCGACCAATGAGGGGAGACGGTCGATGTGGTGCTCCGTGTTGGTCACAAATGAGAAGTGCAAGACTTGGTCCTCTTTTACCTTCTGTCTGCTAGCCTTGCTGCGCTCCCATTCGGCGGCGAATTTGGGGTCGCATGCTGCCTTCTTCTGCATCAGTTGCAGTGTGGCCGCATGTTCTTCTTTCTCGGTGGTGTTCTGTTGGTAGGCATAGAGTCCGCCGAGGATGCCCAGCGGTATGAGGTAGATGAGGAAGTGCAGCACGATGCGTCCGAAGGACTTGCGTCCCCATTGCGTGAAGAAGTCGGCCAGTGCCACTTTGACCATGTTTGTGGTGGTTACACCGGTGGAGACGAAGAGCAGGGGGAGCGACTGCCATAGCGGCATGGGCTTACGGCGTTTGACTGCCTTCATTGCCAAGTACAGGGTGAGCAGCAGCAGCGGCAGCGTGATGCTCATGTGGTCTGGCGTGAAGAGCACGAGCATGACGTGTGAGAAGGAGAAGAACCACGCCGTGAGCAGACTGCTGGCAGTGAATGAAAGCCCTATGGCGCGGCGCATTATGCGGAAAGTGAGCAGCCATGAGGCGAGTCCGAGGCACGTCCACAGTATGGCTACGATGAAGATGGAGCAGTTGATATGAAACTCCTCCATGAGCCAGCCGTTCAACTGCGATAGGGGCCATAGCATGACTGACAGGATGGGGTGGCGCGAGATGACGTATAGCGGTCGCCACTTGGAGACGGTGATATACGTGTTGGGGTCGAAACCGGATATCTCGAACCTCTTGCAGAAGGCACTCCAGAAGCCCACGCGAGGGTTGGTCCACACATCGTAGTTGTAATGCAGCATCATGACGTTGAGGCTGGCGATGACAAGCAGTCCCACGATGCCGACGAGGAGGGTTTCTTTATGTCGTTTGAAGAAATGAGCCATTTACGAGAAGAAAGAGATGATGAGAGTGAGATTCCATGCGAGACACCATAGAGCCAACAGTGCCACGAGTCCCGTTGCCGTCTGTCTTGCAGCCTTGTGCCGTTCGCAAGCCTTGATGACGAATGCCGTGGCTATGGGCAGAGCGAAGAGGTAGTGGGCGGACATGATGTATATCTCGTTGAGCCCGAAGCCCAGTCCCATGTGCAGTGCCATGTCCATGAGGAAGAACGACATCGTGGTCCAGAAGAAACGGCTGCGTCGTCCGCACCAGATGCCCGCGGCGAAGAGGGTCAGTATCAGTCCCTCTACAACGTAATTTACGGGAGCAAAGCCACCGCTGTATTTCACAATGAGCGGACGGGAGCGCAGGGCATCGCAGAGGAGGTGTTCACGGTGCAGTTGCAGACCCTCGCCGAAGAGGTTGTGTACGAAGGCGTCCGTGCGTGAGTTGGAGATGTCGGTCCACCCCATGAACTCGCCCTTCATAAGCGGCTTGCCCTTGTTGATGTTCCATATCTTCTTGTGGTCGGCGCGGTATTTGGCGACGGCGCGTTCGTTGCGTATGCGTTTTACAGTGGCGTTGATGGCACTGTCCGTCTTGACACTGATAGTATCCGCCACCGCCTTGCGTATGCGTTCGGTGGCCTCACGGTCCTCACGTGCCTTCACCTCCATGCGTGCCTTGTATGGTGGCAGTTGCCATACTTTATACTCCCAACGTGCTATGCCCCAGATGACGGCGGAGGGTAGGAGGACAGCCAACGCCAGGTAGCCCGGACGGAAGAACCGCCAGCGGCGCGTTGTCAGTGCGGCAAGGAACACCTTCAGTCCGTTGTTGAGCGACACGCCGGCGGTGACGGTGAACAGGGCGATGGTCTGCCACATGTTGAGGGCCGAGCCACGCTTCAGTTTCTCGCCGCTCAGCCACAAGACGAGCAGCAGACAACACTGCGACATGACGAAATGGTCCGGTGCGAAACTGGACACTATGACGTAGCCGAAGGAGAAGTAGAGTGCCAGCAAGGCGTATGTAGCAGTCCTCGCAATGCCGACGACGTTGCGGAGTATGCGGTAGAGGAAAACGAAGGAATAAGTGGCGCAGAACACCAGTATCGCCGCCGTGAGAATCGTAGCGCAGTTGTACCCCGTAATCCACATCAACGCTTTGTTGAAGAGATAGAAGGGATACATGAAGAATGCCAGCAGAGGGTGGCGGTAGATGTTGTACGCCGGAAACCACTCGGAGATGACTTGGTAAGTCAGAGGGTCGAAGCCCGATACGTGGTACTGGCTGACGAACAGTTTGTGGTAGTTTGCACCGATGGTCTTGAAGGAAGTCCAGTAGGCGCAGACGTTGACGATGTTGAGTATGGCGAAATAGACAAACGCAATGGCGGTGGGAATCCGTTCTTCGCGGCGCAACTGCAGTATGTTGATGATTCTCTTTAGCATGGGCAAATGACTCATATATATGATACAAGGTGCAAAGTTATAAAAAATATGGGAACTAGAGTTGGATGTCCCAATAAAAAGTGATACCTTTGCACTGAATGAAAGTATTCCACATCATATCACATATCGACCTTGGCGGCGCAGAGCGTGTGGCGGTCAGCATTGCCAAGGGCCAGCATGCCGGTTGCACCCACCATATCGTGGAGGTGCAGAGGGGACGTGGGGCTTATACGCGTGAGATGCTGGCGGAGCTGAAGCGCGAGGGCATCACGGTGCACCGCTCGTGGTTACCCGTGGTATGGCATTTCCATTACCTCGAGGAACGCATCATCTCTTGCCTGTTCCCACTGCGCATGCTGTGGCTATGGCTGCGGTGGCGTCCCGACGTGGTACATACGCACACCGAGATGCCGGACATGGCGGTGTGGCTCTCGCTGAAGCTGCTCCCGTTTGTACGGGTAAAGGTGGTACGTACCATCCACAATACCCGTCTTTGGACAGGAATGCAGTGGGTAGGTCCACGGGTGGAACGCTTTATGCAGCAACGCCACGCCAACATCGCCATTTCAGAGGGAGTGGCGGAGGCTTACGTAAAGCAGTACGGCGGACCGATGCCCACCATAATATACAACGGCGTTGCGCCAGTCGAGCAGAAACCGTATGACGGCATAGTGCCGGGCAAGACAAACATCCTCTTTGCCGGGCGTTTTGAGGAGCAGAAGGGCATCGCCACGCTATGCGGGATAGTGAAGTCGTTGCAGGACGACGACCGCTATTTCTTCCACATCTTCGGCGCAGGCATGCAGCAGGGACTTGTGGACGGCATAAGCCATTTGCCCAATGTCGCCGTGCATCCGCCCCTGCCCAACGTCGCTTCCGTCATGGCATCGTTCGACTTCCTGATTATGCCGTCGCTGCATGAGGGACTGAGCATACTCGCCATAGAAGCCTCCATGAACGGTCTGCCACTGACGGCAAACCGTTGCACAGGACTTATCGATACGTTGCCGCCAGACTGGCCGCTCGCCGTGACTGACAATGACATGGGGCAGTGGCTGAGGCTGTTTAAGGAAGTGCTGCCCAGTGTGGACCGCCATACGTGCATAGACAAAGCGAGGAAGTACGCACAGGAGCATTTCTCGATAGAACGGATGCGGGAGGAGTACGACAAAATATATAAATGAGCATCCCCATTAGAACAAGGAGTACTCAATCAATGAAGAATATGGACATAAAAGATATAAAACAGGAATGGAATGCCACGATACTTGACATATTGAAGGCATTCATAGAAATATGCAATAAATACAATCTCAGATATTATTGTTGTGGAGGTACGGCAATAGGTGCCGTGCGCCACCATGGCATCATACCTTGGGACGATGATATTGATGTTATAATGCCGCGGCCTGACTATGACCGTCTGCTGGAACTAGCCAAGAAGGAAGACTTCGGCAAGTACGAGGTCGTTACTCCGTACAACACAGAAGACTATCCGCTGTATTTCTCCAAACTTGCCAACCGGGAGACGACGCTGATAGAAGAAAAGGAGCGTCCATGTATTCTGGGACTCTACATCGATATCTTCCCACTTGACGCCACGGACGATGATGAGGAAACTGCGCGGGGGCTGTTCCGCCAATACGTAAAGAACATCAATCGTCTCAATGCCATATCGACCCGAAATGCTTTTGCCGAGTATATATCGCTGTTGGGCAGCAAGGAGACGTGGGGGCGTTTTGCCATCAAGACGTTAGCCTTCTTCTGTCGTAGCTGGGTGCGCCGCCGTCTCTTGCAGAGTATGGACGAGATGAGCCATCGGTACGATTTCGATAAAGCCAAGAATGTTTTGGTGTATTCCGGTACATACCATTACAAGGAGATATTCCCCAAGGAATGGCTAGGCAAAGGAAAGGAGTTCCCCTTTGAAGACACTACAGTACAGTTGCCGGAGGAGGCCCACAAGTATCTGACCCATTTCTTTGGTGACTATATGCAGATGCCTCCCGTAGAGCAACGTGTTGAGAAACATCTGAGATACTATCTAAACATGGAAAAGCGTGACACGTGGGAGGAGATAAAGAAAAATCTGGTATCGGAAGTTTGATAACAAAAAACACAGAAGACAATAGAATGAATATAGCGGTAATAATAGCTGGTGGCTCAGGCCATCGCATGGGACAGGACATCCCGAAGCAGTTTATCAATGTCTATGACAAGCCCGTATTGATATATACCCTGGAGAGTTTCCAGCGACACCCTATGGTGGATGCCATCGAAGTGGTATGCATAGAGGGATGGGAACACGTGGTGGAAGCCTATGCCAATCAGTTTGACATTACAAAACTCAAATGGATAGTGAAGGGTGGCAACTCTGCGCAAGAGTCTATCCGCAATGGCGTATTCAATTTGGAAAGCCAATGCGACAGCGAGGATGTCATCATCATACACGATGGCATACGTCCGTTGATAGAGCCTACTGTGCTGACAGATGTGATATGCAAGGCGCAGAAACTTGGCAATGCGGTTAGCTCCATGCCTTACAACGAACAGATTTTTGTTATCAACCAAGATGACGATACCACGACAACTCAGTTTATTCCGAGGGAGACGCTCCGTCGTGTTTCTACGCCGCAGGCATACCAATTTGGATTGCTTGACGAGAAGTACCATGAGGCTTTTGAGAAAGGCATCGGTATTTATGGTTCCCACTATACCAACACTATGATGGTGGACCTGGGAGTCAAGTTGAATTTTGCTGTAGGCAGTGACAAGAATATCAAGTTGACCACAAAGGATGACCTAGAATTGTTCAAGTGCTATCTTGCAATGGATAAACAAACTTGGTTGAAATAAGTAGGAGCCCGTACTTGGGCTAAGCTGCTCAAGTTATTTTTTACATATCACTAAACAGATGAAGGACGAATACGATTATATTCCGTTTGAGAAATTAAGAGGGAAGAATATTTTGGTTACGGGCGCTTGCGGTCTGATAGGCAGTGCGGTTATAGATTTCCTTATGGAAAACGAAGCCGACTGCCACATCTATGCAATGGCTCGCAACCGCAAGAAGACAGAAGACAGATTTGCCCACTACGCGGGTTCACCTCGTTTTCATATAGTGGAAGGCGATGTGAACGAACCGTTGTTGGAAGACGTAACGTTCCACTATATAATAAACGCTGCAAGTAATGCTAATCCTAATGCCTACGCTCTCGATCCTGTCGGAACGATGTGGACTAACATTAATGGGACAAAGAATCTCCTTGACTATGGAAAGGAACATGGGCTGGAACGTTTTCTGTATGTTTCCTCCGGGGAAGTGTATGGCAATGGGGAGGTGGATGGCTGGAAGGAATCGGACAGCGGCTATATAGACTGTATGACCATGCGCTCCTGTTATCCGACATCCAAGCGTGCGGCAGAAACATTGTGTGTGGCTTACAGTCAGCAGTATGGGGTAGAGACAGTTGTGGCACGTCCCTGTCACACATATGGACCCCACTTCACAGAAAGCGACAACCGCGCTTATGCCCAGTTTGTGCGTAATGCGCGAAGGCATGAAAATATAGTATTGAAGAGCAAAGGTGAACAATATCGTGCTTGGCTCTATGTAAAGGATTGTGCTTCTGCAATATTAACAATATTGTTGAAAGGGCAAAACTGCGAGGCGTATAATGTGGCCGATGAGAATGCTTGTGTCACTATCCGGGAGTTGGCGGAGACCATAGCCCGCATTGGCGGTGGCAAGGTAGTTTTTGACTTGCCGTCAGAAGTGGAAAAACAGGGATTCTCTGTTATTCGAAAAGCCATATTCAATACAAGCAAAATTGAAGCGTTAGGGTGGAGGCCGCAATACAAACAGGAAGACGCATTAGTCGAAACGATAAACGGATAACCCCGATGTGTTTCCAAGACATCACAGAGTACGACAATTGTACAATGAAGTAAAAAAATATATGAACAGAGAAAATGCCTGTGTAGACCATGACGGAGCACCATTGACAGTGACGGTGCTTGTGCCAGTCTATGGGGTGGAGAAATATATAGCAAAGTGTGCCGAGAGTCTCTTCGCGCAGACTTATCCGCAGATAGAATATGTGTTCTGTGACGACTGCACGCCCGACCGCAGTATAGAGGTGCTACGGGAGGTGATGGAGAAATATCCTGAGCGGAAAGACCATGTGCATATTGTGCGGCAGGAGCATAACAGCGGTATTGGGGCAGTGCGTACCAGACTGCTGAAGGAAGTACATACGGACACATTTTGCTTCGTGGACAGCGACGACTTTATGCCTGCCGATGCTATAGAGACCCTTGTGAAACGCATGGCGGAGACGGGGAAGGACATCATTGATGGAGCATACGCAGACTACTATGACGGCAAGGTATCCGAGCCGATGCACCGGTCGCATTGCAGCGACGAAAAGTTCCTGCGCCGGGTGCTGTGCCTTAATTTGGAAAGACACTGCGTATGGGGACGACTTTACAAGACTTCGGTGCTGCAGCGTCTGCCGGATATGTTCTTTGATGGCATAAACTGTTCGGAGGACTATTGCGCTACGGCGCGTATATCAGCCGTGGCAACAAGGGCGTGGACTGACAGTCTGGTGTACTACTACCGCACCAATCTGAGCGGCACTTATACCGATACACTGAGTGAGAAGAACATGCTCTCCACGCTGCACGCCATGGCACAGGTGCTGAGGTTCTACCGCATGAGAGGACATCTGCCTATGGCAATGGAGATAGGCGTGCTGCACATGTATCGGGAATGTCACAAGGCCGCGATAAGTCCTGAGGTGGCGGACAGGGAGCTGAAGTATGTCCCAGAGCATTTTCGGGCGAAACTGCTGTATGCCATGCTTTGCAATGATAAACTATACAAGTTGGGTGATTTCCTTTACCGTATAATACGGGCAATTGTGGTACTATGAGCGAGACATTAAAACAAAAAACGGCCAAGGGACTCTTTTGGGGTGCCTTGAACAGCGGTACCACGCAAGTGCTCAATCTGGTGTTTGGTATCTGTCTGGCACGTCTGCTCACGGAGGCTGACTATGGTATCGTCGGTGTGCTGACCATCTTCTCAACCATTGCGGGAGACTTGCAGAGCGCAGGATTCACGCAGGGACTGATAAACTTGAAGTCGCCCACCGCACGCGACTACAACTCCGTGTTCTCGTTCAACGTGGTGGCATCGCTCACTATGTATGCCATACTCTTTTTGTGCGCTCCGCTGATAGCCGACTTCTTCCACCAGCCCTGCCTGACTGAAGTGTCGCGCGTCGTGTTCCTCGCTTTCGTCATATCTTCGCTGGGCATAGCGCATGGCGGATACATGACGAAGAACATGATGAACCGCGAGATGGCAGTGATTGGCATTGTGGCTTTGGTGTGTTCGGGTACTGTGGGCATTGTGCTGGCGTTGCTCGGCAAGGCATATTGGGCGTTGGCGTGGCAACAGATAACGTATATCGCAGTGATGAACTTCGGACGCTATTGCTGCGTACGCAATTGGCATCCGCGACTGACGCTGGACTTCGGTCCAGTGCGCCAGATGTTGCCTTTTACAGTCAAAATACTGGTGACGAAGATTATCAATACTATAAGCAGCAACATACTTACTGTCATCTTCGGCAGACTGTTCACTATCCGACAAGTGGGCAACTATTCCCAGGCGTACAAGTGGGACACGATGGCAAACTCGCTCGTGGCAAATACCGTAGGGCAGATAGCCCAGGCGGTGCTCGTAGAGGCTGATACTGAGGTGCACGACGAGGGACGCCAGTTGCGGGTATACCGCAAGATGCTGCGCTTCACGTGTTTTCTCGCCATGCCGCTGATGTTCGGACTGGCGTTGGTAAGCCGAGAGTTTATATTGCTTTCGATAGGCGAGGGATGGAAGGACTGCGTCCCCCTGCTGCAGGTGCTCTGCGTCAGCGGGGCCTTCGTGCCTCTCTATACCATGTATCAGAACCTTGCCATCAGTCAGGGACGCAGTGATGTCTATATGCGTCTGAACATAGCGCAGATAGTATTGCAGATTGTTGTGATACTCTGTTTCTACCGTCATGGCATCTACATGATGGTATGCGCCTATTCCGCCTTCCTCATCCTGTGGCTGTTGCCGTGGCAGTTGTCTGCCGGTAGGTTGATAGGTTACAGATTGCCGGACTTTCTGCGCGACGTGGCACCCTTTGCTGTCGTTGCTGCTGTCGTGATGGTGTCGGTGCATTTCGCCACGTTGACGATAGAGTCGCTGTGGCTGTTGATTTTGGCAAGAATAGCTATGGCAGCAGTGCTCTACTATGCCGTACTTAAACTGCTTGGCACGGAAATTCTCAAGGAGTGTGAGACGTTCGTCAGGAAGCGGCTGTGACAGAAATGTCACGATATGGGGACGAAATAGTCTGCTTTTATTGCGGCTCAATTATTACAATTGAAAAATGTAGGGCACGCACACGGAAAGAAATACGAGAACGAAGTAAAAAAATCTTGCGACAGTTGTCAAATAAAGAAACTTTTTGTATCTTTGCGGCATGAAAAGGAAAATCATAGCATACAAACACTACTTCAGCGAATTTGTCAGTTCACTGAAAGCAGAGGAAATCAAAAAACTACGCTATGTGCTTGATATGCTAAAAATGAACAATCGTATAAGTGCGAAGTTTGTGAAACCTATAAAGGATGGGTTGTACGAATTGCGAACAGAATATAACAGCAATACCTATCGGGTGTTTTTCATCTTTGATGAAGGAAATATCGTCATCCTGTTTAATGGCTTTCAAAAGAAGACGCAGAAGACACCCCAGAAAGAGATAGAAAAGGCATTACGTTTAAAAAAGGAATATTATGAAGCTAAAGGAAATAAATAAGGATATGTATGATGTAGATGCATGGCTTAATGAGACTTGCGGGCAAGAAGGGTCTTCCGAGCGTGAAGCATTTCGCAAGGAAGCCGAAGCATATTGTATTGGTCAAATAATACATGATGCCCGAAAGGAAGGGAAATTAACCCAATCGGAATTAGCGTCACGGATTGGCACGAATAAGGCATACATATCCAAAATAGAGAATGGGTTAATCGAACCTGGAGTCAGTCTGTTCTTTCGGATTATAGATGCATTAGGGCTACGTTGGGAAATTGTAAAACCTGTAATCTAAAGGTTGAAATGATTCCATGTACAATGAAAAAGGTAATAGCTGTTTTTTTGTCATTAGCCAAAAGGGACGAAATAGTCGATGATGAGATAGCCGTTGTATATAATGAGGTATAGCGTGGCAATGGAGATTAGCGTTGTCCACGTATATTGCAGCCAACTGCGGGTAGTGCCGCGGTTGGCTGTTTTAGGTACGAGGTAAGCGGCGGCTATTGGTATGGCGAAGGCCCAGTGGGCAGTCATGATGTATATCTCATTGATGCCGAATCCCAGTCCGAGGTGCAGCAGCATGTCAAGGGCAAACCACGAAAGTACCAGCCACAGGAACTTGCTGCGTCTGCCTGCCCATGCTCCGCAGATGAACAACAGTCCGACGATGGCTTCTGCGGTGTAGTTCCACCAGTTGCGGTATGGTACGAAGATAGGGCGGAAGCAGTTGCCGCGTATTTCGTCCTGAAGCAGGAAGTCTTCGTGCAGTTGTATGGACTCGCCGAAGAGATTGTCCACGACGGTTTTGGAGCGTGATGTGGTAACGTCCGTCCAACTGAGGAAGCCATTCTTCGACATCGGCTCCCCTTGTTTTGGACCAGCCAGTCGCTTCTTCTCAGCCAAGGCGCGGCGGCGTTGCTTCTGCTTTTCGGTAAGCACGGTATGGCGGCGCGTCTTCTCTTGTAGGGCTTTTTTCTTGTCGCGTTGCTCCTGTCTTGCTTTGTCTGCCGGTATGACGAGGGCGTGCTGTTGCCACATGGCGATGCCCCACAGGAGTGCCGCAGGTACGATAGCAGTGAACAGAAGACGTTTGGGACGGAAAAAGCGTTTGCCGTCAACGAACAGTGAGGCAAGCCAAATCTTCAAGCCGTTGTTGAGGGATGTTCCTGCTGTAAGGACGAAGAGTCCTATGGCGTGCCAGGGCTTTATTGTCGTCCCATCTTTGAGCTTCTTGCCTGTGATGTAAAGGGTCAGCAGAAGCAGCATCAGCGAGATGACGAAATGGTCGGGCACGATGGTACTGAGCATTATGAATGCGAAGGAGAAAAAGAAGAGCGCCAGCAGGTCGGCATGCCTACGACTCGTGCCTACAACCTCTGTGAGTGTACGCCCGAGAAACAGCATGGCATACAGTCCGCAGAACATCTGTATCACCACAGCAATGGGGAAGGCGAAGTTATAGCCCGTCAACGCCATAAGACCGCTGTTGATGAGGTAGGGGATGAACATATATATCGCCAAAAGTGGATGGCGGTACGTACTGTAGGCTGGGGCCCAGTCGCTCAGCACATGATATGTGATGGGGTCGAAGCCAGACACGCAGAAGTATTTGATGAAGCTGTGGTCGTAGTCTTCCGTGACATCAATGAAGTGTTCCCCGTACCTGACTGCCACTGCGCCGTTCAGTATTGCCAACATCAGGAATACAATGGCGGCAAGCCATCGCTCTTCCTTTTTTATCTTGAATATGCTGAGTATATTGTTCATCGTAAATTGCTTTGGATGCAAAAGTACGTTTTTTTCTTGAAAGTACCAAGAATATTTGCCAGTATGCCTTTTTTGTTCTAACTTTGCATAAAATGGAATCCAAGACAAGCATGAAACAACCGGCACAAGTAGACGTTGCAGTATTGATACTATTTTTTAATCGCCCGGAACCTCTCCGACAGGTGTTCGAAGAGGTCAAGAAGGCGCGCCCTTCGCGACTGTTCCTGTATCAGGACGGACCGCGTGGAGAGAAGGACTTGGCTGGCATAGAGGCTTGTCGGCAGATTGTGGCAGACGGCCAAATAGACTGGGAGTGCGATGTGCACAGACAATATTTGGAGAAGAACCAAGGCTGCGACCCGTCGGGACATCTTGCACAGAAATGGGCATTTTCTTTGGCTGATAAGTGTATAGTGCTGGAGGACGACTGTGTGCCGTCACAGGCGTTCTTCCCATTCTGCAAGGAGATGCTGGACCGTTACGAAAACGACCACCGGGTATTCATGATTTCTGGATTCAATATGGATGAAGTAACTCCCGACTGTCCGTACGATTACTTCTTCACGTCTGCCTTCTCCATTTGGGGGTGGGCATCGTGGCGCAGGGCTTTCGAACAACGCGACGAGCAGTATGGGTTTCTGCAAGACAAGTATGCCGTGCGTCTGATGGAGGGTATGTGTCGCGAGCGTAAGTTCAGAAGCAATACGATTTCCGCTATGCGCGACCATCGGGACTCTGGCAAACTGTATCATGAGAGCCTCTTCAGGGCTGCGATGCTTCTGAACTCCGGACTCGCCATTATGCCGGCAAAGAATATGATAAGCAATGTGGGCATGTCCAGTGACTCTACGCATTTCGCAGGCTCATTGAAAACACTGCCGCGAGACTATCGACGCATTTTTACAATGGGACGCCACGAACTGGCGTTCCCGTTGCGACATCCAAAGTATGTAATGGAAGACGTGACATACAAGGAGCGCATGTACAAGGTAAACGCCTGGGGGCATCCATGGATAAAGGTGGGACGTTCCCTGGAAGAACTGTTCCTGAACCTTCGCTACGGCAACTTCTCCGTAATTACAACGGCACTGCTTCGCCGACTGCGAAAGACGTTGGGATTGGAGAAGAACAAGTAGATGCCTACTTTAATAGCTTCATATTCTGACAGCTTTGGATGCTTTTCATCGGTGCAGGAAACGTTTGAGCAGGAAGGTGAGGAAATAGGGAAATGTATAGAATTGCCCGTTGAAACCTATGTTCTTCTTGCAGAGCTTGATGCCGTATTTGATGTCCGGATATTTGCCGTCTTGTGCCGTCAGCTTGGTGAGCGACTTGGTGGCGTTGTCGGTCGCCTTCACCTCCACGGGTATCAGCGATGAGAAGTCCCTGACGAAGAAGTCCATCTCGATGGTTGACTTCTCGTTGCGATAGAAGTAGAGTCCGTAGCCTTGCTTCACCAGCATGTCGGCAACAACATTCTCATAGATGGCACCCTTGTAAGTGCCGTAGTTCTTGTTCACCCGCATGTCT
>CAVCKM010000077.1:0-8532 GCA_963602765.1 Alistipes putredinis | reverse complement strand
CTATGTCTCCCTCTTGAAATCCATAAGAATCCACCCAACTGACAAAACCTTTTACATGCAAGCACATAGCGTGATTACATCTATTTTCGTTAGCAAAAACAACCCAAGTACGGCATTCTCTTTTCTTCATTGCTGCATAAAAAATTTTATCATGTCATCTATTGTGGCTTTATATAGTCTGCCAAAATCAGAACTTATACTGTTTTGACCCCAAATTTTAAAACATTTCTGTCCTAGAGTAGACCCATAAGCCAAGCTGTAAGTTTGTCCCATAACTTCAAACTCAAAACTATCACCACTCTTTGCTGTTTTAAGAGCTTCTGAGAAATCTTGTAGATTCTTAATCGCAGTTTCTCTATCTCCCAACAAAAAGACCACAGGGGCGTGAATTTGTGAGTTATTACGCAAAACAACAGAATAAGTCTCACCAGATTCCGTACTGGTCTTCTTCAAAGTAACCGAGCCGTTAGTAAATCTCTTGACATTCTCTGTTGCAGCCGTCTTTTTTAACTGAGCATAATTTGACATCGGCACAATGCATAACAGTAGTATCGACACCAACAAAAATTTGACCTTACCCATATCTTTAAAATTTTTATTCTATTGTCTCATCCACAGCAAGTCGAAGTACATTAAGCGGGTTGCCATTTTTACAGGCTGTCCTTTCTTGCCTCCTGTATAAAGAAATTCTTGTTCTTCTGAGGTAAACAAAGGCTGGAAGCCATTTTTCTGATAAAACGCAATGACCTCAGGAGCATTGATTGCATCTACTATCACAAAGCGGCAGCCCGACTTGTTGTCATGCGACATAAACCAGCCTTTTATGAACTCTATCACTTCACTGCCAATGCCTTTTCCGCAAAATTCAGTACTAACGCCCAAACGTCCGATAAGAATGCCAGGATAACGGCGAAGGGGTTTTTCATGATGTGTAAGGCTCTTCATATAATCCTTACGGCTTCTCGGCAAGTCATATATTCGAATGCTATCGTTAGAGACAGTGAAAGCGCAAACAATTTTGGTGGGGTCATCTACTTTACGAAAGCAGTACGACTTCCCCATCAAATAATAAGCATAACGTGTAGCATCACTCTTGAAGAAATCGTCCAGATCTTCATTACCACACGAAAAGGGCTGACAGGTATCTATAATTTCGTCTGTCAGCTCACAGAAAAAGCATTGGGAGTCTATAAACATGCTACGCCTCCTATCTCATCCCTGCTTTTTCCAGAATATTACGGGCCATTACGCAAAAAGGATGACGGTCTATGCCATTGAAGCCCTTAAATTTGCGTTCTGCCTCTTCCGCATGGCGAAGGAACACCTCGGCTTCCTTGCCTTGCAATGTCGGTATTGCTTTGATTGCTGTTGCCATAGTTCTTTCTTTTGTTTCGTTATATATTGTCTACGGCAGGAACTTCGTCACGTCCTTGCCAAAGTGTTTCAGGGTGCGTACGGCGGTGGAGGAGAGGGCTTCCAGCTCTGGGCGTGCGAAGAAGACCATCGTCTCCAGTCCGTCGCCGAGGAGGCGGTTGTACTCCGCCTGGCTGCGCTCGTACTCGAAGTCCTGCACGTTGCGCACGCCCTTCACTACGGCCGTGGCACCGTGGCGCGCAGCGAGGTCTGCCGCCATGTCGTCGTACGCTTCCACAACGACGCGCGGCTCGTCCCGATAGACTGCGGTTATCTGGTCGATGCGGCGTTGCAGGTCGCCCGACTCGGTCTTCTGGGGGTTGTAGCCGATGCCGACGACGACTTTGTCGAAGACGGTGAGAGCACGCTCCACGATGTCGGCGTGCCCGATGGTGAAGGGGTCAAAGACTCCTGTGAATATTGCTGTGCGCACGATAACTGTTTTGGGTTCTTGTTTTTTGACAACTGCAAAATTACGGTTTTTCCGCCAATAACCGCCAATATTTCGCAAAAAAAGCACAAATTACCGTTGGTTTCATGTTACCAAGCAGTGGGAAGAAGCAGTGGACTACTTTCCCCTTACCCAGATTTCGAGGAACTTGTCGCAGAGTTGGAAGCGTCCTTCGTCCTGCGTGATGAAATCCTTGTCGAGCAGGGCCTTTACCGCTCCCTGTACCGTACTGGCTCCGAGGCGGTATTTCTGCAGGAACTCCTGCGTCATCACCGACTGTGGGCTGTCCTCCCTGGCTATAGCGAAGAGTACCTCCTTCTGCTTTGCCGTCAACTGGTACAGCAGAGCCTGGTAGGCAAACTTGTGCTGTGAGAGGATGTCTGAAATACATACAGAAATATATGGCAGACCCAAGCACGTGTCGGTTGTCTTCATGGAGTAGAGCATGTTGAGCACGTACTGTATGTACCACGTGATGCCCCCGAAACGGTCGTATAGGTAATGGAAACCGTCAGCATCCACTTCCTTGCCTATTGAGGCGAGATGACGGTTGGCAAAGTCGTGGTACGTTGTCTCGGGGATGGGGTCCAGGCCCATGATGCTGGAGCTGTGATAGAACGGGTGAGCCTGCGTGGCGAACATCTGCGCCATCATGTGGCGCTTGCTGCCTGAGAAGACGAAGTGGGCGTTGTGGCAGTTCTGTATGTGCTTGCGCAGGGTGGCCTCCACGGTTTTTTCCGGGTATGTCGCGATAGCCTGGAACTCGTCTATGGCCACGAGGCACGGCCGGTCTGCAGTATTAAGGTACGCGAATATCTCCTCAAGCGTGACATCCGGGGTGGATATCTCGCCCACTGCGAGAGTCCATTCCGGCATTCCGTTTATGTTGAACGATATGGTGGACTTCAACGACTGCACAGCGGCGAGGAATGCCTCCCATACAGCGCGTCCCTTGGACTTCAGGGCATTGAGGATGGCTCCGCCTAGCGTGTAGACAAACTCGCCGAGGTTTTTCGTGTCGTAGATGTCAACGTAGATGCAGTGATACGCCTTCTGAATGCCGTCCTGATGGAAGCAGTTCATTATCAGCCCCGACTTCCCAAGTCGGCGCGGGGCAATGAGGGCCACATTGCAGTCGTTGGTAAGATGGCGCGTCAGCAAGGCGGTCTCTTCCACGCGGTCGCAGAAGTAGTCGGGCGACAGGTAGCCCTCAACAAGGAACGGATTCTTCTGGTTCATAGGCGTTTGCAGCATTATGTAGTCTTCGTTACGAAAGTTTCGTAATGGCTTGGTTGCAAAGTTACAACATTTTATCGGAACTCCGTACGGTTAACGTACATTCTTTGCTGAATTGAGACTTCTTCACAAAAAACTTTGTATATTTTCTAACAGATATCTAGTCAAAAAGACTTGGCGAGAGTATGTTGCTGTTAGTCTGGTACGGGTTGCGTCCGAGGTGGGCGTATGCCAGTTCCGTCACCATACGTCCGCGCTGGGTGCGCTTTATGAAGCCTTCCATGATGAGGTACGGCTCGTAGACATCCTCCACCGTGCCGGCGTCCTCGCCGATGGCGGTGGCTATGGTACCTACACCGACAGGTCCTCCCTGGAACTTGTCGATGATGGTGAGCAGTATCTTGTTGTCTATCTCGTCGAGACCATACTCGTCGATATTGAGTGCCTCTAGCGCCAGTTTGGCTATTGCCATGTCGATACTGCCGTTGCCTTTCACCTGTGCGAAGTCGCGCACACGGCGGAGCAGTCCGTTGGCTATACGCGGCGTGCCTCTGGAACGGCGTGCTATCTCGGAGCAGGCGGCATCGCTGATGGGCACCTTGAGCAGTCCGGCGGAGCGGCGTATGATCTTCGCCAGCGTCTTGGGGTCGTAGTACTCCAGGTGCATATTGATGCCGAAGCGGGCGCGCAGCGGTGCGGTGAGCAGTCCGGAGCGCGTCGTGGCACCGATGAGCGTGAAGGGGTTGAGGTCTATCTGTATGCTGCGTGCCGAGGGGCCCTTGTCTATCATGATGTCGATGCGGTAGTCCTCCATGGCGGAGTAGAGGTATTCCTCAACAACGGGCGAGAGGCGGTGTATCTCGTCGATGAAGAGCACATCGTTGGTCTCCAGCGAGGTGAGGATGCCGGCAAGGTCGCCCGGCTTGTCGAGCACGGGGCCGCTGGTTATCTTGAACCCCACGCCGAGTTCGTTGGCTATGATATTGCTGAGGGTGGTCTTGCCCAGTCCCGGCGGACCGTGCAGCAGAGTGTGGTCGAGCGGCTCGCCACGGTATTTGGCGGCCTCCACGAACACCTGCAGGTTCTCCACCACCTTCGGCTGACCGCTGAAGTCGCCGAACTGCAACGGGCGCAGTGCCTTTTCGAACTCCTTCTCGGCGGAGGCCCTGTTTTCTTTGTGTATATCGAATTCTTCGGACATTTTTATTTTAAGTACATTCTGACGTATTTGTATTATATGTGCGTAATGTTTTGCAAAGTTAGGAAAAATATTTATCTTTGCAAACAGTATTGTACAGAAAAGCAGAATAAAGATATATGACCATACTCATTACCGGTGCCACGGGCTTTGTCGGTTCGCACCTTGTGGAGGCAGCCCTTGCGGAGGGCATGGACGTGTGGGCGGCAGTGCGCCCGTCGAGCAACCTGCAGTATCTGCAGGACAAGCGCATACACCTCGTGAGCCTCGATCTCTCGGACGAGTCGCAGCTGACCGCTGCCCTGCGACCGCTGCACCTCGACTACGTGGTGCACGCCGCCGCCATGACGAAGGCACTGCGCCGCGAGCAGTTCTACGAAGTGAACACGGAGGGCACGAAGCACCTCGTGCGGGCGTTGGAGGCTACGCAGCCCAGTCTGAAGCGACTGGTCTTCATCAGCAGCCTGAGCCTCTTCGGACCGGTGCGCGAAGAACAGCCGTACACCGACATACTGCCCACGGACACGCCGCAGCCCAACACCGACTACGGTCGCAGCAAACTCGCCGCCGAGCGGTGGCTGCAGGCGGAGGCCCGCCTCCCCTACACCATCCTTCGTCCCACGGGTGTCTACGGTCCGCGCGAGAAGGACTACATGACCATGGTGGACAGCATCCGCGGCGGACTGGACACGGCGGTGGGCTTCCAGCGTCAGGACATCACGTTCGTCTACGTCCTCGACGTGGTGCAGGCGGTATTCAAGTCCATGCGGAGCGCAGCGGCAGTGGGCAAGGCATATTTCCTCAGCGACGGAGCCGTGTACACCTCACGCGACTTCTCCGACCTCATCCGTGCCGCCCTTGGCAAGCGGTTCGTCCTGCGGCTGACCGTACCCGTATGGGTGCTGCGCCTCGTCTGCGCCGTCAGCGACTTCTGGATGCACCGCACGGGCAAGCTGTCCACGCTCAACAACGATCACTTCAACATCCTGCGCCAGCGCAACTGGCGTTGCGACATCTCCGACGCCCGCCGCGACTTCGGGTATGCGCCCGAGTGGCAGCTGGAGCGGGGCGTCAAGACGATGCTGCGTGATGTCTGATACCTTATTACATATTGGTGTTTCATTGATAAATAGCTGGGCAAAAGTACAAAAAAAATGGCAGATTCTTCGCTGTATAAGATTTTATTTGTACTTTTGCGCTCGATTCTACTAATCAAAAATTACATTCTATACACTTATGTCACTATTAATGATTGTGCAGTTGGCCATCGTACTGCTCACTCTGTGGGTGGGTGCACGCTATGGCTCCTTGGCACTCGGTGCCATCTCCGGCATCGGACTTGCCCTCTTAGTATTCGGTTTCGGCTTAAAACCAGGCACTCCGCCTACCGACGTCATCTACATCATCATCGCCGCCGTCACGTGCGCCGGCATCCTGCAAGCCTCGGGCGGCATGGACTGGATGATCCAGATTGCCGAGCGGCTGCTCCGCAAACACCCGGAGCGCATCACGCTGCTGGCACCGTTCACCACCTTCTTCCTTACCATCCTCGTAGGCACGGGCCACGTCGTCTACACCCTGATGCCCATCATCTGCGACATCGCGCTGAAGAAGGGCATACGCCCCGAACGCCCCTGCGGCATCGCCAGCATCGCCTCGCAGATAGGCATCACGTGCTCACCCATAGCAGCCGCCGTCATGGCGTTCTCCACCATCAGTATGGAGAACGGCTTTCACGTTACCAACGTGCAGATTATCATGCTCTGCATACCGGCATGTATAATAGGCATACTCTGCGCCATAGCATGCAGCTGGAAGCGCGGCCTGGACCTGGACAAGGACCCCAAGTTCCAGGCGCTCATCTCCGACCCAGAGCAGTATAAATACGTATACGGCAGCACCGCCACCACTCTCGACCAGAAGATAGCCCCCGAGAGCAAGCGTGCCGTCTACATCTTCCTCGCTGCCCTCGTTGTCATCGTCGTAATCTCCGTAGCCACCATGTTGGGCTACAACCTCCTGCCCTCGTACACTGCCGTGCAGGCTGTGGACGCAGAAGAGGTGGTGACCATCGGCGGCAGCACCGTGACGGCAACGGCAAAGCAGATAGCCAAGATTGGCGTTGTGCTGCCGGGCGTCACCGAGACGGTACACAAGACGCTGCAGATGAACCTGCTCATACAGATTGTGATGATCACCGCCGCCGCACTGATGATTATCTTCTGCAAGGCGCAGCCCAAGAAGGCCGTTGCCGGTGCCGTATGGCAGAACGGTATGGTGGCCGTCGTAGCCATCTACGGTATAGCATGGATGAGCGACACGTACTTCTCCAACTACCTCTCCGAGATACAGGCCATGCTGCAGGGCGTTGTCAGCGCCATGCCGTGGACCATCGCCATCGTCTTCTTCCTCGTCTCCGTGCTCATCAACTCGCAGGGCGGCGTGGTAGTGGCCATGCTGCCGCTGGCATATTCGCTCGGCATCGAGGGATGGATACTGCTCGGCGTCATGCCGTCCGTATACGGCTACTTCTTCATCCCCAACTACCCGTCAGACATCGCCACGGTGAACTTCGACCGTTCAGGCACCACCGTGATAGGCAAGTACCTGCTCAACCACTCGTTCATGATGCCGGGCATGGTACACGTAGTAGCCTCAACCATCGCCGGCCTGGGTATCAGCTACGTCTACCACTTCATCCTCGGTATCTACTGATGCGCCCACGTTTACGCTAATTGCCACCGAGACACATTTTAGGACGTTAATTGCCATTAATGGACCATTAATTATTCATTAATTTTTATTTGAATTTCAATGGCTAATCAGTTTATCCGTAAGCCGAAAGAATAAAAATAATTAATGACAAATTAACGGTCCATTAATGGCAATTAACGTTAAATATATCATCACGGCGATTAGCGTCTAAAAAACATTACCGTCAAGGCAACTCGAAATGCTGGTAGTCCTTTCTGTTTCCCCAGTCGCCGCCCCATCGGAAGCCCTTCGCCGTGAAGAGCCGATAACATAGGTCGCCCTTCACTATCTTATAGTCGAAGTCCTTCGTGCGGTCCAGATACGGCTTGCCCGTGGCAGGCTCTATCACCTCCTCCCCTGTACTCAATATCTTATGGTAAGGATTGTAGAGCGTATTGATGTCAATGGCAGTACCCTTGCCGTGCTTCGACACCGTCGTGGTGTGCGAGATGAACCGGAAGTTGAACGACGACGAGTTGTTGTCGCGCATCGCCCTCTCGTCGTCAGCATCCCAGTAGTCTATCAGCCTCATCCTCTCTATGGGGTACTTCGCCTCGTAGAGTTGCCTGAAGATGTCGAGCACATCGTCCGCCACCACCTTGTTCACCACCATCTCGCCCACAAGTATGCGTCCGTCCTTGTCCACGTGCAGACACTTCAGATAGCGCAAGCTAGCGCGCGGCACTGTGCAGTTGTCCTTGAAACTCTTCCCCTTCATCAAGGCGAAGACGGTGTCCGGTATGGCGGTGCAGCTGAAGAAGCTCTCCGCCCCGACCTTCTCCACAGCAGCGGCAGGCACCGTATCGCCCGGAGCATAGTGGGCAGGGATAGTGTCCACAACGGGCGACGGGATACTGTCCCCACCAGGCACTGGCAGCGTCTCCGCCTTGGATTCATCGCCACAACTGGCGCACAACGACAACGTCGAGCAGCACAGTAGCATACCGACACATATCGGGTTGGCAACGGTTATCTTCATGTCTTTTCCTCTATTGGTTTGATTCCGAGGGCAAAGATAACACTATTTTTGGGAACGGCAAAAGAAAACTACTGGAAACACCATACCAATACACATAAGAGCAACTCCCAAACACTGAAATCGGGGCAAGTATGGTCAAAATGGGGCAAGGTACTTGTCCTATAATACTACCCTTTATTTAGACAAACTCTATAATGGACAATGCACCTATACACGATAGCCGATGCACAGGGGAGCACATTTTCAAAAGCCCGCAAGAAATTCCAACATCAGAATCTTGCGGGCTTTTGCGTATTACCCCAATAACGTTTTCACTTCTTCGAGGCTCTTGTTCAGAGCCCCTGCAATAACGCCCATGCTCAGACCATTATTCAGCATAGCCTGTGCCATAGACTTTATCTGCTCACTCTGCTGAGTTATCTGCTCACTCTGCTGAGTTATCTGCTCACTCTGCTGAGTTATCTGGGCTTCTTGCTCCGAGATGATTTTCTTCTGTTTCAT
>CAVCKM010000076.1:0-21697 GCA_963602765.1 Alistipes putredinis | reverse complement strand
TTCAGCCCAAAGATACAAATATTCAAAATGTTGGTACATCAAATTGGACAGCCTAATAAACAACTGACGCCGTAGACATAGGAAAATCCACGCAAACTGCACGAAATGTCCCCTTGTAGCCCCGAGAAATGCCTGTAGACCCCTGTTTTTTGACCTGATGAAACATTTCGTACATATATTTTTATCCTACCGCAGCAAGTCAATTTCTAAAAAAGTCTTAACTTTGCACTCGACCTGATAAATAGAAACGACATTCATTGTCCATTATATTTGCACAACCAAAAAAAGTACTAACTAAAACCTACCACTACTATGAGAAGAACCTCTCAAAACGTGACCCCTCCTACGGGACGAAAAGGCTGTTCATTCATCAGCTGGCTCGGTAAGGTGACCTTCATCGCCGCACTTCTTGCGATGGAGACGATCCTCGGACTGGGAGCAGGCGTCATCAATGCCCAGAATGTTACGGGTACGGTTATCTCCGGTTCGGACAACGAGCCGCTCATCGGTGCCAGCATCATCGTGCAGGGTACCAAGGCGGGCGCAGTGACCGACCTCGACGGTAACTTCAGCATTCAGGCAAAGCAGGGCCAGACCCTCACCGTCTCTTATCTTGGTTATATCACGCAGAACGTGAAAATCAAGGACGGGGGGGCGAAGCTTAACATTTCCCTTCAGGAAGACAAGCAGTCGCTCGACGAAGTCGTCGTTGTCGGCTACGGCGTACAGAAGAAGAAGCTCGTCACCGGTGCCACCACTCAGGTGAAGGGCGAAGACATCGCCAAGCTCAACACCACCAACCCACTTGCCGCCATGCAGGGCCAGACGCCGGGTGTGAACATCGTGTCCACATCAGGCCAGCCTGGTGCGAGCATGAGTGTGACGATACGTGGTCTTGGTACTGTGGGCAACTCACAGCCTCTTTATCTCATCGACGGCATAGCAGGTGACATCACCACCCTGAACCCCGCCGACATCGAGAGCATCGACGTACTGAAGGACGCTGCCTCTGCCGCCATCTACGGTGCACAGGCCGCCAACGGTGTGGTGCTCGTTACTACCAAGAGTGGTAAGGAGGGTATGAGCAAGATTACCTACGACGGATATGTAGGATGGCAGACCCTGCCACGTAAGTTGAACATGCTCAACGCGAAGGAGTATATGTCCATCATGGACGAGGCGCGTCTCAACTCAGGACTCAGCGCCGTGGACTGGAACAGTCTCAACAGCATCCGCGACAGCAACGGTAACGTCTACGACACCGACTGGATAGACCAGGCTGTCAACCAGGGTGCCATCACCACCAGCCACACCCTCGCCGTCACCGGCGGCAGCAAGACGTCCACCTACGCCATCTCCGGAGGCTACACGGGGCAGGACGGTCTCATCGGAGGTTCTGACGTCTCCTATTATAAGAGGTATAACTTCCGCGCCAACTCAGAGCACAAGATGTGGGACGGTCTCATCACCGTCGGCGAGCACGTAGGCTTCGTCTACAAGGACACGCGCGGCATGAACACCGGCAACATCTACAACAACAATCTCCGCAGCGCCTTCTCCACCTCTCCGCTCGTACCGGTGTACGACGCCAACGGCAACTACAACTCCACCGTCGAGTCCGACTGGTACACCGAGGACGGCAACCCCTACGGCCTGATGATGATGAACCGCTACAACCAGAGCAAGAGCGGTACCCTCGACGCCAACGTCTACGCACAGATTGAACCCATAAAGAACCTCAAGTTCCGCACCGTCTTCGGCATCAACTACGGAGCTTCCGACTACCGTTCTTACTCTCCTATATATAAGTTCGTGCCTACCAGCGGCAACACCGAGAACAAGGTGAGCCAGAGCAACGGCAACGGTCTCTCCATGACATGGACCAACACCCTCTCGTACGACTGGAGCATCAAGGAGAACAAGTTCAACGCCCTCGTCGGTTCGGAGTTCTCCAAGTACGACGGCTCTTCGTCAGGCGGTTCGAACACCTCCCTCATCGCCGGTTTCACCGACTGGGACCACGCATACCTCAACAACACCAACGGCACTGAGAGCAAGACCGTCTCCGGCGCACCGTACGACTCCACCCGCGGCATGTCATACTTCACACGTCTCGGATGGTCGCTCCTCGACCGCTACATGGTCAACTTCACCCTCCGCGCCGACGGTTCGAGCAAGTTCGCCAAGGGCAACCGCTGGGGTGTCTTCCCGTCAGTGTCTGCCGGTTGGACCATCACCGAGGAGAAGTTCATGCAGAAGGCATCCACATGGCTCGACTTCCTCAAGCTCCGCTTCTCGTGGGGACAGGTAGGTAACGCCAACATCAACTGCTACCAGTACCTCGCCCCCGTCACCACCACCAACGCCAACTATAACTTCGGCACCGGCGGCGGACAGCAGGCATGGTCTACCGGACTCTACACCAGCCGCCTCGCCAACGAGAACGTCAAGTGGGAGACCTCCGAGCAGTATAACGTCGGCATCGACGCACGCTTCCTCCACCAGCGCCTCTCCCTCACCTTCGACGCATACATCAAGAACACCAAAGACTGGCTCGTGCAGGCCCCCGTACTCGCTACGGCAGGCACACAGGGACCCATCATCAACGGCGGTGACGTGAAGAACAAAGGTTTCGAGGTGGCACTCTCGTGGAACGACAAGGCGGGCAAGGACTTCTTCTACTCCGTAGGAGCCAACTTCGCATACAACCACAACGAGGTGGGCAATATCCCGACAGAGGACGGCATCATCCACGGTGCCACCAACCAGATATACCAGAACGCCGAGGAGTTCTACCGTGCAGAGAACGGCCACGCCATCGGTTACTTCTGGGGCTACAAGACCGCAGGCATCTTCCAGAACCAGCAGGAGATAAACGACTGGGTAGCAGCCGGCAACGGCGTGATGCAGAGCAACGTCCAGCCCGGCGACACCAAGTATGTCGACATCAACCACGACGGCAAGATAGACTCCAACGACAAGGTAGACCTCGGCAACGGCATGCCAAAGGTGACCTTCGGCTTCAACTTCACCCTCGGATGGAAGGGCTTCGACCTCTCCGCCAACTTCGCCGGAGCCACGGGCTTCAAGATAGCACAGTCATACCGCAACCCGTCAGCCTCACAGGCCAACTACGCCACCAGCATCCTCAACCGCTGGACAGGCGAGGGCACCAGCAACACCACACCGCGCGTCACCTACAACGACGTGGGCAACTGGCTCTTCTCCGACCTCTACCTCCAGGACGGCGACTACTTCCGTCTGCAGAACCTCACCGTCGGCTACGACTTCAAGAAGCTCATCGCATGGAAGGGACTCAGCAAGCTCCGCCTCTACTTCCAGGCGCAGAACCTCTTCACCCTCACCAAGTATGACGGCATGGACCCCGAAATCGGTTCCTACAACGGCACCGACGGCAACAGCTCCGACTCATGGGTGTCCGGCGTAGACATGGGCTACTACCCACATCCGCGCACCTTCATCGTCGGCGTAAACCTTGCATTCTAACCTAACCCGAACAACAATATGAAAAGACGATATATACTAATCAGTGCAGCCCTCACGGCCCTGTCGCTGCTCTCCTCATGCAGCATGGACACAGAGTCCAAGACAGACCTCAACTCCGAGACTGCATACGCCACCCAGGAGTCGGCAGCCATTGCCCTCGTGGGTTGCTACGACGGTTGGCAGCGTACCACCTCCGACGAGGGCGTCGGTATGTACCTCACCGCCGAGTTCGCCTCCGACCAGGCCTTCGCCGGACTCGGTGCCGGCGACGAGAAGAACAACAACGTCATCGACCAGTTCGACCAAGGCGTGGCACCCTCATACAACGACCTCTTCAACACCGACTGGAAGAACTACTACTCAGCCATCTTCCGCTGCAACCAGCTCATACAGGCAGCAGGACAGTACGCCTGGGGCAGCACCGATGCCGGACGTCAGCTCGTCGGTGAGGCACGCGCCATACGCGCCATACTCTACTTCGACCTCGCACGCCTCTTCGGCGACGTGCCCCTCCTCCTCGAACCCTCCGACGAGAACCTGCCACGCACGGCAGCCTCAGAGGTCTACAAGGCAATATTCGACGACTTCAAGTACGCCATCGAGAACATCCCTGCCGGCGCATACCCCGTCTCGGACAACAACAGCACCGACGGCCGCATGACCAAGTACGCCGCCGAGGCCATGATGGCACGCGCCTTCCTCTACTACACCGGCTACTACGGCGAGACGGAGGCACCAGGCTGCACCAGGCAGCAGGCCGTCAACGCCCTCCAGGATATCATCGAAAACGGTGGATACAAACTCGAGGCAAGCTATGCCGACCTCTTCATGCCCTCATGCACCGAGGACGGCACTACAGGTTCCGGCGAGACCACCGTCTACGGATGGAAGACCACATACGCCGGAAAGTGGTACAACGGCTCTGCATGGCAGGCCGGACAGGGACAACTCTCGCAGGAGTTCGTCCTCAACCTCAAGTTCAACACCACCCACGACTACAACGGCAGCAGCGACGGCAACACCTTCTCCGTCTACCTCGGACCGCGCAACAAGATGGCCACCAGCGTCTGCATAGCCAGCGGTTGGGGCGGATGCTCCGTCACACCGCAGTTCGTCTCAGAATACAAGAGCGACCCGCGCTTCAAGGCGTGCGTATGGAGCTGCTCCGACGCAGGATTCACCGCCGACCTCAACGACACGTACGAGTACACCGGCTACTACACACGCAAGTACGCCCCGATGTGCTTCAAGGACGGCACGCGCCAGGAGGCAGGCTTCAACCTCGGCGAGAAGCACCAGAACATCACCTACTACCAGGACTGGACCATCATGCGCTACGCCGACGTGCTCCTCATGCAGGCAGAGCTGACACGCAACGTCAAGTACCTCAACGAAGTGCGCGTCCGTGCAGGACTCACCGCCCTCGGTGCATACTCCGACGATGCCCTCCGCTACGAGCGCGGCATAGAGTTCGCCTTCGAGGGCGTACACTACTGGGACATCATGCGCTACGAGAAGGACGGAGCCTACGCCGCCACCAAGATTGCCGAGGCACAGAGCGGTGCCGACGTGAAGAACGGCGGCGTGGCAGCCAAGACCAACTTCGCCGTTGCCAACTTCACCTCAAAGAAGGGCTTGATGCAGATACCCAACACACAGATTACCCTCTCCGGAAACACACTGACGCAGAACGCCGGATGGTAATACTGTAAGGACTTGAGAATCCGTAACATTAAAAATTAAGACAACATGAAGATAAAGGGAATAATAAATATGGCAGCGGCAGTCCTTACCATAGGTTTCGGACTGGCGGCGTGCTCGCCAGATGACCTTTCCATGGATGCGAGCGGATACACCTCCGCTGATTTGAAGGAAGGCGTGGCTTATACCATCACCCATGATGCCCAGAATCCGAATATCATTTATTTGGAGAGCAAGATGGGCAGTCAGTATCTAGCCAATTGGGAGACTCCCAAAGGACGCTATCAGGCAGAGAAGGTAACATTGCAGATGCCATTTGCCGGTACGTACGACGTCCTTTTCGGTATTAGTACCCGTGGTGGAGTGGTATATGCTGATACAGCACACTTCACTATTGACAGTGCGTGTCTGGACTTCGTCACCAGCAAGATTTGGACGCTTGTGGCTGGCGGCGTAGGAAATTCCAAGACGTGGGTTTACGACAATGGCCAGTATGGTTACAATAAAGGCGAAATCTCGTACGGTGACCCAGCTGCCAGCGCAAACAATCCGCTGCGCTACGGCAGTTTTGAAGCAAACTGGGATCCGGATGCAGGTCACTGTGCCAACGACTATTTGACGTATGACTCGTACAAGAACAGTACTATGACATTTGGTCTGGCAGGGTCTGCAAGTTATACATACTATAATTCCGCAACGGGTACCACGAGCAATGGTGTGTTCAGCCTGAATGAAGACTCATACGTGCTCTCGCTGTCTGATGCAGATTTGATGCATCCGGACTCATGGACAGACCGTCGTGGCAACTGGCGTCAGAACTTGCAGATTATCGAGCTGGACGAAAACCACATGCGTATCGGTTACACCCGTGTGGAAGGTAGCTGGGGCGGCGAATGGGTAGAGGTATTCAACTATGTGTCCAAGGAATATGCCGACAACTATGTGCCACCAGTGGACGACAATCCGCAGCCGACACTCGACGGCACATGGAAGGATGATATCTCTTCTCTCAACCGTACTCCTAACACATACCGCCAAATCAAGTGGGTACTAACAGACGAAGGTGATGCATGTGCTTACTATGACCTATACGGCAAGTTGAAGGACGGCAAGCAGACGGCTACTGACGCCGGCTTGGAAACGAGTCTCGTGCTCAACTCCGTAGACTATACCTACACCATGACAAACAGCGACGGCGATACGAAGGAGGGTACATACACCCTTACCGACGACGGCTACATCCAGTTCAGCGACGGCTTGCTGAATGCCTCTGTCGGCAGCAACGGAGCTGTGCTGAAGACCAACGGGGACAACAAGCTCCGCGTGCTCAGCTACACTATGGACGGTACTGAGATTACAGACCTTGTACTCGGCTACGACCTCTATGACGTACACGGCAACCGTTATGAATATCAGGGCTTCCGGTTCGTGCCGAAAGTAATCGGTGAGGTAGAGCAGGAGTACTTCAAGTGCGAGCTGCATTACTTCAATTCCAGCTGGATAACGACGGACAGCAAGGCTGTAAAGGTGACTGGGGACGGCAAGTACACCGTGACCATCACGGGGGCTGACAGCGACCCGTACGGCATGTATCTTGACGTTAAGAAAGTACTCGCCAAGTATCCCAACTTCAAGATGACCATTACCGGCATGCGGGTAGACGGTGAGAGCATCGGTTTCGATGATTCTCTCATTGATACGTCGACAGGCGATGAGGTGGATTCCGAGGGAGACAAGATTACTGCACGCCGATACATCCTTAACCCTTGGAATAGTTCCAACTACTTCGTGGTGAACGGTACGGGTGTACTCAAGTTCTCTTCCTCTATCGAAGTGGACATTGATGTTAAGATGGACAGCGGCACGCCGCATACAAGAGAATAAAAACAAAGATACAACAATATGAAACACAAGATATTATATGGTATTATGCTTATGCTGGGATTGGTTGTAGCCAGCTGTAGCGATGAAGAATATTCACCGAATACCACCGATATCATAACCACTGTGGAGACGGGCGACGCTACCCCCGTTTCTACAGCAGCGATAGTGACAGGCAAGGTGCTCGACCTCTCGGGCCAATCGTCTTCCGCATACTCGGTCGGCGTGCTCTATTCCACGTCAGAGAGCAGTGTGACATCCGGCACTCAGACGCTGGGAACTTTGGGTCAGGACGGCTCCGTTACGACTACACTCACCGGGCTGGAGATTGGCAAGACGTACTACTATTGCACGTTCGTAAAGCTTCAGAACATCGTGACGAAGTATGGGGAAGTGAAGTCGTTCACCACCACAAACCAGGAGATAGCCGCAGGGGATGCCACTACGAGCGAGGTGGCAGCTTCGCTGTCCGGCGTGACAAATCTTGCAACCGGTGCCTCCGACAATGTCGTGGCCGGATTCAAGATAAGCCGGGATGAGGCTTCTGTCAAGGACGGGCTGCTTTATGAGGCGGAGGCGATAGAAAACTCCTCCTTTGCCGTGTCTGTCGGCGGTCTGCTTCCAGGACAGACATACTATTACGTGGCATATACCAATGTCAACGGTGACGAAAAGTACAGTGAGGTAAAGAGCTTCACCACTCAGGCACAGGAAGTAGAGTTCGTTGACCTCGGTCTCACGGTAGAGTGGGCATCTGTCAATGTAGGCGCAGTTTCCCCTGAGGACTTCGGCGGTCTTTATGGCTATGGTGACGTATCGCTCTTTAACCGTTCGACCTCCGCTTCCGACTATGTTTCCGAGGATATCCAGAATACGCAGAACGACATCGCAAAGCTGTGGCAAGACGGCGGTATGACTCCAACTGCGACGCAGATGCAGGAACTGTTGAACAATACCGACCAGGAGTACCAGGAGCTGAACGGCGTGTGGGGTTGTCGCTTTACTTCACGTGTGAAGAACGACGACGGTTCATACAACAGCATCTTCCTCCCGTTGGCAGGATCCCGTAATGGCAAGGAGACGGCAGACCAGGGTTCCCTCGGCGCTTATTGGACATCCAACATCGACCCTGTAGACGATGGTCACGCCAGTGCCCTCAGTCTCATGCGCAGCTCAAGCAAGGCACAGGTGTTTGTCGCTAACCGCTACGAAGGACTCTCAATACGTGCCATCAGACTTTCAAAGGGCAAGAAAGTAGCTTTCGATGCAAGCAAGGTGGTGACAAAGGCTGAGGGTAACAATTTCAGAATGGAGCTATACAACGAGTATGGCTCCACGAAGGAAGCCCCGGCTATTGACAAGGCCAACTTATCGTTCTCACAGACTTTGGCCGTGACGTTCAGACTGAGTGGCGTGACGGACAATCTGAAGGAAGGCGCAGCGGGGGCTTATAATGCAGCCCTCTCGTTCGCAGATGGCGATTGGACTCCTCAATACTGGGGCGGCACGCCAAAGTATGATGCCACAGTGACCGGCGACGGTGAATACACCGTATGGATGGAGGCTCCAAGCCAGTCGAATGGCGTTAGCGTATTCTGTGTGGACATTGCGAATCTGTACGGCGACTTGGCAGATCCTGAAAAGGCCAAGGGCGAGATTGTTGCTGTCCGCATCGACGGCGACCCTAAGGTGTATGCCAAGGAGGTGTCAGTGGATGCCTCGAAGGTGCTCTTCGTCAATAAGGATGGAAATGAAACTGACGGACGTATTGAAATCTACAACGAATATGGCGATACCAAGTCTAATCCTGGCGTAGATGCCGGCAGCCTCGTTTTCGACGGACGTATGTCAGTAACCTTCACAATAGAAGGTATAGACGACAACCTGAAGGACGGTGCAAGCGGTACTTACAAGACTGAGGTCAGCTATGCAGACAGCAGTTGGGACCCGTCATACTGGGGAGGCGGCATCGGATACACTACGATAGCCAAGAAAATGGATGGAAAGTATGACGGTACATATACGGCATATTTCGATTTAGGCATTGGCAAGAAATGTGAAGGTGCTGTGGTATGGACTGTGGAACTGTATAATCTCTGGAAAGACCTCGTTGATACATCTAAGATTAAAATTACCGATGTGAAGGTCTTTGTTCGCCCGTCACTATAAACAAAGTGTATGAGAAAAGTATTGAGCATATTGACAGGAGCAGCCCTCATCGCAGGCTGCTCCCCGTCAAAGCAACGCAACGTGCAGGACGGTGACGCGACGGCAGGTCTTGACAGCATTGTGGCTGACAGCGCTGCCATGTCCCTTTCTTACGATAGCCTTGTGGCGGCAGAAAGCCGTGCGGCAGTTGACACTGCTTACGCTTCTTCCGAAGAATATAGGCAGTGTCATGCTGTATACGACGAGGTAGTGGCGCAATTGACGGCTGGGATGGACGAGAGCGAGCTTGCTCTGTTCCAACTGAAGAATGCCGCAACGGCATATTACAACGCCGGAAAACATTATTCCTCCAGTCCTGAGGAAATGCGAAATCCGCAGAACCAGGAACGCATGAAATTGTATGTGAAGAAAGCAAAAGAGCTAAAAGAAAAGCTTATGGCTTCACATCCTACGCAAGAACAGCTGCGGCAGCTCGATTCAATAAGCAAGACAGTACATTTTTGATGCATAGAGACTTGTACAACCAAGTCAATTATACAATAATGAATAAAACGCAGACAATATGAAAAGATTCAAATCTATATTCCTTTCTGCCCTCGCAGTAGGTATGGCTCTTACAGTCAGCTCCTGCGTCAGCGAAAGAGAGAGTTCGATGGCCACCAGTTTCCATGTGCTCAACGACCTCGTCTCCTTCAAGCACCAGGGCGGTGAGGACATCATAAAGGTTGTGGCGGACGCCAAGCCTTCTGCCACCGTGAAGAGCGGCAACGAATGGTGCACCGTAGAGTACGTCAACCAGGACGACACGTACAACTTCCGCGTGACAGCTGCCGCCAAGGACCTCGACGACCTCGTCGGCGACACCGCCGTAGTGAGCATCTCCGAGGGCTACAGCCGCAAGGAAGTAAAAGTGGCACGCGACCCCGACACCGTCAAAGTCGTTGCCGACATCGGCATGAACAGCACTCCGCAACAGCTCGCCGCCAAGATATACGCCGGCATCAACATCGGCAACACCATGGAGGCAGGCTCTACGGAAGGTTCTTGGAATGCGCAGGCATCACCTGTAACCCGTCAGTACCTTAGAGCATTGAAAGATGCAGGATTTAACGCAGTCCGAATCCCTTGCAACTGGTATAACTATTTTGAGAGCACTGATGGTAGTTCCTACACAATCAAACAGTCATGGCTTGACCGCGTAAAGGAAGTCGTCACATGGTGTATCAGCGAAGACCTATACGTAGTGCTCAACGCACACTGGGACGGCGGCTGGCTCGAAGACAATCTGTTCAAAACTTCTAAACGCGAGCAGATAAACGCCATTCAGAAGGCTATATGGACTCAGATAGCCAATACCATGAACGACTTCGACGAGCACCTCCTCTTCGCCGCCATGAACGAGCCGGGCATGAACGAGACAAGCGGAAAGGATGACCTCTGGAAGACTGACGCCAACGGTCTTGCAAGCATGAAGCTCTACCAGCAGACCATGCTCGACGCCGTGCGTGCCACGGGCGGCAACAACGCCAAGCGCGTGCTCATCATGCAGGTGCCCGGGGCCAGCATCAGCGTGGCGAAGGACAACGGCTTCGACGCTACGGCACTGCCCACAGACCAGGTGGAGGGACGACTCATGGCCGAGGCACACTTCTACGAGCCATACCAGTTCTGTCTGATGGAAGAGGATGCCAGCTGGGGCAAGATGTGGTACTACTGGGGCGCAGCCAACCACGTGGACGGCTCTGAGCGCAATGCCACCACCGAATACGAGGAGGCATGGGTGGACACCCAGATGGGCAAGCTCAAGGAGCTCTTCGTAGACAAGGGCATCCCCGTCATCCTCGGTGAGTACGGCGCAATCATCCGCACCATGGGCGAGGGCGAGGACCAGGCAAAGCACGATGCCTCCGTGGCATACTTCGGCGAGTACGTCACCAAGACCGCCAAGAACAACGGCATAGTACCGTTCTACTGGGAGACCGGCACCGTCATCAACCATAAGACCGGCGCCGTCATCAAGCAGAGCGTCGTCGACGGACTGATAAAGGGCGCATCCGCCGGCCGCTACCCATACTAATCCCACACCACCACGCACACATACTTAGACTACCCACCTTAGTAAAGTGTAAAAAACAACCTGCGCATTAAATGAAGACAACAATCCCGGGAGCACCTCAAACAACGAGGAGCTCCCGGGATTTTCTGTACGTGTATGGCTGAGTTTGCCAATGAGGTGATTGTATCAGCACTGAAGCATTGCGGCAGGAGTGATGCCAAGTGTATTGCAGAGTTGCCGTGCCACTTTCAGGGTTGGTTCCGAGCGGCCTGAGATGTAGTCGTTGATACGTGTGGGACTGACACCTATTTCTACGGCAAGTTGCTTTTGGGTCATGTGCTTGTCCTTGAGCGACTGCTCAAGAAGCTCCCCTACGCTCGGCTTTCCTATGGGGTAGTGCTTCTTTTCGTATGCAATGACAATGTCTGACATCAGTACCAATTCGATGGCGTTACGGTCGTTGCTGGGAGTTTCGTCCGTCACAAGCGAAAGAAGCTCTTCTATCCTGTTGAGTGCAAACTCGTATTGTTCTTTCTTGATTTCTTCCATAACTTTACTGTATTATATCGTTGAACAATCTATTTTGTCATATTCAGAATGCGTACCTACGAACCTTATAAAGATATGCCCGATGGTAAACTTTACGACCACTACGAGGCGGTATCTGTTGCCGCGTATATTAAACACGTAATGTTGGTTGCCCGTATAGTCAGTGTCTGCGAAATCCTGTCTGATGTCAGCGAGGTTTTTCCAATGGGCTCCCTCTGCTGTCTGATACCAGCGCTCCAATGCGACCTTGGCATCCTCACGCCCTGGCATCTCGTAGAACTCGCGTAGTTTTCGGTGTGATACAATTCTCATATATTGTTTTCTCTTTGGATGCAAAGTTAGTGTGCTTTTCTGTAATACGCAAGAAAATGTCTGCAAAGTTGCGTATTCCAGGATTAAATCTGCGGATTGTACCTTGGTCCAGTTCCGCTTTCTATTGGAACAAGTCGTCCAGCGTGATGACCCTTTGGATTCTTGAACTGTATTCGTTGGCAGACAGCCCGTAGGTCGTAACGATGACGGGGTGTATGGCCCTTCTGCCGCGCATGTTGTCCATCAGTATCTGTATCTTGTCCCTCAGATTGATGTCGCCTTTCTTGTCTATGCGATAGTCTGCCACGCAGAACTTCATCTCGCAGAGGTTTATGACTCTGTCCGAACGGCTGATGACCATGTCTATCTGTGCCCCCCCCTCCCGTCTTGGCCAGCCGGAAACTCAGCCACGAAACGACTTTTTGTATGTTCGTGGCTGAATATCCCGCTTTTTAAGGATTGGTTATGATTGATAAAATGTTGATACCCAGAATGAAATGCTTAGTGTTTGACAAATTCAGCCACGAAATCGCTTTTTGTGCGTTCGTGGCTGAATTGTTGTCGACATGTATGATTACATCACTGAAACATTGCGGCAAAAACGATGCTCATTGTACGGCATTTTTTGCGTCATTGTCCCCGCGGCTTGGGCATCGTGTTACCGCGGCTCGGGCATCGGGTTCTCGCGGCTCGGGCATCTAGTGCCCACGGCGCGGGCATCCGGTGACCAAAAAACGGCGGCAATGGCGGTGCTTAGAAAGGACTTGTTTGGTTACAAAAAAAGAGCGATAAGTAACGTGCAAAAAATAACTTGAGCAATTTTGTACGCATTACTTATATGTAAAATTAGGCAGTAAATATAAAATTGTCAGTCGGAAACTTGGTGATATCTTTGAAAAAGATTATCTTTTTGCCGGATAATCTTAAAAAGAACGTATATGGAGTTTAAAAAGCTGAAAATATTATGTAACTTTGCAGGCGTAATTGCGATGACATTTAGATACAACAGACTATGAGTACAGCAGTGACATATCCTGAGAACAATATCAGCCAGTTGGATGCTCTGTGGACTTTGTTCATGGGGCAGCCCGAGACAGTGCGCGAAGCATTCGCTGAACGTCTGGAAAGAACAAAAGAGAAGTGGGGCAGTAGCGTGCTGGGTAGGGGGAAAAAAGCTACGGCAAGCGAAATAACCCCCGAACTCCAAATAGAGATAGATCGTGTTATGCAGGAACACGAACGTGGGGAGACCCTTCGCTTTGAAACAAAAGAAGACATGCACGCTTGGCTTGAATCACTATGATGTACACAATCGAATTTTCGCGTGGAATAGAGAAGATTATTTCCAAGTGGAGGAAGTCTAATCCAAAATTGTTTAAGAAGCTGTTAGCTATTTTAGATGAGCTTGTTGACCATCCTCGTGAAGGTACAGGTCATCCGGAACCATTAAAAAATGGCAACGGGATAACCTATTCAAGACGTATTACTGCAAGCGATAGAATCGTCTATAATATTTTAGACGACAAAGTTGTTGTGGTCGTAATCAAACTTGAAGGTCACTACAATGACAAGTAGACTTCTTTCAACCTGTATACTTCTGCTCCTGACGGCAATTGGCATCAGGGCGGACGTAGTGTTTTCCGTCTATGCGACGGACGTGGAGAAGGGGGAGATGACCATTACCGCTGTGGGGCAGCCGGAGGCGGGATGGCACGTGGCATCCAAGGCATTTGCGCTGGATGGTGCAAAAAACGCTGAATTTATCGGGGACATTGAGCAGACGGACTCGTGCACGTTCAAGCAACGCGTACGGGTGAAGGATACTGCGGACTACCGCGTGCAGGGGTATTTCAGATATACCGCCTGCAGCGACCGGATGTGCCTCGCTCCGAAGACGGTAGAGTTCGACTTTCCGTTGGACAATGCACAGGCAAATGGTATAGAACCCGGAGTACAACCGCCGGCATCTGAACCCATTGATGAGGCTTTCATGGTTGGCGATACTCCTACGGGCGGACTGCTGGAGCTGTTTCTGCTCGGTGTTTTCGGCGGCTTGATGGCCCTGCTGACCCCCTGCGTGTGGCCCGTGATACCCATGACCGTCAGTTATTTTCTGAGAGAGACCTCCGGGCGCAACAAGGTGCTCGTATATGGCGGTTGCATCGTCGTGATATTCCTGACCCTTGGCGTGGCAATGACGGCTCTGATGGGGGCCAACGCCATGAACCAGTTGGCTACGAACGCCGTGTTCAACCTCGTGTGCTTCGCCGTTTTTGTAGTCTTCGGACTGTCCCTGCTCGGCACATTCACGTTGCAGTTGCCGCAGTCGTGGGCTGGCAAACTGGACGAGAGGGCTGAGAAAATGGGCGGATTAATCGGCATTTTCTTTATGGCACTGACGCTCGTCGTGGTCAGCTTCTCGTGCACCGCCCCGATAGTGGGCGCAATGCTCGTCAGCGTCGTCACGGACGGCGACGTGCTGGCCCCCGTGGTGTGCATGCTGGGCTTTGCCCTGGCTTTGGCATTGCCCTTCACGCTCTTCGCCCTCTTTCCGCAGTGGATGAAGAGGATGCCGCGTTCGGGCGAATGGATGGTGCGCGTCAAGGTGGTGCTGGGCGTGGTGGAACTGGCGTTCTCGCTGAAGTTCCTCAGCGTTGCCGACATGGCATACGGTTGGGGCGTGCTGCCCCGTTGGGCGTTCTTTGCGGCGTGGACCGTACTCTTCGGTGGATTGGGCGTTTTTCTTACTTGTGCGGCGATGAAATCGTGGAAAAAGACTTACAGTGCTAAGGTTTCTACGAAAAAACCGCAGAAAACAGTGTCTAGGGTTAAAATAGGATGGGCGGTAGCGGCACTGGTGCCACTGGCTTTTGCCCTGTACTTGGCCACGGGCATCTTCGGGGCACCGTGCACGATGGTGGCGGCGTTTGCACCGCCGCAGACAGTTGAAACGGGCGAGGCGAAGACCGACCGCGACTACCAGTCGTTCGACGAGATAGTGGCGGAGGCGCGCCGCAGCGGCAAGCCCCTTTTCGTCGATTTCACCGGATATGGTTGCGTCAACTGCCGCAAGATGGAGGCTGCCGTGTTCACCGACCCGCGTGTGCAGCGGCTGCTGAAGGAACGGTACTATTATGTGGCACTCCACGTGGACGACCGCACGCCGCTGCCTCATGCGGAGACAGTAGAAGTGCGTGGCACAGAGCGTAAGCTCCGCACCGTTGGCGACCGCTGGGCCGCCGTAGAGGAAGATCGTTTCGGTAGCGTCTCGCAGCCCATGTACGTCATCGTGGACGGTGGGGGACGGCAAGTCGGTTCTCCCCGGTACTACGACGAGGACGTCAATGCTTTTGTGGACTGGCTCGCCCGTGGGCTGCAACGCCAATGACTTTTACGCCAATGTTTTTTTAAGACTTTAATTGCCGTTAATTGACCATTAATTTTATCCATTAATATTTTTTTAGTCGAATTGTACTTGACAGATAGATGATAGACAACTTAATCGTTAATTGATAAGAGTACTAAGTCTGTCAAAATATTATTAATGGATAAAATTAATGGTCAATTAACGGCAATTAAAGTCCTTAAAAAGTCTCAGTCAACTAAAGTCTTCTCAGTCAATTATAGTTACCAGGAGTCCGTGCGGAAGGGCACGAGCGGCAGGCCTCCGGCGTTGGCCAGGTTGCCCAGCTGGAAGTTCTTGAAGCAGTAGCGGAGGGCAACGGGCTTCTTTACCTCGGGCGAGGTGACGATGACACACTCGTTCCATGCGTCGTTGCCCGGACGCCAGAAGTGCTTGGCGGTGGCAGGATGGAAGACGCGGTCCTCGCCGGCCACCTCGAAGCCCTCGATGTCCTCGAAACGGCTGATGGCACCGTGCTCGCCGTTGAAGTGTACGCATACCGTGTCGTTGACAATCTTCATCTCCTTGAACGTCATGCACTCGCCGATGACGTCCTTCATGCCGTACGTCTTGTTGAGGGCACAGTAGGCGAGGCGTTCGCCCACCTTCTGCTTCTGCGCCGGGTGTATCTGCTCCTTCTCGTACGGGTAGACGCAGTCGTTGGTGGAGATGAACCCGCTGTTTGGGATGATGAGCGACGCCTTATATTGCTGTTCGCGTAGGCGCGCACCCCAGTCGGCGTTGACGTTGTCGTAGTGGTACGGCGCTATCTCGACGAAGTAGAACGGTATCTCGCCGCAGCGGAAGTCGCGTCGCCACTGCTTGACGAGGTCGACCAGTCGCTTGGTGTACTGTCCCTCGGGCGCACCGACGTTGCTGCAGCCTTGATAGTATAGGATGCCCTTTACGGTGTAGTTCAGTATGGGGTGGAACGTGCCGTTGCCCCAGAGGAGCGTGCGCGTCCATGAAGTGGGCTGCTTCTTTACGATGTTCACGCTGTCGACGGGTTCGTCAGTGTTGGCACGCAGGTAAGCCTCGTCCAGCCAGCTCTCTACGCGCGAGCCGCCCTTGTTGGCCATCACCAGTCCGACGGGGATGTCCACCGCCTGGTTGACGATGCGTGCGAAGAAATATCCCGTGGCGGAAGCGTCGCCGACGGTGGAGGGGGAGACAGTCTTCCACTGGCAGTTGGAGTCGTCGAGCGGCTTGCTGCTCATCACGTCAGGTATCTTGACGTAGTGGATGCCCGAACGCTGCTTGGCATCGAGCACCACCTTGTTGTAGTCCTCCACGGGACAGTTGCCGAAGCCCTTGACGGTCATCTCCATGTTGCTCTGTCCGGCGCATACCCACACGTCGCCGGCGAGGATGTCGGTGAGCGTCACGGGAGCGCTGGCGTCAGTGCCCTTTTCGCGAAAAGTGACGGAGAGCTTGTCGTAGCTGGCGGCAGGCGATGCCACCGTGACGAGCCATTTGCCGTCCTTGCCGGCCGTGGCGGTCTGCTTGGCGTTGCTCCACGAGGTGGTGACGGTGACGGTGTTGCCAGGCGTTGCCCAGCCCCACAGACGCACGTCGGTGGAGTGCTGGATTATCATTTCGTTACAGAGGATGTGCGGGAGGCGCAGCTTGGCCTCCGCTGTGGTGCCCAAGGCAAGAAAGGCCAGGGCGGCGAGTAGAGTCTTACGCATTTAGGTCGGTAGTTGTGTAGGTTATTGGTAAATACACTGCAAAGCTACTGCTTTATTGCGAAATACGCAAGTAAAAGGGAAGTTTTTACAAGGACTTGACGGCGTTGTTGTTAAAAAAGAAAAAAAGTCCCCATATAATAAGGTGGAAGAAAAAGTTTTGTGTAATTTTGCACCCGATTTTCCTGTGCCGGCATGCCGCCGGTGTCTTAAAGAGTAAAAACAACAACAAAAACATAGATATGCAAGACAACCTCGTTATCGTGGAGAGTCCCGCCAAGGCCAAGACCATCGAGAAGTTCCTTGGTCAGGACTATAAGGTGATGTCCAGCTACGGCCACATCCGCGACTTGAAAAAGAAGGAGATAAGTATCGACATGAAGTCGCTCGAACCGGAGTACGAGATTCCGGAGGAGAAGAAGAAAGTGGTGTCCGAACTCAAGAGCTGCGCCAAGAAGGCAAAGAAGGTATGGCTCGCTTCCGATGAGGACCGCGAAGGAGAAGCAATCTCATGGCACCTTTGCGAGGTACTCGGTTTGGACGAGAAGAGCACCAACCGCATCGTATTCCATGAGATAACAAAGAACGCCATCCTCGAGGCCATCGAACACCCACGCCACCTCGACATGAACCTTGCCAACGCCCAGCAGGCACGCCGTATGCTCGACCGCCTCGTGGGCTTCAAACTCTCGCCGGTGCTCTGGCGCAAGGTGAAGCCGCAGCTCTCGGCAGGACGCGTGCAGTCCGTCGCCGTACGACTCATCGTGGAGCGCGAGCGGGAGGTGCAGGCTTTCAAGGCAGAACCATATTTCCGCGTCACGGCACAGTTCATCGTGGCCGGCAGCGAGATACGCGCCGAGCTGGACCGCCGCTTCCCCACACGCGAGGAGGCACTCGCCTTCCTCGAGAAGTGCAAGGACGCCAAGTTCACCATCGCCGCCATACAGAAGAAGCCGCTCCGCCGCACGCCGGCACCACCGTTCACCACCTCTACCCTACAGCAGGAGGCTGCAAGAAAACTCGGTTTCACCGTGTCGCAGACCATGATGGTGGCACAGAGACTCTACGAAAACGGTTGCATCACATACATGCGTACTGACTCTGTAAACCTCTCGCAGCTCTGCATCGGCACGGCGAAGGAGGCCGTCACGGCACTCTACGGCGAGAAGTACAGCAAACCACGCAACTATACCACTCACTCCAAGGGCGCACAGGAGGCGCACGAAGCCATCCGTCCTGCATACATGGACAAGCAGGAGATAGACGGCACCAGTCAGGAGCGCCGACTCTACGACCTCATCTGGAAGCGCACCGCTGCAACCCAGATGGCGGATGCCGAACTGGAGAAGACCACCGTCAACATCAACATCGCAGGCACCACGGAGCAGTTCGTCGCAACGGGCGAGGTAGTCACCTTCGACGGTTTCCTCAAGGTATACCGCGAGAGCGACGGCGACGACGGCGACAAGCAGAGCGACGAGGTGGCAGGACTCATGCCAGCCACCATGAAGGCCGGCGACGAGATAGAGCGCGACAACATCGTCGTGACCGAACGCTACTCGCAAGGCCCCGTGCGATATACGGAAGCATCCCTCGTACACAAACTCGAGGAACTCGGCATCGGACGTCCGTCAACGTACGCGCCGACAATATCCACCATACAGCAGCGCGAGTATGTAGTCAAGGGCGACAAGAAGGGCGACGAACGCTCGTACACCATCGACACCCTCGCAGGAAACAAGGTGACCACAAAGACGAAGACCGAGATGGCAGGCAGCGAAAAGGGAAAGCTGCTACCCACCGACATCGGCACCGTCGTAAACGACTTCCTCATGGAGAACTTCCCCGACGTCATGGACTACAACTTCACCGCCAACGTGGAGGAGAAGTTCGACTCCATCGCAGAGGGAAAGGAAGACTGGCACGCCATGCTCAAGGACTTCTACAAGGACTTCGAGCCTACCGTCAACAACGCCGTAAAGCAGCGCAGCGAACACAAGGCAGGTGAACGCGAACTCGGCATAGACCCCAAGACCCACAAGCCAGTGCTCGTGAAGATTGGACGCTACGGCCCGCTCGTGCAGATAGGCACGGCAGACGACGAGGACAAACCACGCTTCGCACAGATGCCCAAGGACAAGAGCATCGAGACCATCACACTCGAAGAGGCACTGGAACTCTTCCGCCTCCCACGCGTGGCAGGACAGTTCGAAGGCACAGACGTCACCATCGGAGCAGGACGCTTCGGACCCTACGTGCTCCACAACAAGAAGTACGTCTCGATACCGAAGGACATCGACCCGCTCGAGATAACCATCGACGAGGCGGTGGCACTCATTGAGAAAAGCCGCAAGGCAGAGCAGCAGCGACACCTCAAGACCTTCGACGAAGACCCAAAACTCGAGGTCATGAACGGACGCTACGGCCCGTACATAGCGTACGACGGAAAGAACTATCGTCTGCCGAAGGCGATGCACGAGAAGGCTGCCGAACTGACCTACGAGGAGTGCATGGCGATAGTGGAAAAGACTGACGCGAAGTAACGCCGCGGACACACACAAGAACTGAAGAAAAAGAATACAGACAAAATGTTGAGAGTGATACTCATCGGCTACATGGGAGCCGGAAAGACTACCATAGGCAAGCAACTGGCCAAGGAACTGGGCGTGACGTTCTACGACCTCGACTGGTACATAGAGACACGAATGCGCAAGAAGGTGCCCGAAATCTTCGCCGAACGCGGAGAGGAGGGCTTCCGCATCATAGAGCGCAATATGCTCCACGAAGTGGCGGAGTTCGAGAACGTCGTCATCTCATGCGGAGGCGGCACACCATGTTTCTTCGACAATATGGAGTACCTCAACCAGCAGGGCACCGTGGTCTACCTCAAGTGTACCCCCGACGTGCTCTTCAAGCACCTGAAGATGGGCAAGGGCGTGCGCCCGCTGCTCGTCGGGAAGAACGACGAGGAGCTTCTCGCCTTCATCACCGAACAGCTGGCAAAGCGCGAGGAGTACTACCTGCAGGCCAACAACGTGGTTGACGTCTCCCTGCTGGAGACACCCGACAAGGTGGCAACTACCACCGACAAGATAAAAGCACTGTTGAAGTAGACCCGGCGACACACATTAGTCGTAGACTTTTTCATTATGTAACATGCAAAAAATAACTTGAGCAGTTTTGATATGATTGATAGATTTTACCCTAATGGGCTGAAAGCCCTATACTACATAGCCCAGGGCAACGCCCTGGGTACATCGGACATTCAACCACCGCCCTGTAAGGGCAAAAGTGCATAGACCAAATGCACCAGACTATAGACTTTTGCCCTTACAGGGCGCGTAGATATATGCAAACGAAACCCAGGGCGTTGCCCTGGGCTATGGAGTGGTTGGGCTTTCAGCCCATACAGGTACAAAACCTGCTCAAGTTATTTTTTGAACATTACTAAGCCCGTTTTTTTTCTATTTCGTGATGCCTACCAGCTCCACGGTGAAGATGAGTGTGGAGAACGGCGGGATGTCCTTGCCTGCTCCGCGCTCGCCGTAGCCGAGGTCGTATGGGATGTACACCTCCCACTTGGAGCCTACGGGCATGAGCTGCAGGGCTTCAGTCCAACCCTTGATGACCTGGTTGCAGCGGAACTTGGTGACGGGGTCCTGACGCTTGTAGCTGGAGTCGAAGACGGTGCCGTTGATGAGCTTGCCCTCGTACTTGACGCTTACCTCGTCGGTGGCCTTAGGCTTCTCGCCCGTTCCGGCGGTGATGACCTTATACTGCAGACCAGAAGGCAGCGTCACTACGCCCTCCTTCTTGGCGTTCTCTGCCAGCCATGCCTTGCCTTCGGCCGCCTGACGCTCCTTCTTGGCGTCCATGATGCTCTTCATGTGCGTCTCGGCATATTTGTTGGCAAGAGCCTGCGAGAAGACGGTGGAGTCCTTCTCCAGGGCAGAGATGAATCCGGCGTAGAAGGCGGCATCGCTGACGGAGTCCGGCGTGCCCTCCAGTTGCTTCTTCATGCTGCCGAGGATGCGCTCCTGTGCCATCTTTGCTATGGCTGCGCCAGCCTGCCTGGCGTTGAGGGCAGGGTTGTCGCCGGCCTTCAGCTGCTCCTTGAAACCCTGTACGAAGTCAGCCATGTACACGGTGTCCACCTTGTACTGCTGCTGGATGAAGGGGATGAGTCCTTCCGTGGACTGCTTGCCGAGGGCGTAGCTGAGGGTGTCGTCCTGCGTGATGAGTACTGTGGCAGTGGGCTGCTCGGGGGCAGGCTCTGCCTTTTTCTTCTTTGCGCTTGCTGTATTTGCGCAGACTGCGCTTGCCATGATGACAAGCGCAGCCAGTATAGTCTTATTCATTTTTTTACTTAGTAATATTCAAAAAAATAACTTGAGCAGGTTTTGTACCTGTACGGGCTGAAAGCCCAACCACTCC
>CAVCKM010000075.1:0-12231 GCA_963602765.1 Alistipes putredinis | reverse complement strand
ATGAGTACAGCAGCATCTGCGGCATCAGCAAAGAGGAGCTGCTCAGGGATTTCCACGACGATATAGAGGACTTGGCAAAGGCGCGCAAGATGACCTTTGACGAGGCTGTAGCACAACTCAAATTCCATTACGACGGCTATCATTTCAGCGGAAACGGAGCTGATATGTTCAACCCCTATAGTCTGCTGAACACGTTCCGGGTCAACAAATTCGACAATTATTGGTTCTCTACGGGCACCCCGACATTCCTTATAGAACTGCTTAGGGACAAGGGCATCGATATGCTCCAGATGGAGGATATTTGGACGAGTTCCGACCGTTTCGACACGCCTACCAAGAAGATAACCGACCCCATCCCCGTCCTCTACCAAAGCGGCTATCTCACTATAAAGGACTACGTAGACATGTCTGACACCTATAAGCTGGCCTTCCCTAACGAGGAGGTGCGCAAGGGATTCTCCAACAGCCTCTTCCGCTACTATGCCCCAGACGGCATGGACGACCGCGATGCCATATACATGGCGTGGGCGAAGAACTTCATACTTAGTGCCGAGGACAATATGGAGGCGTTCCTGCCACACTTGCAGACGTTCTACAAGAAGTTTCCGTACACCTTAGTCAACAACAATGAACGCCACTACCAAGCCGTGCTCTACACCATACTGCTCATCCTCGGTTGTGACGTTACGCCGGAGGTTCCCACCTCCGACGGTCGTATCGACATGGTGCTGAAGACCAAGCGCAGCATCTACGTCCTGGAGTTGAAGTACAAGAAGGATGCCCAAACGGCAATGGAACAGATAGACCGGAAGGACTACGCCGCAGCCTTCGCTGACGACAAGCGAAAGAAATACAAAGTTGGCATCAACTTCTCCGAAGACCGCAGGAACATCGACGACTGGAAGGTGGAAGAGATATAGTCGTTATTTTACCACCAGCTCGTTCTGGGTCATTCTCTCCATGTATGACTGTATGATGGCCTTTACTTCGCGTTCCATCGCTTTGCGTACGTCGGGGTTCTTGTCTGCCACGTTGTCCTTCAGCAGCAGGTCTGTGCGGAAGCGGTAGAGGGCCTTTGTCTTCTGACCGTCCCACTGCAGCAGCCAGTCGCCCTTTACGTACTGGTAGATGCCGTTGAGGTAGTTTACTGCCCAAGTGTCCTTGGCAGGAGTAGAGAGCAGGTCTATGCCGAAGCCAACGTACTTTTTGTCGTAACCGAGATAGCTCAGTACCGTCGGCATGATGTCTATCTGCTGGGCTATGGCATCGCGCATGCCGGGCTTGAAGTCGCCGCTCGGGTCAAAGAAGATTATCGGCGAGCAGAAGCCGCCGAGGTCTGTCTGGTAGTACTCGTGGTCGCTCAGGTTGGTGTGGTCCGAGGTGATGACGAAGAGGGTGTTCTTGTACCACGGCATGGTCTTTGCCTTGGCGAAGAAGCGGCGCAGGGCATAGTCGGTGTAGCGTATACACTTGTGAATGACGATACCTTCCTCCGGGAAGGTTTTTTTGTATTCCTCCGGTATCACGTACGGGTGGTGTGACGATGCCGTGAATATGGCAGACACGAAGGGCTGCTTGAACTCGCCCATCTTCGTGGCGAAGAACTGCATGAACGGTTCGTCCCATATAGCCCATGTGCCGTCGAAGTCCTTGTCGCCGTCAAAACGCTTGTCGGCATTGTATTCCGTCCTGCCGAAGTAGTCGTTGAATCCCGTGGCGCGTGCGAACGCCTGAAAGCCCATGCTGCCGTTCTCCGCTCCGTGGAAGAAGGCGGAGTAGTAGCCGTTGTTCTTCAGCTCGCCTGCCAGTCCGCTGACGTTGTTCATTGAGGAGGGGGTCAGGAAGAACGGCTCGACGAACATCGGTATGCTGCTCAGGATGCTGGGCATGCCGTCGATGCTCTTTCTGCCGTTGCAGTAGGAGTATAGGTACGTGGCACTGTGTTGCATCAGTGAGTCGACGAACGGGGTGTACCCTTTGTACTTTCCGTCCTCAAGCCACTTGTTGTAGCCGCCGATGTATTCCCTTCCGAAGCTTTCTATTATGATGACCACCACATTCTTCTTGCCCTTTGTTGTGGAGACCGCCGCTTTGTGTACGGGCGAGTAGATGGCGTCCAGCTCTTGCCGGGTATAGTAGTTGGGCACGACAAATGTCGGTTTGTCAATCGTTCTGATAAGTGAGAACGGTGTGTTCAGCACAAGTGCCGCCTCCGTAGGTCGGTTGGCATACTGGTTGGCGTTGCTTATGGTGATGGGTCGTACCGCCGTGGTGAACCCTCCGCGCATACCTGCCACGCAGAGTGGTATGAAGACGAGGAAGCAAACGAGTTGTACGGCGTAGTACTTCAGGTACGGCTTGATCTGAAACGTCCGTGGCAGTATGCTTGCTCCTGTCGGCTTGCGGTACAGTCTTGCGAGGGCATAGATAAAAAGTATGCCGATAGCCACGAGATACCAGTGGTTGATGACCTCCGCCCCAAAGACGCTGCCGAGGTTGTTCTCGTTCTTGAATTCTGAGAACACCGTAGCGGTAGTCCTGCGCATGGTGTACTTGAAATACACGCAGTCAGCTAAGTTGATAACTATGCATATAGCGTTGAAGAAGAGGAATATGCCTTTAGCGGCGTTTTGCCATACAGGGTGTTCCTTGTAGTGCAGCGGGAAGAGCATCATCAATGCGTACAGTGCGTTGGTATAGAGTATGGCAGAGGTGTCGAAATACCATGCGCCGTGCAGAATGTCCACGATGCCACTCCATGTCAGTCCGTCGCATAACAGTCCCCAGTTGTTCAGCAGAAACATCAGACGGCATGCCATATATATAATGTACACCAGAATGATGTTTAGCACGAAACACAGTGGGGCCGAATATATAGTCCTTTTATTTCTCATACGTCATAGCTTTGTTTGCCAGTTCTGTAAATGACACGGCATCCGTTTCCACCTCGGCGGCAACGTACACCGGACGGTTCTTTGACTCGTTGAACAGTTTGCCCAGATACTCGCCTATGATGCCGAGCGACATCAGTTGCACGCCGCCAAGGAAGAGTATCACCGTCATGAGGGTGGGGTAGCCCTGTACGGGGTCACCGTACACCCATGTGTTTATCAAGGTGTAGCACATGAACACGAAGGCGCAGAGGGAAACGATGAGTCCAAGGAAGGCGGACCATTTCAGCGGTGCCACGGTGAATGACGTTATGCCGTCGACGGCAAGGTGCAGCAGGTTCCATACGTTCATGTGCGACTCGCCTCCTACGCGGTCTTGCGTCTCGAAGTCTACGCCGCATTTTTTGAATCCTATCCATGCGTACATGCCTTTGGTGTATCGTTCGCTCTCGCGCAGTTGTCTCAAGACGGCGATGCACGACTTGTCCAGAAGGCGGAAGTCGCCCACGTTGGGCAGAATGTCGTAGCGTGTTGACTTCTGCAGCATACTGTAGAAAAGCAGTGAGAATTTCTTTCTCAACCACGGCTCCTTGCCGCGTGTCAGTCGTTTGCCGTACACGTCCTGGTAGCCTTCCTCCCATTTCTGCAACATCTGCGGCACTACGTACGGTGGGTGCTGCAGGTCGGCATCCATGATGACGGTGCAGTCTCCCGAGGCATGGTCGAAGCCGGCCAGCATGGCCCTTTCCTTGCCGAAGTTGCGCGAGAGGTTGACGTACCCGATGCGGCGGTCTATGGCGCGCAGCGACTTTATGATGCTCATGGTGTTGTCCTTGCTGCCGTCGTTGACCATCAGTATCTCCCAGTCGTATGCGTCGTTGCCGTCCATGAGTTCCTTCAGGGCATCGTAGAGCGGTCCGAGAGACTCCTGCTCGTTGTAGCACGGTATGAGTACTGTAACTTTCTTTTTCCTTTTGTCTTGACTCATTTTTGTGTGAGATGTCTGTGTTGCCGTACCTATCGAGAGGTAAGTTCGGCAATTTTTTGTTTGGCAAACGGGGTGTACGTCGTGAACTCAGCCCCTGTCTGCTTGAGCATTTTTATCAGACTGTCCAGTCGGCGTAATAGTTCGTCGCCGCAGTTCATCAGTATTATACTCTGTAGTTTCCACTCCGGATGTCCTTTCAGTGGATAGAACTCCCAGGGGTGCATGTACGTGGTGAAATATCCGTCGTGCTCCAGCGTGCGGCGTATCATCCAGTGGTACAGACGTGGCGGCAGCACGTGGTTGGCGAGCCAGAAGAGCGGAAAGCGCACCGTCGGTGTCACCGATGCAGGTATCTGCAGTACGCCGTCCTTCATGAAACACGTGCGCGGCATGTCCAGATGCATGTACCTTCCGGGGATGAAGGCAGGGTTGAGGGAGGAGTTGTATATCATGCCCGTCTGCCTGATCTTCTCGTTTGAGACGGCAAACATACGCGGCTGACGGTAGCCGTTGACCTTTATCCCCGTCAGTCGTTCTATTATCTCCTTTGATTTCTCCACGTCGGTCTCCTGTGGCTTGAAATGGTCCACGCCGTGGCACGCCACTTCGTGCCCTTCGTCCATGATGCGCCGCATCACGTCGGGGGCGTTCTCTGCGAAGTTTGCCGTGCAGAAGAATGTCGCCTTGACGTTGTTCTCCTTCAGACAGTCGAGTATGCGGTTGGTGCCGTATACCGACACCTTCATCCCCTCCTCCAGAGAGAACTCCACGCCGTGTTCGCGCGGCACGTCAAATTCCTCCGTGTCGAAACTTAAAAGTATTTTGCCCATTGGTTTAGCTTGCTTTTTACTTTGTGCCGGTCTTCCCCTTCATTTTCTTGTCTTTCTTGCCTCCAGGTCGTCGTAGAGTTTCTGTAGGTAAGCCTGCGACTTTACGAGCAGGTCACCGTAGTCGTCGCCCTGGGAGGTTATCATGGACTTGGCAACGTTGTCGTAGTAGACGAGTGTGCTGTCCTGTATCATTCCCATGGCGTCCGGCACGGTGAAGAAGGCGAAGTGCGGAGCCTGTGGGTCGAAGAGGTCCTTGGAGTAGAGGAAGTCGGAGTGGTCTTTGCCCATCATGCCGAGCACGGTGGCGCAGATGTCAATCTGCGAACCGCACGTAGCCACTTGCTGCGAAGTAGAGACGGGTCCGCCGAGCATGATGAGCGGCAGTTCGTAGCGCCAGCGTTGCGTGTTGTCTGCGAATTCAGGATAAGCTCCGAGGTGGTCGGGCACGATGACGACGAGTGTGTTCTTCCAGCACGGCAGTTTCTTCAGGTCCTCGATGAACTTGCCCAGACACTGGTCGGCGTACGAGAAGGCGTTGAGTGCCGGGTCTTCCAACTTCTTGTAGTTGGGCACGTCGAACGGCTCGTGGCTGCTGCCCGTCATGATGCCTTTGTAGAAAGGCGTGTTTCCCTTCTTGGTCTCTTCCTTTATCTCGCTCAGCACGCGGTCGAAGAGCGGACCGTCTGCCACGCCCCACTTGCCCGTGACGTACTGGCTGGAGAAGTCGTGTTGGTCGGTGACCTTTTTGAACCCCGTGCCGATGATGTACGAACGCATGTTGCTGTAGTCAGCGTCGCCTCCGTAGTAGAAGTGTGTGTCGTAGTTGCTCTTCTCCAGAGTGCGTGCCAGCGAGGGCAGTGAGTTGCTGATGCGCGGCTGGTCCATGACGCTCATCGTGGGCTGCGCCGGCAGACCGCTGAACACGGAGACGATGGCGCGGTCGGTGCGGAAACTGTTGGCGTAGAAATTGGTGAAGTAGATGCCTTCACGCGAGTATCGCTCCAGATTGGGCACTACGCCCTTGACGTGTCCGCTCTCCTCCATGATGTATTTGGAGAAGCTCTCCAGACAGACCACTATCACGTTGTAGTTGTGCTTCGCCGTATCCTGGCGCAGCTTTGTGTACGTCATGTCCTTGAATATCTTGTTGGCTTCGCTGTCCGTCATGAAGCGGTATCGCGGACCTATCTCCTCGTAGTGTATGACAGACTCGAAGAAGCTGAACATCGGGTTGACGGCGGCGTGGTTCAGACGTATGTTGGTGGAGTAGTACGCGGTGCCGGTATGGTTTACGGCAGTAGAGAATCCGCCGCGCATGGGGATAATCAATGATATAGCCCCGAGAAGCAGTATGACGGACATGATGCCGCTCACTGTGGGGCGTGTCTGCTCTGCAATGAAAGCCTCGTGTCCTGCCTTGACGAAGAGACGGTAGATGCCGAACGCCAGCACAGCTATCAGCAGTGGCAACAGCAGAGTTTGTGTTATTGTCATGCTCGCCAGGGCATCTGCAGGCGATGTCTTGAGGTAGAGGATTGGCGTGTTGTCCAGGGGGAATCCCCAGTAGCTGTATAGTGCGATGTTGGTGACGAAGATGATAGCCATCACCAATGCGGCGAAGGCAAACCATGCGTGCCATGCTATGAGCACCGCTCGTCCCTTGCTCCATATTGCCCATATCAGGATGAAGGCGGGTAGGGCACTGAGGTAGCCTGCCATGGCGAGGTCGAGCGGCAGTCCGTGCCACATGACGGCGAAGTAGTCGCCGATGCTTGGGTCGGGGATGAGGCTGCTGTGCACTGCAAGGAATAATACCTTGCTGAGCACGCCTATCACCGTCCACAGCACGAAAATCTTTATGAAGGTCTTTATCTGCTTCATTTATTTCGTAGTTTAATTATATCGTTATTTCGTCAATTGCTTGAGGATGATGTCCGCTGCATTCTCTGGTGCGCAGTCGTCGCCCAGTCTTGCCGCTACGTCGTCGTAGTCCTTGAGCATCTGTTCTCTGGCTTTGCCGCCGGGCAGTATCTGCTGTAGTTCGTGGGCGATGTTCTCCACGCTGAAACGGTCGGCAAAGAGTTCGCGTACCACTTCGCGTCCGGCTATCAGGTTGACCAGTGAGATGTAGTCTACCTTTAATATATGGTCGAATCCCCATCGGCACAGCTTCGGCACCGGTGTTTTGTAGCACACCACCTGCGGCACTCTGAACAGAGCTGTCTCCAGCGTTGCCGTACCGCTCGTCACCATGGCTGCATCTGCGTGCGAGAGTATTCTGTACGTCTCGCCGAAGAGAATCTGTGTGTCCGTCCCACGGAGAAACTGCTTATAGTAGTCTGGCGACACACCTGGCGCGCCTGCTATGACGAACTGTAGTCTTGCAGCCTCTTGTTGTGGCTTTGTGTTGCCGTTTGTCGCCGCCAGCCTTTCCGATGCTTTCAGCATGGCGGTGAGGTTGTCCTTTATCTCCTGTAGTCGGCTGCCGGGCAAGAGTGCCGCTATCGGTCTGGCGGCGTCCAGCCCCAGCCGTTGGCAGAACTCGGCTTTCGTCTCCGTGTAGCTTGCCTTGAACTCCCTTACCTCGTCTGCCGTGGGGTTTCCGACGTAGTGGATGGGGTAGTGGTGCTTGCCCTCGAAGAAGTTCTTCTCGAAGGGCAGAATGGAGAGCATGTCGTCGATGTCGCGTTTGAAGTTCTTGATGCGGTACTCTTTCCACGCCCATATCTTCGGCGATATGTAGTATATCAACCGCGGACATCCCTGTTGCTTCCTCAGCTGCTTGGCAATGGAGAGGTTGAATCCGGCATAGTCGACGAAGATGACCGCCTGTGGCTTCCACTTCATGATGTCCCGTTGGCAGAGTTTCATGTTGCGGAGTATGGTGCGCAGGTGCAGGAGCACAGGTACGAAACCCATGTATGCCAACTCGCGGAAATGCCTTACCCGTGTCCCCCCTTCGCCTGCCGCTTCCGTCATGGCGTCGCCGCCAAAGAAGCGGAACTGTGCGTCTTTGTCGCGTGCCTTGATGGCCGTGATGAGGTGTGCGGCATGGAGGTCGCCGGAGGCTTCGCCGGCTATGAGGTAGTATTTCATAATTCGAACGTTGTGATGTCGCGGCAGGTCTGGTCAGCCGTGAGCGGTGTTATTGACGCATAGCCGTGCGCAATGGCCCAAGCGTCGGTGTCGGTGGCATCTGGCTCGTCGTTCTGGTAGTAACCGGTCATCCAGTAGTAAGGCTGGTTGAGGCAGGGGCGTTCGCGTCGCTCCACTTCGTTGCGCCAGTGGCCGTGTGCCATGCGGCACAGCTTCGTCTCGCCGTTCCACTCCTTTGGCACGTTGACGTTGAGGCAGGCGTACTCGGGCAGTCCCTCCGCCAGTACCTTCTTCACTATCTTCTGCACCAGTTTGCGCATGGGTTCGAAGTCGGCACTTTCGTCGAAGTCGCACAGTGAGAATGCTACGGACGGTATCTTCTTGAGTGCGCCCTCGATGATGATGCCCACCGTGCCGCTGTAGTGCGAATTGGTGCTGGCGTTGTCACCGTGGTTGATGCCTCCGATGACGAGGTCCGGCTTGCGTGGACACACCTGTGAGTATGCCATTTTCACGCAGTCTACGGGTGTGCCGGAGCAGCGGTAGACGTCTATTGTGGTGTCGTTGTCGCTGTCGATGTGTTTGTATTTCTTGAACGAGAGGGTTGTCATGCTGAACGCTCTCGAGTAGCCGGAGCGTGCACTCTCTGGGGCGCATACGATGATGTCGCCGATGCCCTTCACCATGTCGGTGAGAGCCTTGATACCCTTTGCGTGGTATCCGTCGTCGTTGGATATGAGTATAAGGGGCTTCATATTAATTCATAATTTATAATTCATAATTTATAATTTAGGATGGGCGACTCCCCATTCGTAATTCCTCATTTCTAATTCCTAATTCGGCAGAGCAGCCTTGGGATGAGTTTCAGAGCTACGGCTACGAAGCTGACGGCTATGGTTATTACGGTCAGTTCGGGGCTTAGCGGTGCCACGTTGAAGAAGTTGTAGGCTATGTCCACGATGAACAGTTGTCCGAAGAACACCATTGCCACGACGCACCAGAAGGCGCGTCCCTTGAACAGTTGTCTTATGCCGTCGCGTGCCTTGAACGTCTTGGCGAAGAAGATGTTCCAGAACTGCAGCATGATGAAGAAGGTGAAGAACACCGTCTTCTCCTCCATCGTGAACGGGTGGAACACGAGAAGCAGTCCTATCATCAGGGCGGTGAAGTACAGTCCCGTTCCCACCACGTCTGCCGCCATGGCGCGGTCGATGATGTTGTCCGTGCGCCGTCGCGGTTTGCTCTTCATCACCTCCTTGGACGGTGGCAGTGAAGCCAGCGCCAGTGCGGCGAAGGTGTCCATGATGAGGTTCACCCACAGCATCTGCGTCACGGTGAGTACCGGTTCCGGCGTTATGAACGCGCCGATCATCACGGTCAGGCAGGCGGTGATGTTCACGGTCAGCTGGAAGAGGATGAAGCGCTGTATGTTGATGTAGAGCGAGCGTCCCCACATGACGGCGCGTCCGATACTGGCGAAGGAGTCGTCTATGATGGTGATGTCTGAGGCCTCCTTTGCCACGCTCGTGCCGCTGCCCATGGAGAGTCCCACGTCCGCCTTTTTGAGTGCCGGAGCGTCGTTCGTTCCGTCGCCCGTCACGGCTACCACCTCGCCCAGTTCCTGCAGCGAAGCCACCAGCGTGCGTTTGTCCATCGGTTTGGCTCGCGCTATGATGTCTTTGTCCAGGTCGTGGATGCCTATCTGACGGCCTATCTCACGTGCGGTGTTGACGTTGTCGCCCGTCACCATGATGATGCGTATGCCTGCGTCCTGACACTCCTTGACGGCTGCCGGCACCTCCTCACGGACAGGGTCTGAGATAGCCACGCAACCGAGGAACGTCATCTCTCCGTCTGCCTTCTTCACGGCAAAACCGAGCGTGCGCATCGCCTTCTGCTGCCATTCCTGAAGCTTCGCCTCGGCAGCCTCCTTCGCCACGGCAAAGGCGGAGCACATACCTATGACGACCTCTGGGGCACCCTTGACGTACTCCACGCTGCCGTCGACGGTTGTCGACATGTATTTTATCTCGGTGGAGAAGGGCACCTCGCCCGTCTTCTTCACAGATTCGCGCAGGGCGGCGTAGTCCGCGTCCCTGCCTTTCAGCCAAAGGAGTAGCGCACCTTCTGTAGGGTTGCCAAGCACCTCTGTGCCGTCGAGCAGTGCGGTGCTGTTCACGGCCATACAGAGCGTCACGTCCTGCATGAGGGCATCGTCGAACAGCGTGTCCGCCACCTGCATCCTGTTCTGCGTCAGCGTGCCCGTCTTGTCGGTACAGATGACGGTAGTGGCTCCCATCGTCTCGCAGGCGTGCATCTTGCGTACGAGGTTGTTGGTCTTTAGCATGCGGCGCATGGAGTAGGCGAGTGCCATCGTCACCGCCATAGGTAGTCCTTCTGGCACGGCGCATACTACGAGCGTGACGGCTATCATGACACTCTGCAGCACGTGGGCAATGAACACTCCCACGTTCTCTCTCAACAACGGCCATGCTATGATGATACGGCCTATGAGCACCAGTGCGCCCACGATGCAGCTGACGGAGGTTATCATGATGCCCAGGCGGTCGAACTGCTCGTTGAGCGGTGTCTTTTTGCCGTCGTCTATCTTGCTTGCGGTGAAAACCTTGCCGTTCTCTGTCTTGTCGCCTACGGCAAAGACTTCCGCCACGGCGTGGCCTTCGACGACCTTTGTTCCCCTGTACACGTTGCATACGGGATACGTCGCCGTCGGGTAGGATTTGCTTTCGTCGGCATCCTTCCGCGCCATCAGTTCGCCCGTCAGTGTCGACTCGTCCACGCTGAGTTGTGTGGACTCCAGGAGTCGTGCGTCGGCAGGAATCTCTTCGCCGACATTCAGCATGACTATATCGCCCACGACGACGTCGCATTTCTTCACCTGCTGGGCGTGGCCGTCGCGCACCACCGTCACGGCATCCTCGTCGTTCGCTTGGTTGAGCACCTCAAACTCTTTCTCCGCCTTCATCTCGGCAAGGAATCCCACACCGGAGGCGAGGAGTATGGCAATGATGATGCCTGCAGGTTCGAAGAATACCTTTGCCCCGTCCGGCGAGACGGGCATCCCCAGCCAACCGTTGTACTCCGACAGCGAGATGCCGACGGAGAGCAGCGCCGCCAGTTCCAGTATGAACACGAGCATATCGCCGTCCTGCCATCCCGGTATGAGATGACCTAACGGCCCTGTCAGCGTCTGTATGAAACGCTTCCATGTCGACTCCTTCGCAGGAGGTGTCAGTATGTTTTCGCCATGCAGGCGACGGCTCTCCTCCACCTGCGCGGCAGAAAGACCGTGATATTGATTCATCGCTATTCCTCTTCTATATATGTATTACGGGTGCAAAGTTATAAAAAAAAGCGTTTACTAACAACCTTGTCACAAACAAAGTTGTTAGTAAACGCTTTTTGTGTGCCGTTCTTTGTTGTAGCTTCTGTGCTTACGGGTTGTTTTTATACATTGTTGGAGTTTTGTGGAGTTTCTGCATGTATTTTTGGAAGATTGAAAAACATTCCGTAACTTTGCACAGAACATAAACCAGACAAAGCTATGGAGCAGCAAAAATACAGACGAGTGCCTTACGGCGTGTCGGACTTCCTCTTGGTTCGGCGCGACGACATGTATTACGTGGACAAGACAATGTTCTTGCCACTATTGGAAGACGAGGCCAGCAACCTCTTCTTCATACGTCCGCGCCGCTTCGGCAAGAGCATATTCCTCAGTATGCTCCACGCCTACTATGACATCCGCGAGAAGGACAACTTCGACACGCTCTTCGGCAGCTTGTGGGTTGGCCAGCATCCCACGCCTTTGCGCAACCGTTTCCAAGTGCTCCACCTCGACTTCTCGCAGGTAGGCGGCACCATCGACCGTCTGGAAGAGAAATTCGACTCCTACCTTCGCGTGCAGTTGGATGCCTTCATGGAGGCCTATCGTGGTTACTATGACGACGAAACGGCAACACTTGTGAAGGAAGCCAAGGCGGCTACGGAAAAACTGGCGATTATCCAAGCAAGAGCAAAACTCAAAAACTATCCCCTCTACCTCATCATCGACGAATACGACAACTTCACCAATACCGTACTCAACGAGAAGGGTGAGAAGGTATATTGGGATATGACGCATGCAGAGGGCTTCTACCGCGACATCTTCAAGAAATTCAAAGGCAACTTCGAGCGCATCTTCATGACGGGCGTAAGCCCCGTGACTCTCGACGACGTGACGAGCGGCTACAACATCGGTTGGCATATCTCCACCAAGGAACAGTTCAACCAGATGCTCGGCTTCTCCACGGAAGACGTGCGCGAGATGTTCAACTACTATAAAGATGCGGGCACCATGCGTCCAGATACAGACGTGGAGGCACTCATCAAAATGATGAAGCCGTGGTACGATAACTACTGCTTCGCA
>CAVCKM010000074.1:0-4741 GCA_963602765.1 Alistipes putredinis | reverse complement strand
GATGGTCTTTGGATAGTTTCACTTCTGTGCTGCCACGGAAAATATCCGTTGAGCCGGAACACCGTCTTACCCTGAAGAGTGGGGTAGGGCGGTGCTCCTTTTTTAAATGAACCAGATGTCTGTTTCTCTACGTAAGAGGCACAGAAAACCTCGTAACTGCCTGATAATAGGGGGGGGTACTGACGTGAATCCAAAATAATTCCGCAAGGGGCAGAATATTTTGTTGAGTAATCGGAAAAATTTAACATTTATAATTAGTTCATTCACAATATTTTTCGTATTTTTGCAACTGGTTTTCTGTGTCTCTTGCGTAGAGATGCGGAAATCATTGGAGACAAGAACGATAAATATGGCTTTCATATAAGCAGAGTGTATGACACGCAATTTGCTAAACTCGGGCCTACTCGCATCATGCGTGCAGCAGGCTGAAAGACATAAAAGTATTGAAGACTAGTGGAAGTCAGTCTATTGGTTTTTCAATGCTGTGATACATGTCACAACCCCAATAACTCGGGAAGAGAAATCTTTTCAGGGGAAGCCGGGATGTATCCTGCCGCCAAATAGCCCAACCCCCAATTCCCGTATATGTGGTTCATCGTCAAGACAGATGTTTTCACTGAGCAAAAATCCATCGAATTGCTCCGTGAACATTTCCAGGATACCATTGCCGACTTCTATTTCCCTTTGGAAAGAAGAGTCTACAAGAACGAAAGCGGCGAGGAAAAAGCACGCTTCGTTCCTGTCTTGCAAGGACTGTTCTTTATCAGAGTGGAGAGTGCAGAACGTTTGGAGAGAAACCTTTCCCCATACGGCTACTTCATGTATAAGGGCTTTGACTATAGGGCGGGAAGTACTGAGGTGGTAGAACGCACCTTTTTCGCCAAAGCCCATCTCCTTTGCGCCGACAGCAAGTCCCTGACATTGGACGAAATTGTAAAGCAGGCGAAGATTCCCGATGATGATATGGAACGCTTCATCTATTACAACGACAAGATAGCCGAAGGCATCGGGGGACTGAGCATCGTCAACAAGCGGTACAGCGACCTCATCAGGACCAACGACACCATCCGCATCCTCAGCGGCCCGATGGCGGGTTGGGTAGGTGTTGTCAAACAAATCAAGAACAAGGGCAAGAAGGACCGTCATCTTCTTGTGCGTTTCGGCAATAACCATTGCCTCACTATCTCCAATGTCCGCCAGTACGATGTGCAGATAGAACATGAGGCGCCGTCCGAGACTGTCGGCGCATGGCGTGCCATCGACCAGATGATAGGCTATTTGCAGACCAAGGAGCTGAAGGAAAATGCTGCTGAGGTATTGCGCAAGCATTTCAGGGACTACCAGAAGAAGTTGACGGACTGTCACTGCCGCCACTCTTCAGACATTGCGTACAGCCAAAAAGTCACGGACAGCAAGACGGCTTGTCAGCAAAGGATCCTTGACAACATAGACGGGACGATGCAGGCCAACTTCCGCATCCTTGCCAATTACTTCAAGGCAGACGGCGGAACAATGGAGCAAGGCTTGCAGGAACTGATACCTGATGTCATTCTCCGTCCCTTCCTCACCCCCACGTCGGGAGCGCCCGTCCCCGATACTCAGGACTATGCAGTCCTTCGTCATGACGGCATAGTGGAGCTTATCCTCCGCTGCAACCTTCGTGAGTTTTTCAGAGGCAAGAAGTATGAAGCCGACAAGTACGCCCCGGTCTTCGATGAGGACTATGAATACTATGCTCATTTCGCCCTGTTGAAGACAACGGAGGGAAAGGTCAAGGCCATCTGCTCATGGGGAGGCTTCTACGACTATTATGCTTCGCAAAGCAAGGACGAGCGGGATAAATTCCACGCAGATCTGCAGTCGAAGAAATACCCCCGCTTGTTGTATCTGCTCACCCAAAGCGACTGTAAGTTTGAAAAAGTCGGCGGCATCGGCGGTTTTTCTCTCGAAACGGACATCGCTTATACCAATGATGTAGAAGAGTTGGGCAGAGCGACAAGTGAATTCTTCACCCTTCATCCTGCCCTCTTTACCCAGCTCGCGGCAGCAGCCGTAGAAGTGTGGCAAGGAGCACGCATGTTGGTTTGGCGCAAACTCCTCCAGCGTTACGTCCTGCTCCATAAGGTGCCTGTCGTCGACCAGCCGTCAGTCATCTCCCATGATTCGGAAATCGAAAAGAATTTTGTAAAGGTAGACGGCAAACCCGACATATCCGCGATAGCCACAGTCTTGGCAGATGTGAAGAAAACCACAGGGGAGCATTTGGGAAAAGGAAGACTGGCAGATGCCGTCTTCAAGTTCCTTTCCGCTTCATTGGTCTTTTCCACCCATTTTGCCGAAGACGGGCTATATGATTATATCACCGACACATTCAACCCGGACGATACTTTTACGGAACTGTTCGCTGAAGTCATGGAGCAGCTCAGCAAGAAGAACTGTCCCTCGTTGGTCAGCCATCTGCACAAGGGTATGGTAGAACTGCGTGAACAGGATTCCTGGATATACTTCAAGTTCCCCTCATTCCTCAAGCAAACAAGACAAATTGACAAGATGGTGAAGCAAAACTCGAAGAATTAGGCTTTGTTTTCCCCTTCGGCCACCGAATGTTGTTTCGTGGTTCAAAAGAAAGAAAAAACTGTGTATTCAGTGAGCCCCGTGTTCTTAAAACTACAAAATCATCATGTCAGACAACATGCATCCCGTTGAGGCAGACTCTCAGATAGTCCTCTACCAGCCCGACGAGAGCATCCGGCTCGAAGTTAAGCTGGATGAAGACACCGTATGGCTTTCACAGGCTCAGATGACGGAGTTGTTTCAAACTTCAAAGCAGAATGTAAGCCTGCATATAGGCAATATATTCAAGGAAGGAGAACTACATCCAGAAGTGGTTGTCAAGGAATCCTTGACAACCACGCAGCATGGTGCAATCTCAGGAAAGTCTCAGCACAAGAAAGTAAGGCTTTACAATCTGGATGTCATCATCTCTGTTGGCTATCGAGTCAAATCGCAGCGAGGCACACAATTCAGGCAATGGGCAACACGAGTGCTCAAAGACTATTTGCTCAAGGGATACTCCGTGAACCAGCAGTTGCTCGCCATGCAACGCCAGATAGACACTCGGTTCGATGAGCAGTCTCAGCGCATGACCCGCATCGAGGACACCCAGGCCAAGCAGCAACAGCAGCTCGACTTCTTCATCCGCACGTCCACGCCTCCTGCCGAAATGGTGTTCTTCGAGGGCGACTTCTACACAGCCCGTGTAGCCTTGGAGAACCTCGTGCGCACCGCCACCCGTCGTGCCATCATCATCGATGCCTACGTCTCCGCCCTCACGCTCGACATCCTGAATGTCCGCAAGCCCGAAGTCACGGCAACAATATACACCACCGGAGTAGGCCAGGGCATGCAACGCCTAATGGCCGAGCACGACCGCCTCTTCCCCGAGGCCCACATCGACATCCGCAAGTGGAAGAAAGAGTCGCACGACCGCTGGCTCATCATCGACGACACCCTCTACCACTGCGGCCACTCCCTCAACGCCAATGGCGGTCACAAGATATCAGCAATAACCCGGATGGGCACCTCGCCCGAGGCGATACTCGCAGAAGTGGAAGGACAATGAGGTTTAGATCGAACAAAGAAAAAAAGATTCGTTCAATTCGTCCGATTCGTGGTTCAGAACAAAAAAGAATATCCGTGTTCTCTGTGAAATCTGTGGGAGAATCAGGGCAAAAGCTTTGGCGGTTACGAAGAAAAAGCATATCTTTGCAACATCTTTAAGTAAAGCTTAAAACTGAAAAATAGGAGGATATAATTATGAGTACGACAAATGCAGTTCCCAGAAATACTGTCATTCCTTATTGGAATGAAATCAAAAATTGGAGTCGGGAAGATCGTAGTAATCTTGCTACTCTAATAGATGAGTCTTTGAACGAGGATGCCCCTGATGAGAAGTTGAGAACTTTTGCAGAGCAGTTGGATGATACGGCAATGAGAGCTGCTGCGGAATTTGCTTTTCATGAGAGCAATACAGGCCAATGTATTCCACACTCACGAGTACTCGATATGGTGAAGGAGGAACTTGAAGGGTAAAAGGGACAGGTTCTTGACACGCAATATTTGATATCAGATTAGCTGTCACGCATTATGCCACGTAAAGCAAGAGTACAGACATCTTGCAACGTCTATCACGCCATACTCCATCGTGCAGCGAGCCAGACCCATGGGACGCACTATACAAGCCATACTTGGACGACGGCGAATTTGAACAATATCCCGAGTATTAATGTGCGCCACCGTGGCACACGGACTGGGCGGCCCACGAAGTGGGTAGGGTACCTGTCCCTCTGACCCCTGGTAAAGCAAACGAAAATGGTGTAATCTATTTGCTTTCACAAATTATCTTAAAACATTTGGCAGTCTCACAAAGAAATATTAGTTTTGTAGCGAACTATTAAAATGTAATTATGGCACAGGTAGCAACAATGAACCAAGCGCAATTGCAACTCCTCGATATGCTGTCTTTTGTCAAGACACCAAAGGCTTTGCATGACTTAAACAAAGTAATCTCTGATTATTTTGTTAGGATGGCTGATGCAGAAATGGACAAGATGTGGAACGAAGGCTTGTTGAGCGAAGAGCGTATAGAGAGTTTTCGTCATTTGCATGAACGTACACCCTATAACAAGCCTACCTTATAATTTTTCTTGCTGACTCGTCCTAACGTCATTCGACATAATCC
>CAVCKM010000073.1:0-8931 GCA_963602765.1 Alistipes putredinis | reverse complement strand
TGGTTGAATGTCCGATGTACCCAGGGCGTTGCCCTGGGCTATGTAGTATAGGGCCTTCAGCCCATTAGGGTAAAATCAGTCAATCAAATAAAAACTGCTCAAGTTATTTTTTACACTTTACTTAACGGTATATTTCGTCATTATTCCGATAAACTTTTCATCAATACGTCAATGTCATTGGTTGCAAACAGGTCTTCCTCCTCTGCTGCCCTCAATGCCATGTCCAGACGACTCGCCTTTGCCGGATTCTGCTTTTTAGCTATCCAGCCGAATTTGTGAATGAGAGTCTCCAATAGGTTTACGTCTCCGCTTGGAATACTCAACTGGTATGTTGCTGTATTCATAATCTATCCTCCTATTTTATCCGATGCAAAGATATACTTTTTCCGCGAAAACGCCAAACATTTTGGTGATTTTAAGTGGAAGCCACACTTTCCCGCTGACTCCCGCAAATTTAGGGGCACGAAAAAAGCGCGGGCTCCGGCACTCTCTGCATGGTTTGGGAGAGTTGGCGAGCCTGCGCTTTTATATTGTGTGTTTATTGAAAATGCTTGGGCGGACTATTTGTTCCAGCGTGGGTCACCGAAGCCCTTCAGGTCAGGAGACCTTGTCATTTAAATATAATCTCCTCTTCGCTAGGAATACGGAAAGAGAACGTAGAGTGTCCGTCTTTGTTGGTGAACGCAAAATCCCCTTGGGATATTATGTCCATCCCAATGACTATCTCATAGTCTTCGTTCTCGTCTTCCAATGCCAATACATTTGTTACGATTGCTCCAGAAGGAAGTCCTACATGAACAAGATACGTATTGGTCTCTATTATACCGTTTGCACTGGAGAGCCCTGACTTTCCAAAAGGTTTCAGAGCCAATGCTTTTATTATCTTGGAAGATATCAGAGTATTTGTCGCCCCTGTATCCCACATAGCGTTCTGCGAAGTATATACACCCTTGGGCATTTCCCCTTTCTTGAAATCTACAGGAGGACATATACGGCACTCCGTAATGATGGCCTCTACTACAGAAGAATTACGTTGCGTAAATACAGGCATCGTGACGTTACATTTGAAATATTCCGGGCACAGAGACAATCTCTGACTTGGGGAGCTTGCTTGAATGACTGAAATACTTGGCACGGGCATAAGTAACACGTGCCACGGTTGGTTGTAACATCTCCTTTGTAGACATTACGACTTTATTATTATCAAGTACTTGCGATTTCATTATCTCTTGCTTTTACTCCTGAATGTCGCAAAGTTAGTGATAAAATCTGAACCTACAAATTTTTTAAGGCAAAAATGTTTGATTTGACCCCAAATAAACGAGAAGACGAATGCAATCCTGCCACATAGTTACACTTTCCTACTGACTCCCGCAAATTTAGCGACACGAAAAAAGCGCAGGCCCCGGCACTCTCTGCATGGTTTGGGAGAGTGGCGAGCCTGCGCTTTTATGTTGTATGTGTGTGTCAGTACTGAGAAATGCTTTCTCAGTGCAAATCATTCTCAGGGTTTACTTTTCTATAAAGTAGCAAGCAGGGTTACCTACTTTGCCTAAGGAGCCGTCTTTTAGGGTGAAGTCTAGTTCTTTTACATTTGTGAATATTTCTTCAGCCTCTTTACCACAGTCTGAACCACCCGTTACCATCAATGTCCAATCGGTTGTTATTACACAATCCGTTACGACCGGAGCATTAGTTGAACGGTATGCATCATATTGCGTTGTACCTTCGGTGCACTTAGCGAAAAGACACTTGCTTATTGTAAATGCACCTGTAGTACCAGCAGCAGCAGTAGTATCATCTTTTTTATCAAAGTCTACAAGACGGCAAAGTGTGATGTTGTAGAATGTAGAATTAGAAATCTGCACAGACTCAGCATTTTTCTTCGTAAAGTAGACGAAGCTCTTTGATGTACCTGCATTAATGTTACTGAATGTACAGCCGTCTATTATCAGATTAGCCAGTTCGTTAGCGTTTTTGCCTTGGTCGTAGACGAATGGATAGCCGCCGCTACACATGTCATCGAAAGTACTGTTCGTCAAAGACAATGTATCGACTTTTAAACCATCTTTATTTTGCAGACGGAAGAAACAGTTGGCTGTAAATCCAGACGCAGCGCAATCTTTTACACTAAACTTCTTCAACGTAGCTACTGCGTTCATATTTACGAAATAGCCGCTTCCGTCATTCAGCAACTGAACGTTCTCAAAATTGAGATAAGTACGCGTGCCAGCGAAGTTTATTGCTTTCTTCAATTTCAGCTTCGGCTGCTTTCCGCCTCCCATTCCGAAGAAATTAATGGACATGCCTTCTGGCAAAGCAGTTGTTGCTTCATATGTAACTGCTGTGTCCGCTGGGATTGCAATGGAAACACTGTAATCGGTTGCAGAAGTAGCCAGAGCTTTTGCTTTCTCGGAAAGAGTAGCCAGAATTTCATCAGTTATTGACTCTCCGTCTTTTTCGATATTCCAATAGTATTTCAAGTCAGCTGACGGAACAGGCGCATTGGTAGTCACCTCACGTGTGCCTCGTTTAAGGGTGCCGTTGTAGATGGTGAAGGTATACTTCGTTGATCCTTCAACCTTGTCATATGTAAGAGTACCGGCAGCCTTCTGTTCTTCGCTGAGCACTACGCTATCCTTGAAGTCCGTCGCCGTTACGATGATATGCGTTACCTCCTTGGCGGCATTCCATCTGAGTATTACATAATGGTCAGACTTGTCCTTGCTTGTGATATCATCAAAAATCTGTTCTGCCTCAGTCTTGAAGGTCCCCCTTTGTTCAGAAGTCTGATAATAGAGCCACTTACTGTTGGGCTTTCCTCCTTCTGAGATTGCACGTACACGAAGGAAATAGTGTGTGTCGCTAAGCAGATTTGCGATGACAATAGAGGACTTCTCCGTTTCCAGAGTTACTAAGCCGTCACAAGTTTCTATATCGTTGTTTAGCGTATCCGTTGAACTAATTTTCTGAAGATACTGCACTTGATACTTGTCTGCTCCTGCAATGGTACCATAAGAAACCGTAGCACTGGAATCCGTCGGAGTGACAGAGATGCTGGTAGGTCCGAAGAGGCGGTCTGTAGAGGAGTCCTTCCCCCACCCGTCCATATCTGGCGTACAGGAGGCCATGGTGCCGGCTACGATGAGCGCGGCACAGGCCATGGTGTTTAATATCTTGTTCATTGTATGTTATTGTTAAAAGGCTAAAACACCTTATAATTAGAAGCCGTAAGAGTTAGTGAAGTAACCGTTGGCATCTGAAATCGTTGTAGAGTAGATAGGGATGATGTAACGGTTCTTTACGGTTGTGGTGGCTGGTTGACCGATAGTGCCGTCAATAGTTTCACCTACCAAACCATTGCTGATGTAAGGCAACACTTTTACTATGACATTGTCTTTGTCACGGGTAGCTTCATCCTTGTAGCCGTACCCCGTCTCCTTGAACCATACTCCCTCAGCCAGTTCTTCCGCATCAGGCTCTGCATAAAGATGTATCGATGAAGGGTCTATATACTTGTTGCTTTCATCCTTGTACTTATAGTAAATGGCAGTAGGCCATCCGTCGCTTACGCTCTTCTCATAGTAGTCCTTCTTGGCCTGAGCAATCTTCTGGGCGAGTACACCCCAACGGATGAGGTCCCATTTGCGTACACCTTCACCGGTAAACTCCCATGCATTCTCCTGCATCAGAGCTTCCATGAAGCCGTCCTTGCTTGACAAGTCGTACTGCGACGTAAAGCGAGTCCATGCTTTCTCTTTATCCTCGAAAGCACGGTCGTGAACTTCCTTAAGAGCATTCTTTGCCGACATAGCGCCGCCATAGCTGCCTTCTGGACCATAGAGTTCGTTGACACATTCTGCATACATCAGGAGCACCTGAGAGTAGCGCATTCTAACGAAGTTTATACCAGTCATATGCTTGGCAGCGGCAGCCTTGTTTTGGCTATGCCACTCTTCCGTCATCCATTCAGGACGCCACTTGCCGATATTGATGGCAAACGGTTGGTTACCCAACAATGCTTCACACCATCCGTCAGTCGTCTTCTCCTGATCATTAACAGACACCAAAGCAGCCTGTGGTACTGTGAATTTTGAAATAGCACAGGTTACATCACGACGCAAGTCTTTCTTGTCGTACGAATACAAGAGAACTGCGGTAGTTGTTGCTTTACCAGAGGAGTTAGTATAACCAAAGTCAGTTCCCGTTTTGTCAATACGTTTACCGACAGTATATCCTATCTCACTGGTTACGTTGTGTAACATTGGCACTTCAAAGAGGTTTTCCTTGTAAGTCTTGTCCAGCTCAAGCTGGTTCTGAAGGTAGAACTCGTTTTCGTACGAAGGATTGAGCTTGTGTGTACCATTGGTAATTATCTCCGCAAGTTCTTTTGCAGCAGCCTCATATAGCTTCTTTCTTGTTTCTGCATCAGGACGTTGTGTTGGATATGTAGCGTCGCTGTACGATGCCGTCTCATAACCTTCCTTAGCAGCCTCGCGGATAGCATAGCCAGCACGTGTGAGCGCCATCTGTGCATAGAGAGCCTTGGCAAATCCCTTTGTTATGTGCTCTGTCGTGTGAGAGCTTTGGTCCGCCCAAGGAAGAAGTTCTATTGCCTCCTTCAGCTGCACCATGAGGGTATCCATAATAACGTCACGGTCTGTCTTTGCATTATAGACGTTACTGAGGTCTGGCTGTGTAGGCTCCAACTTCATTGGGATATCACCCCAAAAACGAAGTGCGTCATGATAGAGAAGCGCACGAAGTGCTATTGCCTCTCCAAGATACGTGCCCATTGTCTCTTTTTCGGACTTGCTGCCGTTGTTATAGAGACTGCTGCCACGTACGCCTGCTATGACATTGTTACAATACTCAATTGAACTATATATGTCTGTCCAGGAAGAACCTATCTTATTCCATGAATCGGGCGTTCCGTTGTAGCTGAATACGCCACGTTCACTGGAAGCTTTTGTGTTATCACCGCTCGTAGACACAGCATCTACCTGCTCTACATCAGAGTTGAGATTCCAAGTGATGGACATACACTGTGAATAGGTATAATCAGTCGTGAGAAGTCCATAAGCCTTGTTAAGTACGAGGTTGGTAAAGTAGGTATTCTCGTAGACATTTTCTGTGGTCTGTTCAGACTCCGACTTCTGGTCCAGGAAATCAGAGCAGCTGACCATTGTGAGCGATGCTGCCGCGAGGGCAACAATAGAATATATCTTTTTCATTGTCTGTTTCTCCGATATGGATTAGAATGTTACATTGAGACCCACGGTGAAGGTGCGGCTCTTAGGATAAGCGGCAAAGTCAACACCAGGTGTCATCGGATTGTTCGAAGATGATGTATCTACTTCCGGGTCGTAACCGCTATAGTTGGTGATACATGCTACGTTATAGGCAGTGAAGTACACACGTACGTTTTCCAGAAGAATACGGCGGATAAGTTCCTTCGGGAAGGAGTATCCAATCGTGATATTCTGCAGACGCAAGAACGAAGCATTCTCCAAAGCATCGCTGACAAGAACCATCTTGGTATTAGCTGCTGGATTCCACTGGGTAGCATTGGCGTTAATCTCGTTAAGACGATTCATCAGACCCTGCTCGCCACCATAGTAGGCAATGGTTTCAGTACTTGGTTTACCCAGATTGAGACCGGTGTTCGGATCAACCCACGTATAACGGTTTGAAGAGTCCCAATCGGCCAGAATATTGTAGTTCTTGGTTGTATTTGAGTAGAACGAGCTGGCGAGGCGTGTACCGTTGACAATCTTATTGCCTAGAGAATAGTTGAAGAATACGTTGAAGTCAATATTACCCCATTTGTTCTTCCACTGACCGTCGAAGCCGAAACCACCTGTTGTGGTAGGAACAGTATTACCAAGGCTCTGATAGATAGGATTGCCTTCTTCATCGCACTCTACGCGTGCAGCACCTGGCGCAATACCGCCAACGAGGGTACCAGAATTATCCTTTACCTCAACGGCATTACCATTGGCATCAACAAAACCGTCAGCAGCAGTGATAGTACGCCACTTGCCACCATCCAGAATCAGTTGACCACCGCTGTATACGCCATTGGCATCTTTTGCTGCCACAGTGTAGAATCCGTTGCTCTTATAGCCCCATACTTCACCAAGCGAGCCACCCTCTGAAAGGAAGAAGTCGCCATTTCCCTTCGTTATGCGAGTGCCACCCCAAGAAGATGTTTGATACATATCACCGCCATCAAGATTGTCTATCTTGTTCTTGTTGTAGGCTATGTTGAAATTGAAGTTGAGGTTGAACTTCTTTGTATCCACCAGTACAGAGTTCAAGGAGAATTCTATACCCTTATTTGAGGTCTGTCCAAAGTTCTGGTACTGGTAAGAATAACCTGCACTAGATGGAATCGACTTCTTGAGAAGGAGGTCACTGGTGGTGTTCCAGTAAAACTCCAAGCTACCAGAGAGGCGACCCTTGAAGAAACCGTAGTCGATACCGAAGTTACGTGTGGTTGTTGTCTCCCACTTCAAATCAGGATTGTACAGAGTGCTGCCAAGTTCAAGCATTGAAGCACTCGTATTGCCAAAGCCTGGGTGCTTACCATCGGCGGCAGCCATACCGTACGTAGTGGTTCGAGTGCCGGCAGGGATACGGTTGTTACCTGCAGTACCGTACGAGAGACGCAGCTTCAGGTTGGAGAGCCATTCAACGTCCTTGAGCCACTTCTCGTCTGACATGCGCCATGCTACGGCAACAGAAGGGAAGAGACCCCAACGGTGTCCCTCACCAAACTTGCTTGAGCCGTCGGCACGGAGTGTGGCGGTGAGGAGGAAGCGGTCCATGAGGGTATAGTTCACACGACCGAAGAACGAAACGAGGTTATCGTCCTCGTAGAGATAGCTGCTTGTCGGCAGTGCTGTGCCAGATGCGAAGTTTGACAGAACCTGGCTTATGGTGAACGATTCCGGGTATGCTACAGACACAGCAGTGAGGGAGTTCTCTCTTGTGCTGCTCCACTCCTGACCAACCATTACGTTGATGGCATCACGTCCTCCGAAGAGCTTGCGGTTGTCGTAAGTGATGGTATTGGCATTGCGGAATCCACGATAGCTTGTAGTATAGTCGTAAGCCTGAGGCTGACCATTGTATCCATACTTGGAGTTTGACACAGCCTTTGCCGCCCATACTTGTTCCGTTTCGTTGTAGCGCCAGTTGTATCCAAGTTCTGTACGGATTGTCCAGTGTTTGAACGGTGTCCAAGTCAAAGAGGCATTGTAGTCCTGACGGAAACGTGTCTGCTCCTTGCTGGTATTGTCCAAACGCTCCAATGGAGAGCGTCGAGTAGAAGTCGAGTTGTCCTCATCGTCGTCTGAAGATGCCAACTCATTCACGGGCGCAAAGATAAGGGTATTGTAGACAATTGAGTTTGCCGCATTGCTCTCGTTGGTATCAGCACCACCGCTAAGACCGTTAACCCTTGTGTAGGCCAGACGGGCAGTGAAGTCGAACTTAAGCCACTTGTTGATGTTGGCATTCAACTTGGCATTAACGTTATCCTTCTTATAACCAGAAGAACGCATAATGGCATCCTCCTCATTGTGGGCGTAGGAAACATTGAACTTCACATCCTTGGAGCCACCGCTTACGCTGAGGTTGTACTGAGTCTGGTGACCTGTACGTCCGAAGATTTCGTCCTGCCAGTCATTGCCGTCTGCGCTCTTCCAGATGTCGAGGTCCTGCCAGCTACCGTAGTTCGTTGCTGTCGTATTGACATTTGCCGGTTTGTTGCCGCCAGAGGTAAGCTCGTACTGATACAGTGCATACTCGTATGGGTTGAGCACGCTGAGCTTCTTGGTGATGTTCTTCCAGGAGTGTGAGGCGTTGAAGTTCACCTGCACCTTACCTTCCTTACCGCTCTTTGTGGTAACGATGACAACGCCGTTGGCACCCTGCGCACCGTAGATGGCGGTGGAGGAAGCGTCCTTCAGCACGTCGATGGTCTCGATTTCGGAAGGAGAGATGTCGGAGATGGAAGCCACTGGGAATCCGTCCACGATGTAGAGTGGAGAGTTGTCCTGTGAGAGTGAGCCGCCGCCGCGCACGCGGATCTTCACGTCTGCGTCCGGTGAACCCTCGGAAGTGGTGATGTTCACACCGGCCATCTTACCGGTCAGAGCCTCGGAAACGTTAGCAACAGGAACGTTCTCGATTTGCTTTGCGCCAACCTGCGTTACGGCGCCTGTAAGGTCTTTCTTGCGTACAGAGCCGTAGCCGATGACTACCATTTCGTCGAGCATCTGTGCGTCGTCCTTGAGGTCGACGTTGACATTGCTCTTACCAGCCACGGAAACCGTCTGGTTCTGCATACCTACGTAGGAGAACGTCAGTTTCTGGCTCTTGCCCTTCAGCGTGATGGTGTAGTTGCCGTCGAAGTCTGTCACAGTGCCGTTGGTAGTGCCCTGCTCCATGACGGTGGCGCCGATGACGGGCTCGCCCGTAGCGTCCTTCACCGTTCCGCTGATAGTCTGCGCCTGTGCCACGGCAGTGCTCGCTACGAGCAGTGCGCCGGCGAGTACGCAGCGTACAGTTTTAGATTTTTTAGACATAGAAACTCTAATTGTTATTATTTGAATGTAGTGTGATTGTCCGGGAAACACGAAGGTCACTTCACGCAGACCGCCGTCTGTATGAGCCTCATATCGTTAGTCTTATCCTTTTAGATTTGCAGTTATCCTTTTAGATTCGCAATGTAGATTTAAGGGGGACCTTATAGATTGTGTTTATAGTACGGGTGCAAAATTATACATTTTTTCACGTTATATAGTGCACTTTCACGTTAATAATCCTTAAAAGCCTTAAATCTTAACATATTGCGGAACGCAAAAAAAGGGTTCTTCCGTTAAATGCGTAGACGCTTGTCGTGTAAGGCGTATAGCTTTAGCG
>CAVCKM010000072.1:0-10468 GCA_963602765.1 Alistipes putredinis | reverse complement strand
TTCGCCGCAGAAGGCGTTTCATCATTTATCTATGATGACAGTCACCTGCCACCTCTAGCCTTGCGACTTAGCATTCTACCCTCCATCGAAGTCCCCAGAGGACATCGGGCGGGTCGCCCTATCATGTCGATGGTATACTTGAACTTGCAGTCCCCAGCAGACACAGCGTGGACAGTCACCTGCCACCTGGTGGTCTCTTACACCGCCTTCTCACCTTTACAGTCGTACTGACTGTTGAGTCCGTAAACGACTGAAGTTATTTTCTTCTGCCTTTTGCCTACTGTCGCCAATAGCTTGTATTTTCGCAAGTGGGGCACCCTATACTGCCCGGACTTTCCTCTCGCGCCCTGCGGCACCAGCGATGAAACCGGAGCACTACCGTATTTTTGTCTTATATGTAAATATGTATATATCTTACTGCTGCATCAGATAAGCCTTGAAGTCAACGAACTCCTTGGTCATCTCTACGCTCTGCTTCGTACCCTTCATGAATGCCTGAAGGCGAGCAGGTATCTCGATATCCGTAGACAGGATAGCGTCAACCTTCTCCTTGAACTTTGCAGGGTGAGCCGTCTCGCAGAAGCAACCCACCTCGTCTGCCTGCAGGAGATCCTTGAGTGCCTGATAACCGCAAGCGCCATGAGGGTCAAGGACATACTTGGTAGCCTCGTAGCAGTCACGCATGGTCTGGGCAATTTGGTCGTCCTGATATGTCGCACCGCTGATGAGCGACGTGATGGCAGCGTGGTCTCCCTTGTACAGGTCGTAGATACGCGCGAAGTTGGAAGGATCGCCAACATCCATGGCATTTGCCAGCGTAGCCTTTGATGGCTGAGGATTGTACTTGCCTGTCTGAAGGTAGTTGTAGAATATATCGTTGGCGTTGTTGGCAGCCACGAAACGCTTGATAGGCAAGCCCATCGTATGACCGAAGAGAGCTGCACAGATGTTACCGAAGTTGCCGGAAGGAACGCACATCACGAGGTTTGACTTACCCTGTGCGTCGAATGTAAGCTTTCCCTGTTTCTTCAGTTGTGCGTAGGCATTGAAGTAGTAGAACGCCTGCGGGAGGAAACGTGCCACATTGATAGAGTTGGCAGAGGTCAACTTCATGTGGGCGTTCAAGTCAGCGTCCATGAAGGCAGACTTCACGAGAGCCTGACAGTCGTCGAACACACCGTCCACTTCAAGAGCTGTAATGTTCTGTCCGAGAGTAGTGAACTGACACTCCTGAATAGGGCTTACTTTACCCTTCGGATAGAGTACGTAGACATGGATGCCGTCCACTCCGAGGAATCCGTTTGCCACAGCAGAGCCAGTATCACCGGATGTTGCCACGAGAACGTTCACCTCACCGTCCTTTGTAGCCTGCTCCTTCTTGATGAAGTACTGCAGAAGACGTGCCATGAAACGTGCACCCACATCCTTGAATGCCAACGTAGGACCATGGAAGAGCTCGAGAGTATAGATATTACCGTCAACAGGAACTACCGGGCATTCGAATGCCAGCGTGTCATAGACGATTTTCTTCAGAGCATCAGCCTCAACGTCCTCACCGAAGAAAGCGTCTGCTACGGTGTATGCTATCTCCTGAAAAGAGAGCTTGTCGATATTGTCGAAAAACTCCTTTGGAAGAGGCTTGATGTTCTCGGGCATGTAAAGTCCCTTGTCTTCTGCAAGACCCTTTACTACAGCCTTTTCAAGCGTAGCGACAGGAGCTTGTTTATTGGTGGAATAATATTTCATTGTGTATCTTGCGTTTATATTGTTTGTGATTTTTACTCCTTGAGCGTTAAAGGACAGTAATTACTGCGCCATCAACGTCTGCATGAACTGCTGAAGACGCAGTATGCCGAACGACCCGTTGACACAGGTGAACTCGTCGTACGACTGTACCGAGTCTGCCTCTATGCCACGGTGCCAAATGATAAACGGCACTGGTTCGCCTACATGGACACGTAGTTCCACTGGAGTGTAATGGTCCGGTAGTACGGCGATGCAGACAGGCTCGTCCCACTTCTTTGTTTCCTCGAAGATAGGACCTATCATACGGGAGTCCAGATTTTCGATGGTCTTTACCTTGAGGTCCACGTCACCGTCGTGCCCGGCTTCGTCGCTTGCCTCTACGTGAAGGAAGACGAAGTCCTTTGTGCGCAGATTCTCAATGGCGGCAGCAGTCTTGCCTTCGTAATTGGTATCCCAAAGTCCTGTTGCTCCTTCAACTTCAATGATGTCAAGTCCGGCATAGTGGCCGATACCTCTGATGAGGTCTACAGCAGACACTACTGCGCCCGACTTTATCTGCGGATATTGTTCACCGAGAGTCTGCATTGCAGGGCGGTATCCCCCACTCCACGGCCAGATGATGTTTGCGAGGTCGTGCCCTTGCTTTGCACGCTCTTGGTTGAGCGTAGCATTGACAAGCACTTCCTGCGAACGGAGTATGAGGTCGTTGAGGAGGTCGGCAGTCTCCTGCGGTGTCATACGTCCTTCTTCCTTAAGGTTCTCCTTGCCTGGTTCTGGTTTCACGAGAAGCGGACGCCACTGCTCATTCGGGTGGTCGTGCGGCGGTGCGCACTGAATGTATTTGCTTCCCCCTTTTATAATAAGGAGGTGGCGGTACTGTATACCACTAATCCACTTCACGCGGTCAGAACCCAGTTTCTCGTTGAGGAGGTCGATGAGCGGTCCTGCATCTTCCGTTGTCAGATTTCCACCGTTGTGCGTCTTGATGGTACCGTCCTCACGCACGCAGATAATGTTGCATCGCAGAGCAAGGTCAAGCGGGTCCATCTCGTATCCGATAGATGCAGCCTCAAGAGGTCCGCGTCCTTCGTACACCTTGTCAAGGTCATAACCAAGAATGGCGGTATTTGCCACCTCTGAACCCGGCATATATCCCTCAGGTACAGTAACGAGCCGACCAGTACGTCCCTCCTTTGCCAGCATATCCATGTATGGAGTCTTGGCATACTGGAGCGGTGTCTTGCCTCCCAGTTTCTCTATAGGGTTGTCGGCCATGCCGTCGCCCAAGATAATTATCGTCTTCATTGTGTTGTGTGTGTTTGCGTGTTAGATATTCGCGATAGACAGGATATTTGCGAATACGCCGGCAGCCGTTACGCTGGCACCGGCACCGAAGCCTTGGATGAGCATTGGATACTCCTTGTAACGCTCGGTGGTGAGGGTGACGATATTATTAGAGCCTTCGAGTTCGTAGAAGCAGTGGTTGGTAGGAATCTCCTGCAGACCGACGCTGGTGCTGACGGTCTTGTCGGCATTAACCTCCATCTTGGCAACGAAGCGCCACTTGCATCCCTTGTCGGCGAGCACCTTACGCTTAGCCTCAAAGTCAGCATCCAGTTCCGGCAGCCGTTTCCAGAAATCCTCCACACTGCCCAGGAAATACTCGTCAGGCACAAAGAGGTTCTTCTCTACGTCAGACTGTTCTACGTGGTAACCTGCCTCACGCGTGAGGATGACGAGTTTGCGCACTACATCCATTCCGCTGAGGTCGATACGTGGATCTGGTTCTGCGAAACCGAGTTCCTTTGCCTGCTTAACGGTCTCAGAGAACGGCACGTCCTCTGCCAGTGCGTTGAAGATATAGTTGAGCGTGCCGGAGAGCACAGCCTCAATCTTCAATATCTTGTCACCAGAGTTGGTCAAGTCATTCATCGTAGAGATGATAGGCAGACCTGCGCCCACGTTTGTTTCAAAACGGAACTTTACACCTGACTGGTATGCCATCTTCTTGAGTTTGCGGTAAATCTCATAGTCGCCAGACGCAGCAATCTTGTTTGCAGCGATAACGTTGACATTGTGCTCGAGCAACGACTGATATAGTGCTGCCACCTCCTTGGAGGCAGTACAGTCAACGAATACAGCATTGAAGATGTTCATGCTGAGTATGTTCTCAAGCAACTTCTCAGGATTTGATGGTTCAGAAGCTTCCAGTGCTTCCTTGTATGATGACAAGTCAATACCGTTACGACTGAAGATTGCCTTCTTTGAAGAGGCGATACCAACGACGTTCAACTGCAGACCCGAGTTCTGCATGAGTGGCTGGTACTGGTCCTTGAGCTGGTCGATGAGTTTTGCACCCACCGTACCTACGCCACAGAGGAAGAGGTTGAGCACCTTATATTCAGAGAGGAAGAAGGAGTCGTGAATTACGTTGAGTGACTTGCGGAGATAGTTGCTGTTCACAACGAAAGAGATATTCGTCTCGGAAGCACCCTGTGCACATGCTATGATGGAGATACCCGAGCGACCGAGCGTACCGAACAGCTTACCAGCGATACCCGGAGTGCGCTTCATGTTCTCGCCCACGATAGCTACGGTAGCAAGCCCTTTCTCTACTATCATCGGGTACATCGCGCCTGTAGCAATCTCCTTTGCGAACTCCTCGTTAAGTACGCGAGCGGCATTGTCAGCATCGTCCTCCTTCACGCCGATAGAGGTGGAGTTCTCGGAAGATGCCTGAGACACCATGAACACTGAGATTCCCTCCTGCGCGAGTACTGAGAAGATACGCTGGTTCACACCGATTACGCCTACCATAGAAAGACCGGTAACGGTGATGAGGGCGGTACCGTTGATGCTGGAGATACCCTTGATAGGCTTATGGTCGCCCTCTATCCTCTCTTTGATTATAGTACCCTCTGCTTCCGGATTGAAGGTATTCTTCACCTTTATAGGAATATTCTTTATGCAGACTGGGTAAATCGTAGGAGGATAAATAACCTTAGCACCGAAGTTGCACAACTCCATTGCCTCGATGTAGGAAAGTTCCTTGATTGGGTAAGCAGTGCTGATGACACGCGGGTCGGCCGTCATGAAGCCGTCTACGTCTGTCCAAATCTCGAGTACTTCAGCATCGAGGGCTGCTGCTATGATGGCAGCAGTATAGTCAGAACCACCACGTCCGAGGTTTGTCGTCTCGCCCGTCTTACTATCCTTGGAGATAAAACCAGGAACAAGCGATATGCGTGGGAGGTCGGCGAAGGTCTGCTTCACCAACTTATTTGTAAGGGGAGCATCGAGTACGTGCTTGCCCTGCTTGTCTTCTGTCTTGATGAATGTGCGGGAATCAAACCACTTAGCACCCTTCACGAGTGTAGCCACAATATTGGAGCTGAGACGCTCACCGTATGCCACGATGGCATCTTGCGTCTTCTCTGAAAGGTCGTGGATAAGGAATACACCGAAATAGATGCTGCGCAACTGTTCGAGCAGCGCATCTACGGTATTGAATAGTTTCTCGCGGTCCTTGGTGTCGGTAATGATAGTGTCTATCATCTTGTGGTGACGATCTACAATAGCCTCGAACTCGTCACGATAGCGTTCGTCTCCGGCAAGAGCCATGCGGGATGTCGCCAACAACTTGTCAGTAATGCCACCAAGAGCACTTACTACAACGATTACAGACTGCTCCTTAGCCTCCTTTTCTACAATCTTTTTCAGGCTAAGGATGCTTTCTACGGAACCTACGCTTGTTCCGCCAAACTTAAGTACTTTCATACTTTCCTTTTTTGGTTGTTTTGATAAAAATTCCCCATTACACAAGGGGTTGACTTTCTCTTTCTTCCGCTAGTCGTAGGTGTATCGCACCGCATGTCCGCACATGGTCCTCTCCTTACAACGGAGCTTCACTTCCGTACTGACAAAGCATCTGTGACGCACTTCGTACACGCGAAATCGGTGCAAAGGTACAAAAAATTAGTGACCCCGCAAATTTTTCTCCAAAAAAGTTCCTTTTTACCTCAACGGTGTTCGGTTGAGGATAGACCGTCCGAGTGTCACCTCGTCGGTGTACTGCAGTTCGTCGCCGATGCTTATTCCTCTCGCAATGACCGAGAGGGCAAGGTCAGGGAATCTCTGCAGATGACGCGAGATATAAAAGTTCGTCGTATCTCCTTCCATCGTACTGGCAAGGGCGAATATTACCTCACGAATGGGCACATCTGTCTGTAGAGAGTCCTCCACACGCTTTATCAAAGACTTTATCTCTATATCATCCGGGCCGATGCCGTCCATTGGTGAGATGATGCCTCCGAGCACATGATAAAGCCCACGGTATTGCTGGGTGCGCTCAACGGCGAGCACATCTTGAATATTTTCTACAACGCATACTATACCTGCATCACGGGACTTGTCCGAACAAATGGGACAAACCTCCTCGTCTGATATATTATGGCACACGGCACAATAGCGCACGTCACGGCGGAGCGTCGTGAGCGCATCGGCAAGTGCCGTCACGTCCTGTTCGTCCTGACGCAACAAGTGAAGTACCAGACGCAGGGCGGTCTTGCGCCCCACGCCTGGTAGTCTGGAAAATTGGTTTACTGCGTTATCCAGTAGTAATGAACTCATTTATTTGGGTCTTTTCTTGATAGGTTATTCTTCTTCGTCAAGCAGAATATTCATCATATCGACAGCTGCCTTTGCCACTGAAGTACCAGGACCGAATATGGCAGCTACGCCAGCCTGATAGAGGAAGTCGTAGTCCTGTGCAGGTATCACACCGCCAGCAATGACCATGATGTCTTCACGACCCATCTTCTTCAGTTCTGCTATGAGAGCCGGAATGAGTGTCTTGTGACCAGCAGCAAGCGAACTGACACCCACTACGTGAACATCGTTCTCTACGGCCTCACGAGCCGCCTCCTCTGGAGTTTGGAAGAGCGGACCCATATCGACATCGAAGCCACAGTCTGCATAACCCGTTGCCACCACTTTTGCACCACGGTCGTGACCGTCCTGTCCCATCTTTGCGATGAACACACGTGGGCGGCGACCCTCTTTCTGTGCGAATTTCTCTGTAAGTTGACAGGCCTTTTCAAAGTCGCTGTCATTCTTTGATTCTGAACTGTACACGCCTGATATTGTTCTGATTACTGCTTTATAACGTCCTACCACCTTCTCACACGCATCGGATATTTCGCCGAGCGTACAACGCAACTTGGCACATTCCACGGCAGCAGCCAGCAGGTTACCGTTGCCGGTACGCACCACTTCCGTCAGTGCATCGAGAGCCTTCTGACAAGCCTCGTTGTCACGGTTTGCCTTAAGTTCCTTGAGGGAAGCCTCCTGTTGCAGACGAACTGCGGTATTGTCAACTTCAAGAATATCTATCGGATCTTCGTGGTCAAGACGGTACTTGTTTGTTCCGACGATAGTCTGCACCCCACTGTCGATACGTGCCTGAGTGCGGGCTGCAGCTTCCTCAATGCGCATCTTGGGCACGCCAGTCTCGATGGCTTTTGCCATACCGCCAAGCTCTTCTATCTCTTGAATGAGCGCCCAAGCCTTATGCACCAGTTCATTGGTGAGAGTCTCTATGTAGTAAGAACCAGCCCACGGGTCAATCTCCTTGCATACCTTTGTCTCGTTCTGTATGTAGATTTGGGTATTACGGGCGATACGGGCGGAGAAGTCTGTAGGCAAAGCGATGGCCTCGTCCAGAGAATTGGTATGCAGTGACTGGGTATGTCCGAGCACTGCTGCCATGGCTTCTATACACGTACGACCAACGTTATTGAACGGGTCTTGCTCCGTAAGCGACCACCCCGATGTCTGCGAGTGTGTACGCAGTGCCATTGACTTAGGATTCTTCGCGCCGAAGCTCTTTACTATCTTTGCCCAAAGCAGTCGTCCGGCACGCATCTTGGCTATCTCCATGAAGTGGTTCACTCCGATAGCCCAAAAGAAGGACAAGCGCGGTGCAAAAGCGTCGATGTCAATGCCGGCATTCACGCCTGCACGAAGATACTCCAAACCGTCAGCAAGGGTGTATGCCAACTCGATGTCTGCCGTCGCACCAGCCTCCTGCATGTGGTAACCTGAGATGGAGATACTGTTGAACTTCGGCATCTTCTGCGATGTAAACTCGAAGATGTCTGCGATAATCTTCATGGAGAATGCCGGCGGATATATGTACGTGTTACGCACCATAAACTCCTTCAGAATATCATTCTGGATTGTACCAGCCATTTCCTCAAGCTTTGCGCCCTGCTCCAGTCCGGCAACGATATAGAATGCCATAATTGGAAGTACGGCACCATTCATTGTCATGGAGACGGACATCTTGTTGAGCGGTATACCGTCGAAGAGCACCTTCATGTTCTCTACGCTACAGATGGACACGCCAGCCTTGCCGACATCCCCGATTACGCGCATATTGTCAGGGTCATAACCACGGTGAGTAGGAAGGTCGAACGCCACGGAGAGTCCCTTCTGACCGGAAGCCAAGTTACGGCGATAGAAGGCATTGGACTCCTCAGCCGTAGAGAATCCTGCATACTGACGTATGGTCCACGGACGGAACGGGTACATCATGGAGTATGGTCCACGCAGGAACGGCGGGATGCCGGCGGTGAAGTCCAGGTGCTCCATTCCCTCGAGGTCTTCCTTGGTATAAACAGACTTGACCTCTATATGTTCTGGAGTCTTCCAGACGAACTGTATATCGTTGTCTTTCTGCCAGTCGAGACCGTTCTTCTTCTCAATGCCGGCAGTAATATCTATATTTTTGAAATCTTTTCTTGCCATAGTAGTACTTTATATAATAGGTGTATTACTTTATGCCGAGTTTCGCGTTGTAATCGCGAAGGGTCTCGAGTTGGTTCACCTTGACGTGTATGAAATTCTCAATGCCTGCCGCCTTTAGTTCGTCAGCGCAAGCCGGTGCGCCAGCCACTACGAAGAGCGCACGGTCATTGAGATATCTGTATGCAGGAATAGCATACTCCGCATACTCGTCGTCAGAGGAACAAAGTACTACAATGTCGGCACCAGCCTCAAGAGCTGCATCTACGCCTTCCTCAACGGAAGCGAAGCCAAGGTTGTCCATCACCTTATAACCGGCAGACGCAAGAAAATTGCACGAGAACTGCGCACGTGCCTGACGCCAAACGAGGTTGCCGATGGTCACCATGAAAGCGACAGGTTGCTTGGAAGCTCGTTCGGTAGCAAGACGCAAGTCTTCAAAGTCTGCCGCAAGGCGCGTGGCGTTGACGGACTTGAAGACACCGCCTTCGTCTCCGTGTCCACAACCACAAGACTTACCTCTGGCTTGTTTGCCGTCACTCTTTTCGTTGAAGTTGGGGAACTGGTTAGTACCCAGGATAAACTCACGACGCTGTGCAGCCAAGGTATGGCGCTTTGTGTTAGTGGCATTAATATCGTCTTGTACAGTACCTGCCTTCACTGCTGCGAGGAAGCCCCCTTCGTCCTCCACCTTAAGGAAGAGTTTCCAAGCCTGTTCGGCAATCGATGTTGTCAGTTGCTCGACATAATATGAACCGGCGGCAGGGTCAACTACCTTATCAAAATGACACTCTTCCTTCAATAGTAGTTGCTGGTTGCGTGCGATACGCTCAGAGAAGTCATTTGGCGTTTCATAGGGAGCGTCAAACGGAGTGACTACGATGGAATGCACACCACCAAGGGCAGCCGACATTGCCTCGGTCTGGGAACGGAGCAGATTGACATGAGCGTCAAACATCGTCATATTATAAGAGGTGGTAACCGCATTGACACACATCTGGCAAGCACAATCGCAAGCTGGTTCATACTGCTTTACTATCTGCGCCCATAGCATGCGCGCTGCACGGAATTTGGCTATCTCCATAAAGTAGTTCTCGGAAACACCCATATTGAACTTTATTTTCTTGGCAGCCAAAGTGGCATCGATGCCTGCATCCGTAAGCAGTTGTAGATACTCGTTACCCCATGCAAGAGCATAACCCAACTCCTGCATGCAATAGGCTCCAGAATTGTTTAACGAGACAGAATTAACCGTAATACAGCGGAAGTGAGGCAAGTCTTTAAGAGCCTCGACCAAAGGCTTGGCAAACTGCAGAATATGCTCCACATCCTTACCGTCCATAACGATTTTCTCTATTGGATCCCAGTCGATGCTACCAACCAGTTTTTCCTTGTCATACCCTTTCTTGTCGAAATATGCCACAAGTACCTGCGCCAACTCGACAGAATGGCGCTTACAGGTACTGAAGTTCACCTCAACAATATCACAGAGGATACCATCCAACAGTTGTTCAACAAACTCTGCACAAACCTTCGCACCAGGAATTCTAAATGAGAGAGAGTCTATACCCTTATTAAGAATGTCAAGTGCCTTTGCGTTAGCCTCCTTAGCATCAGAAACCTCTATTTCCTGACGTATGTACCAGACATTGTCACCTTTCTTATTTCCGCGAACGAAAGGATATTCGCCCGGCATGGCATTTGGAGTCTGTAGCTTGTCAACATCCTCTTTACGGTAGAAAGGCTGCACGTCAAAGCCTTCCGGTGTGCGCCATACAAGACGCTTCTGAAAGTCTGCGCCCTTTAGATCGACCTGAATCTTGTCAAGCCACTCCTGGGTCGTAGGAGTTTGAAACTCAGAGAAGAGTTTCTCTTTTGTGTTACTCATAATCGGTTATTGTATTGTAATTAAGTAGAT